>JBBWVW010000199.1:0-3454 GCA_050256425.1 Arenicellales bacterium | reverse complement strand
TTTTCCCTGGACACTTTCAGCGAGAGCGAAAAGGAAGCGCTGAACTGCGCCTGGCACCGGCTCGATCCCTGGCCAGACGCGGTCGCAGGGCTTGAGCGAATGAAGCAGCGCTACATGATCGGTACACTTTCCAATGGGAATATCGCCTTGATTGCCAACATGGCGAAATATGCCCGCTTACCCTGGGATGTGATCCTGGGTGCGGAGATTGCCCAGGCTTACAAGCCCCAGCCGCAAGCTTATCTGGGTTCTGCTGCAGCGCTGTCGCTAAAACCTCAGCAGTGCATGCTGGTCGCGGCGCACAACAGCGATCTTGAAGCCGCTTTGGATTGTGGTTTTCGTACAGCTTTTGTAGAGCGACCCTTTGAGCACGGCCCGGGCCAGAGCACGGATCTGGTTGCGAGGGGTAATTATGATTTTGTAGCTCGAGATTTTGTAGATCTGGCAACTCAGCTCAAATGTTAAGCCGGATTAACCAGGCCGGATGGAAGGTGCAGGTGATAAGTGCGTTCTTCCCCCCGTGCTTCATAGTGCGGGTGGTTGTATCTGCATAGGCCAGCGATGAAAGCATGGCCAGGCTTGCCGCGAAGACGGTAGTCGAAATCCTGCAGGATCGGGCGGTTGTCATGGAATGGTTGGCTGCGTTGTCGCCAGGGAAAATACGAATGCTGATATCAGCACCATTCTATCCGCTATTACGGCTGGACAAGCTTTTCTCAGAGGCGCAAGATTCAACCGACAAAGATGTAACACCAGGTAAACATGTGTAGCCGAAACCCGGATTGGCCCGATATCGATGACTGACAACAAGTGCCTAATCATTGCGTGCGGTGCGCTTAGTCATGAGCTCGTCCATCTCATCAGGGTCAATGCGCTCGATTATCTGGAGTTGACTTGCCTGCCGGCCCACTGGCACCACACACCGGAAAAGATTCCCGACGGACTGCGTAAAAAAATTCGCGAAAGCCGAGCCGACTACCGAAAAATCTACGTCATGTACGGCGACTGCGGCACCTGGGGGAAAATCGACCAGGTCATCGAGGAAGAGGGCGCGGAGCGGATTGCGGGTCCACATTGTTTCTCTTTTCTGATGGGTAATGATGAATTCGAGAAGTATACGCGGGACGATATCACCACCTTCTATCTGACGGATTTTTTCTGTCGATTCTTCGACAAGTTCGTGTGGGAATCACTCGGCCTCGATCGGCGCGATGACATGGTGGATTTCGTTTTCGGCAACTATCGAAAAGTGGTTTACCTTGCCTAGACCGTCGATCCGGAACTGGAGGATCGGGCGCGGTCGATCGCCGAACGGCTGAAGCTGGATTACGAGTACCGTTTTACCGGGTACGGTGACATGGAAGGCGCCCTGGCGACGCTGCAATCGCCAGGGATGGAACTTACCTGGGGAACCTCTGATTAAGTCAGAGTTTTGAGACAAAAACGAAAACCACGCTTTTCGTTTTTGTCGCTCTGAACAGTCACGGATGATTTGTTCAGAGCATCCCGGGACGGATAGGCATCGTTAGTCCGGGAATCCCCCGTCATAGCTGCTGGAGCCTCGCTCCCGGTGCCAGAGGCGAAACAGATGACGTTTCTTGTCGGCATCTTCATGATCCTCGAATTCGCTGCGATAGTGGCCGACTTCGTGGTTGTTGAGGTACTGGATGTCGCCGCGTGCCATTGGAACTTCGTACCAGATTTCGGGGCTTGAGGCGACTTCGTCGATGGCGTCCAGGGCATCGACCAGATCGCTGTCCAGTTCCTCACCGGCCACTTCGTAACCCTGTCGCACCAGGGTGGTATTGGCCCGGGCATTCAGGCGCTCACCGTTCCAGCTGAAATAGGGTGCCAGGGAAACCTTCGCATCACCCTCGTAATGCTCTTTCTGGCGATCGAAATACATCGGCTGGTAGAGCCTGGCCAGCTGCTTGGGATAGCGATGCTGCATTCGGTCGTGCACGGTATACAGGCTGCATATCCGACTGGCTCCGCCGCATTTTGCGGTATTGCGGCAAAGCAGGCCGACATAGTCGGGTACCATGCGGGCGAAGGCATTGTCTGTGTGGAAGGTTAGCTCTACCGTAGTATGCGAGCCCCGTACGCCGTACTGGTAAGTGGCACCGGAATCATGAACATCATAGATCACCTGGCCGATCCAGTTTTGTGCCACGGGCCTGCCGACAAGCTGTCCCAGCAGCCAGTAGACTTCCACCATCGCATCGAGCGGGTAGTCGTCCATCGGCAGCCGGTTAAGGACGGCGAACCCGGCGCCATCATCAAGGATGTTTTTCATCTTCAAGATGAGGCGACGGCACTTTGTCAGTCTAAATTCGTCGGCCCGGCGCTGGTGCTCCTGGTGGGGGTTCATCAGGATGAACGCGGCAAGACCATGCATTTCATCAAGAACATCGTCATCCAGTTCGAGGCGCCAGTGCTCTTCGAGGATGTCGGCGGCCAGCCAGGCCCAGCGATTCTTCGGCACAGCCCTCACGCTGGTGATTTCCGCGGTGCAATCTAGAAAAGGTTTCGCCATGTTGGGCAACCCGGGCGATGATCGATTGCCATTATAGTAAATGCTCGACGTCTGGTTATCCATCCCGTTTCCAGTGGTATTCTTTCGCGGTTTTTCCGGGTTCGATTAGGACGAACCAGCTAAAGTGAGCTTGCCAAAATTGTCCTGCACCGCATTTATCAATACACGATGACCCAATCTTGAGTTCCGCCCTGGTGAACAATTCGGGTCGGTATCCTGATCCGCGACAAGATCCGCTCCTACGCCAATGAATCCTGACAATCCTACTGGTCAACGCAAGCGCCTCGGCGGCTGGCTTGTGCTTGTCATGGTATTGGGTGCAATGCTGGCCGGGCTGACTGAAGCGAGCTGGTCTTCGACGCTGTTTGCGCTGGCCGCGCTGTCGGGTTGGATAGCCGCCGTCCTTCTGTTCATGGATATTTCCCGCGCACAGAAAATCCAGGTCGGTATTATGCCCGCGGTGGGTGTCGGGTTACTTGCTGTCGCCAGGACCCATGGCGCAGTCATCGATTCGAAACCCCTGCTTAGCGGAAACATCGGCTTGCTGACGATGGTTACCGCAGTGGGGTTTCTGCGTATGGTGTCCATACCCGGCGATCAGGTGGATCAACCCCTTCCAGTGGGGAAGGGGGCCTACCTCGGCACCCTGCTCGGTACCGGAATCCTGGAGGCGGTCATCAACCTGTCGGGCGCGATCCTGATTGCCGACCGCCTCGATCATCACCGGCCGCTGGGGCGGTTCGCCTCGCAATCCATCACCCGGATTTTTACCGGCTGTGCCGGCTCTGGTGCCAAAACCCAGAGTCAATCTGACACGTTTCCACGGTGTGTTTGCACCCAACGCTAAGCACCGGGCGTTGGTGACACCCCCAAAGCGGGGCAGAGGCAACAAGGCCAGAGTAGTCGAGGAGCGGCCAT
>JBBWVW010000198.1:0-6611 GCA_050256425.1 Arenicellales bacterium | reverse complement strand
TCCAAAGCGGCGCGGGGGAAGCTGCTGGCTTTTCCGATGACGAATATCTTGCTGGCGGTGCGATGGTTGCTGGATCGAGAGAGGTGCTTTGGGACACCAGCGATATCATTGTAAAGATCCGGGCTCCAGAGCAAACTTCCTTAGACCATACTTCGGCCGAAATCGCCCTTCTCAATGATGGCAAAACTCTGATCTGCCTCATCGGACCCGGGCAAAACCCTCTTTTACTTGATCTCCTTGCGAGCGCGGGCGTGACCACCCTGGCAATGGATGCTGTGCCTCGGATCTCCCGCGCACAGAAACTCGATACCTTAAGTTCCATGGCCAACATCGCTGGCTACCGCGCCGTGATCGAGGCCGCCCATCATTTCGGGCGTTTTTTCACCGGTCAAATTACGGCTGCCGGGAAAATTCCACCAGCCAAGGTGCTGGTCATCGGAGCCGGCGTCGCAGGGCTTGCGGCAATTGGCGCTGCAAGCGCCATGGGCGCAATTGTGCGAGCCTTCGACACGCGTCCGGAGGTTAAAGAACAGGTTGAGAGTATGGGAGCGGAGTTCCTAATGCTTGATTTCCAAGAAGATGGCTCCGGCCAAGGCGGTTACGCCAAGATTATGAGCGAGGAATTTATCGCGGCCGAAATGCAGCTTTTTGCCGACCAGGCACGAGAGGTCGACATCATTATCACGACCGCCCTGATTCCGGGAAAGCCCGCGCCCAAATTAATTGTCGCTGACACCGCCCGCTCCATGAAGACCGGCAGCGTGATTGTCGACCTTGCTGCGGAACAAGGTGGCAACTGTGAACTGACACGGCCGGGCGAAGCCGCCCTGATCGATGGCATTACGGTTATTGGTTATACCGACCTGCCCAGTCGCATGGCGGCCCAGTCAAGCCTGCTCTACGGCAACAACGTGACCCACCTGTTGACCGATCTATGCCCGAAAAAAGATGGTCAGATCAACGTAGACATGGATGATGAAGTTATTCGCGGGATGACGGTCGTAAAAGATGCCAAGATTACCTGGCCGCCCCCTCCTCCGCGTCTGTCTGCTGTGCCAAAAACGCCACCGGCGAGCGTAGCTGAATCTTCCGCCCATCTTGAAGGTGTACCAAAAAAATCAGCAGCAGCGACCTTGATCGCATTAGTTAGCGTCGTTGCACTTATTCTGGGCATAGGCGCGCTTGCCCCACCCTCGTTCATGGGGCATTTCACTGTCTTTGTGCTTGCCATATTTGTTGGCTGGCAGGTAATCTGGAACGTGACCCCGGCATTGCACACCCCATTGATGAGTGTCACCAACGCCATCAGCGGAATAATCGTTATTGGCGCTTTATTGCAGATGGGCTCCGACTCGTGGGTCGTCATGTTTCTGGCCGCGCTTGCGCTTTTGGTAGCTAGCATCAATGTTTTCGGCGGCTTTTGGGTCACTCAACGCATGCTGCGGATGTTTCGCAGGGAATCGTGATGCCAAGTGGAATAATTTCTGCGGCCTACATAGCCGCCTCAATCCTCTTTATCCTGAGTCTTGGTGGCCTGAGCAACCAAGAGAGCGCGCAACGGGGCAATCTTTTCGGAATTGCCGGAATGGCTCTCGCCATCGGTGCCACGCTAATTGGCGCCACTCCGGTTAGTTATACCCTAGTGATAGCGTTGATGGCTGTTGGCGGTGTAGGCGGAGGGTTTGTTGCGGCGCGGGTTGAAATGACGGCCATGCCCCAGTTGGTCGCGATGTTGCATAGTTTTGTTGGTCTTGCCGCTGTTTTGGTGGGTTTTGCCTCCTATCTTGACCCTGCTGGCCACTTCGTTGGGGCCGAGAAGACCATTCACGATGTGGAGATCTTTATTGGCATCCTGATCGGCGCGATCACCCTTACCGGTTCCGTCGCGGCATTTGGCAAGCTTCAGGGAATCCTAACCAGTCGAGCGGTGCTCCTTCCCGGGCGGCATATATTGAACCTGGCTGTTGCGGCGGCCTGCGCATGGCTGGGGTACTGTTTCGTTGGGGCGGACTCAATTAATGGCGGAATCTGGCCTCTACTAGGAATGACGATTCTGGCACTGGTTTTTGGCATCCACATGGTGCTGGCCATTGGCGGTGCCGATATGCCTGTAGTCATCTCGATGCTGAACAGCTATTCCGGTTGGGCCGCAGCCGCGACCGGGTTCATGCTGGCCAATGATCTCCTCATAGTTACCGGTGCGCTGGTGGGCAGCAGTGGAGCGATCTTGAGTTACATCATGTGTCGCGCGATGAACCGTCGGTTTATTTCAGTAATCCTGGGTGGTTTTGGAACGCCCAAAGCAAGCAGCGGCGCCGTACAGGCTGACGGAGAGACGATAGCCGTATCAGCCAGTGAAACGGCTGAATTACTCACCTCGGCGAAAACCGTGGTCATCGTGCCCGGCTACGGGATGGCCGTTGCCCACGCCCAACATCCTGTGTCCGAACTGGTAGGCGCACTCAAAACCCGTGGCGTGACCGCCCGCTTTGCAATTCATCCGGTCGCGGGGCGCATGCCCGGCCATATGAACGTCCTTCTGGCTGAGGCCAAAGTGCCCTATGACAGCGTCCTGGAAATGGATGAGATCAATGGGGATTTTCCGACCACAGACGTTGTGCTGGTCATCGGCGCCAACGATATTGTGAACCCTGCTGCCCAGGAAGTTCCTGACAGCCCAATCGCCGGGATGCCTGTTCTGGAGGTTTGGAAGGCGTCAACCACGATCGTGCTTAAGCGAAGCATGGCCACAGGTTATGCCGGCATCGACAATCCGTTGTTCTACCGGGAAAACACGCGGATGCTATTTGGCGACGCCAAACAAAGCATAAGCGAGGTGCTCAGCGCGCTCTAGGTCGCCACGGTTTGAATCGGCCGGCTGGAATCCAGTATCCAGTCACTCCAAGATCCAGCATACAGGCGCGAGCCTTGAAGGCCGCAATATTCCATGGCAAAAAGATTGTGGCAGGCGGTAACCCCGGACCCACAACTGTGAACAACCCTACTTGGTTCAACACCATCCAAGAGGTGTTTGAACTCGGTTTCGAGTTGATCGGGTGACTTAAACAGACCCCCCGACAGATTTCGCACGAAATGTCGGTTACTGGCACCCGGAATGCAACCGGCCTTTTTATCCAGCGGCTCTTTCTCACCCCGATACCGCTCGGGCTCGCGAGCATCAACAATCAAGGTCTCTTCGCTATCCAGATGGGCAAGGACATAGTCGGCATCGACATATCGCCTGTGATCAAACAGCCCGACAAATTCTGTGGGCTCAGTAACCACGGAATCATCGCCGGCCTCAACGGGTAGGCCAAGGCGAGTCCATTCGGCAAAACCCCTATCGAGAAGACAGACATTCTCAAGGCCTATCCAGGACAACATCCACCACAGGCGCGCTGCGAACATGCCGTGACCATCGTCGTAGGCAACAATCATCTTGTCGGAGTTCAAACCCAGATGAGCCAACTTTCCGAGCCAGGCATTGGGCGATGGAAGTGGGTGGCGGGCGGTATCGGCCCCAATCGTTCCTGAAAGGTCTTCCTCGAGGTCGACATAATTCGCCCCAGGTATACCTTGGCCCTCAAACGCAGCCCGACCGGCATCCGGATCATTTAAGGCAAAACGACAATCAAAGATCTGTACCGATCCGGCCAAATTACGACCATGTAACTCTTTGGCACTAACCAGGGACGCCTTCATTGAGACTACTCGTTGAAAATGGACGCAACGGTTATTATCGACGGTTGCATCGAGGCCACGCAAGCGCCGAAATACGAACCAATGAAACACTCGACTAAGCCCAACGCCGGCCACATTCGGTCGTGGTACGCCGCCACTGCGCGCATCTTTCCAAACTGCCCGACCCTTGACGAATCGATCGACGCAGACGTCTGTATTGTGGGTGGCGGATTCACCGGTCTCGCTGCTGCGCTGACACTCAGCCGCACTGGCTACCGGGTCGCACTGGTTGAGTCTCGCCGCATCGGTTGGGGCGCCTCGGGACGCAATGGAGGACAAATTGGAAGCGGCCAAAGAAAGGACATGTTCGAACTCGAAAGCATGGTCAGTGACCGCGATGCCAAACGTTTCTGGAGCGCAGCCCAAGCCGGAAAGCGATTTCTTTGTGGCCTGGTGGAACAGTATGATATTCAGTGCGACCTGCATTGGGGACATATCAGCGCAGCATCCAAACCCTCCCACGCCGAACACCTGCACCGCTATTGCAATCACCTCAGGCAGAAATATGGCTATTTGGACTGTGACCCGATCAGCCGATCAACAATGCGTGAGCACATAGACACATCGATCTATTTCGGGGGCCTGCTGGATCGGAGCGCGGGGCATCTGCACCCCCTCAATTACGCTTTGGGAATCGCACGAGCCGCCCTTGATCATGGCGCACAACTTTATGAGAGAACCGCGCCACCACGATCGACTCGACGGGCACCGGCCATAGGGTTGTTTGTGAGTCGGGGCAAGTGACCGCCAAGAGCGTTCTGTTGGCCTGTAACGGCTATCTTGAGCGGCTTCATCCGCGTCTCGCGGGCAAGATCATGCCGATCAACAACTACATCATCGCCACCGAACCGCTTGGAGAACAAGCCGCCGGGAAACTGATTCGCGGGAACGTTGCCGTTGCCGACACTCGTTTCGTGGTCAATTACTACCGATTGAGCGCGGACACCCGCCTGCTTTTTGGCGGTGGCGAGAGCTACCGTCGACGGTTCCCCGCAGACATCCCCTCGTTCGTGCGTAAACGCATGCTCAACGTGTTTCCCCAGTTGTGCTATACAAAGATCGACTTCGGCTGGGGCGGTACCCTGGCGATTACGCTGAACCGAATGCCCGGTGTCGGACGGGTCAACGGGGATATCTATTACGCCCAAGGCTTCTCTGGACACGGGGTCGTGATGGCCGGCTATTGCGGCCACCTCGTGGCGCAGGCTATCACCGGGACAATGGAGAATTACGACCTGTTTGCTCGCCTGCCCCAGCCCCGTTTCCCCGGTGGGACGCTGTTACGCTGGCCTGGGCTTGTCGCCGGTATGCTGTACTACAGCCTTCGAGATCGACTCTGAGAGGCTCAGTCCTCAGTAATCTGCGCACGACGTAACTGGGCCACCTGTTCTGCAATGATCCCCACCAGAACAAAGATCAGCCCAAAAACCAAGAGCAACATCGTCCCGACCGAAACCCCCTCGTCTCTAAGGATAAAAGGCAGACCCCATAACAAACCTGCCAGAAAAAAAATTCCACCGATCGGAAGGAGAATCCTTGCAGGGTTGAATAAGGCGACGATATTGATAATTTCAAAAACCGTGTCAATCGCGGTCGCAGTAGTGATCGTGCTCGAACCTTGAAACCGTGGGCGGACTTCAATATCAGTTTCGGTCACGAGATTGTTGCGATGAACAAAAATCAGCGTAATTATGTCGCTGAAAGCCATGCTGTCCGGGCAGAGCACCAGGTAGCGTTGGGCCAGTCGGGTGCGATAAAGCTTCATGCCTGAGTTGAGATCTTTCACTGGCAACGACACCAGCAGGCCAGCAATGCTGCGGATCAACCGCCTTCCTACAGCGCGGTAAAAACCGGCGTTTCCATTTTGCCGCCTACCGACCACCATATCGGCGTCGCACAGATGGCCTGATTCCCATAATTTTCCAACGTCTTGCGGTCGATGCTGGCCGTCCGCATCCATAGTCACAATGAATTCCGTCTTTACATTGCGAATTCCAGTCTTAAGGGCGCCGCCGTAACCCCGGTTGACTTTATGCTGGATCAAACGGCACATTTTACCGTTGCATTCGGGCTGTATCAGACTGGCGGACTCATCAGTCGATGCGTCATCGACAAATATAAGTTGAAACCCGCGCTCGCGACAGTAACCGACAAGTTCCGGCAACAAGGTGGGTAGAGATTGGGCCTCATTAAACACCGGCACTACTACGGTTAGGGAGTTATCAGTCATCTGGGATCATGCAAGAATATTCCGCCAATGCTACCACGCCGACCGGGCTACCTCGGCCCCTAATCGCTACGTGGTTTTCTCCCGTCCAAGCATCCGAGTCGCAGACTACTTGACTCTAAGTATCTTCAGAACACCCAGGCAAGTACAATTGCCACTGTCTGGGTAATCTTTCTGAGTGGGCCTGGCCCCGCAAATAGGCAACCCTCTTCTACGGTATGGACAACTCAATTACCACTCCCGGCAGCACCAAAAACTTTCTGATTGGGTGCGCCTTAATTGCCCTCATTAAACTTTGGCTGCTTGCGCCCCAGGAAATCGTCGCGCGGACCGCACCCCATGACGATACCTTGTTCGTGGGGCTTGCCTTAAGCATCCTCCAGGGCGAATGGCTAGGCGAATATAACCAGTTCACCCTGATGAAAGGTCTTGGGTACCCGCTCTTCATCGCATTCAGCAATGTCCTGAGCATTCCACTGATTTTTGCCCAGGAACTGCTATACCTTGGCGCCTGCCTGGTTTTCGTACTGGGGATGAAACGCCTCAATATGCGGCTGGCTTTTCTTTGGGTGGCTTTTGCCGTTTTAGCCTTTAACCCTTTTACCTACAACTTTTTTCCCAATGTCTATCCCTTTCGATTTGG
>JBBWVW010000197.1:0-6700 GCA_050256425.1 Arenicellales bacterium | reverse complement strand
GGTTTGAGTGCGATACTCAAATTCCCGGCGTTTTTGGTCAACGAGCTTTTGTTGGTGCTCGTCCAGTCCGTCGTCGCGGATCATACCGATCATGCGCATATGGCTGTCGATCGCATCGCCGATCTCAGCAACCAGTGACGGCGTGTACTTGCCACCGCGCTTGAAGTAGCCGCCCTGGGGGTCAAATACGCTGCGCAGTTCTTCTACCAGGAACGTGACATCACCGCCCTTGCGGAACACAGCCGAGATAATTCGGGTCAGCGCCACGATCCACTGGAAGTGATCCATGTTCTTGGAATTGATGAAAATCTCGAACGGGCGGCGCTTTTCGTAAGGTGTCTCGGGATTCAGGACGATATCGTTGATCGTCACGTACAGCGCATGGTCTGATAACGGCGTCTTAATTTTGTAGGTGCTTCCCACCAGCGTTTCGGGCCGCTCGACCTTTTCATGCATCTGTACCACATTAGCCGGCAAGCCCTCAGTATCCGGCAAGATGGTTGCAGCATTCATCTTTTCGGGTGCCGGGTCTGGCTGAGTCGAGGCGACAACCTCAAATTCAGATATCGGTCTGCCAATCTTTATTGCCATCAGGATTTTTTCTCAGCGCAGGTTCAATTTCAAAATTTGCCGTAATAGCCTTCTTTCAGAGCATCAAAGAGGTTAGCCGCAGTGTGGGTTTCCCCGTCGTACTCGATTTCCTCGTTGCCTTTGGCTTCAATCACCTCGCCGTCGTCAAGGGTAAAACGGTAAACCGTGTTCTCCAAGTCTTGCTCCTTGACCAGCACACCCTGGAAGACTTCCGGGTTAAAACGGAACGTGGTGCAACCCTTGAGCCCCTGCTCATAGGCATACATGTATATGTCTTTGAACTCTTCGAAGGGAAAATCGGTAGGTACATTAGCGGTTTTGGAGATTGACGAATCAATCCATTTTTGTGCCGCTGCCTGCACATCGACGTGCTGGCGTGGGTTGATATCGTCGGCGCTGATGAAGTAATCGGGCAGGTTGTTGTCGCCCTCGGCGCCAGGACCCGCCTTCGAATTGACCAGTTCGCGGTAGGCGAGCAGCTCGTAGGAGAGTACCTCGACTTTTTCCTTGGTCTTGCGTCCTTCGCGAATGACGTTGCGGCTGTAGAGGTGGGCAAAAGAAGGCTCAATGCCGTTGCTGGCGTTGTTGGCCAAAGATAAGCTGATGGTGCCAGTGGGCGCGATCGAGGTATGGTGGCTGTAACGCGCGCCGTGTTCGGCGATCTGATCGGTAAGTTGCGAATCAAATTGCTGCATGTAGCGGCTGTATTTGGCTATCAGCACCGAGCCGCGGACCTTGTTGCCGACCTTATAGCCGTCGCGGGCCATTTCCGGGCGTCGGGCAAGCATCTCAGGGGTGATGTCGAAGGTATCCAGCATAATGGGCGCCGGCCCTTTCTCCTGAGCCAGCTCGATCCCGGTTTCCCAGCCGACCTGTGCCATCTCGCGCGCAACCCGCTCGGTGAATTCCAGGGATTCCGGTTCCCCGTATTTCATCCGCAGCATGGTCAAAGCTGAGCCCAGGCCCAAAAAGCCCATGCCATGGCGGCGTTTGTAGCGGATCTCCTGGGCCTGCTGCTCCAGCGGCAGGCCATGAACCTCGACCACGTTATCCAGCATGCGTGAAAAAATGCTAACCACCTTGCGGAACTGATCCCAATCAAAGTGAGCGTCAGCGGTAAAGGCAGACTCAACAAATCGTGTCAGATTGATAGAGCCCAAAAGACAACTGCCATAAGGCGGCAGGGGCTGCTCACCGCAGGGGTTGGTGGCACGGATATCTTCGCAGAACCAGTTGTTGTTCATTTCGTTGATACGGTCGATCAGAATAAAACCGGGTTCGGCGTAGTCATAGGTCGAGGCCATGATCAGGTTCCACAGTCGCCGAGCCGGAATAGACCGGTAGACTTTGCAGGCAACCTCGCCGTTTTCATTGGTACGATAGCCTTCCGTCACCGGCCAGTGACGCCAGACAACACGGGTATCGTCCTCGGCCAGATCCGACTGGTTGGCCGGGAATACCAGATCCCAGTCACGATCATCTTTGACTGCCTGCATGAACTGGTCTGTAATAAGGCATGACAGATTAAATTGGCGCAGGCGGCCATCCTCGCGCTTAGCCCGGATAAAGTCTGTGATATCCGGGTGGGTAATGTCGAAGGTGCCCATCTGCGCACCGCGTCGTCCACCGGCCGAGGATACGGTAAAGCACATGGCGTCATAGATATCCATAAACGACAGGGGCCCAGAGGTATAGGCGCCGGCACCGCTGACAAACGCTCCCTTGGGCCGCAAGGTTGAGAACTCATAGCCGATACCACAGCCGGCCTTAAGCGTCAGGCCAGCCTCATGGGTCTTGCCGAGGATGCCGTCCATCGAGTCTGGAATAGTTCCTGACACCGTGCAGTTGATCGTGCTGGTGGCCGGCTTGTGCTCGTGTGCTCCGGCATTGGAGACGATCCGTCCAGCTGGAATTGCCCCATTTCTAAGCGCCCAGAGAAAGGCGGTGTACCACTGCTCCTGATTTCCGGGAGTGGTTTCGGCATCGGCCAGCGCTCGCGCGATACGCTGGTAGGTGTGGTCGATATCCGTATCCAGCGCCTCGCCTGACTTGGTTTTTAGCCGGTATTTCTTGTCCCAGATATCAATAGATGCACTTTGGAAGGAGACGTCGTTTCTCGGGCCAGAGGCGGTCAAAGTGCTCGCGTTTTTCATTCTTTTATGTCTGCTTGTCTGTAGTTTTCAGGGCAAAAAACACCCCCCAGAGCCGGCGCACACTGCAACGCCGATTCCGCCGTGACCTACATCATCCTTATAGTTTTGGAAAGTTTTTCATACGCCACTAATTTTTTTATTTATGGGTGGGTCTGGTCAGTAGCACTACATATTGTGGCGTTGCCGAGAGAATACGCCCAACATATAGGGAGGTCAAATTTTTCTGTTCACAGCGCTAAGAGCAAGTAGAAAACGCGTCTCGGTTCAGACTGTCAGGCGACGGTAGATGTCCGAGACCCGAATGGGCAGTCGGTGGACGTTGTCAACCTGGGTGTAATTCACCGCGCCGTACATGTGCGGCAGATAGTTGCGGGCCTCGCGGTCTATAGTGATGCAAAAGGGGTGGATTCCGGAGCGCTTCGCCTCTATCAGTGCTTGGCGCGTGTCTTCAATACCGTACTCACCGCGATAGCCGTCGTAATCGTCCGGCTTGCCATCAGAGAGAGTAATCAGCAGGCGGGTTCTTGCTGGCACTTTGTTTAGCAGCATGGTTAGGTGGCGAATAGTAGCGCCCATTCGTGTGTAGTCCTTGGGTTCGATGCCGGCAATGCGCGCCTTCACCGCATCCGAGTACGCTTCGTCCATTTCCTTGATACGGTATAACTCGCAGCGTTTGCGGGTCATGCCGGAAAATCCATAGATCGCGTAACGATCACCGAGAACCTGCAAGGCCTCGCACAGCAGCACGAGACACTCACGCTCGGCATCATTGATCCAGCCCTTGGTTGAGCCGCTGACGTCGACCATGAAGATCACGGCGATGTCGCGCTCAGACCGATCAAGGCGCGAGAGGACGCGATCGCTCATTTCTTCCCCGCAAAAAGCGCTGACGCGTGCGTCTACCAAAGCATCCAGATCGATCTCATCCCCGCTGCGCTGGCGGCGCGCACGGCGTACGCTGGCGCGCAGGGCTTCGAAAGTGCGGCGCAGTTCAATCACAGAACCTTTATATTTTTCAATGGTTTGGGAGTAGAAACTCCCCTCGCCCACCGGCATTTGGAGTTCCCGCAGCACACACCAGTTCTTGCGGTAGTGGCGCCGGCGAAAATCCCACTCATCGTAGTGATAGCACGCGTTTTCCTGGTGTTGATTGGGCTCCTCGGCTTGTGGGCTTAACGACGGTTGTCCCCGGGCGTCGTAATTCGCCGCGCTAGTTGGCGCCAGGGCCTTTGTCGGCAGTTGGTCAAAGTCGAGCAGCAGGGATTGCACCAGCTGATTCACCGCGGGTGGCGCGCTCGTTGATTCGCCGTTGATCTCAATAGAAAAAGGCACCGGCCCGAAGGCGTCTTTGGGATCGTCATCGCTGGTGATCTTAAGCTCTTGGGCTGTATTGCCCTCCAGCGGCTGATCTTTGAGCCATTGGGCAAGTTTCGTCTGCAATTGTTCGCGTTCGCGCTGAGTTCGGATGTCCATCGCCTGTTCAGCGAGAGCGATATCGATGCGCCCTGCCCAAGGCGGTGCTAAAGCTAAGTCTTGGTTATCCCTATAGGCCTGCTCAAGCACGGCGAGGGTATGAGTAACAGTGGCATCGGCGCAGCACAAAGGCGCGATCAGGGCCTGCCATTTTGGATTGTTCTCTGGTGATCGGTTCAGCAGTAGATCCATCTGCCGGCCGAGTCCCGGCAGTGTTCTGCGAATACAGGCGTCAAGGCGAGCCTGCTCAAGGCGTTCAAACAGTTGTTGCGCCTTCTTTGGATCCGAATAGCGCGACAGTTGCTCGGACAGGCGCGGGGCATTTGGGCTCGCCCGGCGAAACGTACCAAATCGTGCCTGTGCCCAAAGTTGTGTCGCGATCAGGCGATACAGAGACAGGTTTTTTTCTCGGCTTGGGTAATCGTTGATCGTACCGGGCAGATACACCACCTCGGTGTCAGTGCAGTTTGCCTCACCGGGCTCAATCCGCAGCGCCCGACCTGAGAGCCCGCGCAGGAAATGGACAAGAATCGCCCCGGCATCGCGATCAAGGCCTACAGCGGTACGGCTTTGGCTAAACGTCAGGACAAAACCATTAATATCCGCCAAAGCCTGGCTGCCCGGATACAGGCCTTGGCGGTCGTATATATCCATGCCGTGAAGGACCCACTGTTCGGCCTGTGCCAGGTTCATAACGGAAAAAGCCTGCGGGGCGTGGCAGGCGAACTGAAAGCCCATCTCGGAATTGGTGGAGATGATGACGCCCAGCCAATGCAGTGCGAAATCCTGCTGTGCCCGTGAGCACTTGGCTAGCTGTTTTGCCGGCTCTGAGGCCGTGCGCCTTGAGGAGAGCACCGCATCGAGCATCTCGTCAAGACGTTCCTCGATTGTTACAGAATCCAGCGCGGGCTGGGGAGTTTGCATCACGGTGTCCACTTCGAATTCATCGCAGTATAGTGGGTGGCCTCTTATTCTTTTGGCCAAAAGCCTCGCTATTTGTCAGAAGTGCAGCCTTTGGGCAGACTCGAGCACCTCAGGTGCGCCCGGCCTCATTATCCCAACGGAAGGATGAGCCGAAGAACAACCGAGTCAACTGAGTGGCTGGTAGAAAAAGAGTAACTGAATTTGGGTTATGCCGGAGTGAATACAGCATGCTGACACAGGTTTTTGATTGGGCGCATGCCCACCCCGGCACCATCGGCGTGGTAGTGGCGTCTTCGTTGCTGCTGGGGCTGGCCTATGGCGCGTTGATATTTTTTGCGATTACGCGGATGAGCCCGGATTACTTTGTCCGCGATAACGCGTCTCCCGGCAGTTGGCGTCACCGCCACCCCGTGCTGAGGTTCGCCACTCACGTTGTTAAAAACCTGCTGGGTGTAGTGCTACTGCTGATGGGTATTGCTATGCTTGTGTTACCTGGCCAGGGAATATTGACCATGCTGATTGGCATCAGTCTGCTGGATTTTCCGGGCAAGCGAACCCTTGAGAAAAAAATAGTCTGTCATCCCAGCGTACACCGGGCAATCGACAAGATTCGCCAGCGCGCTGGACGCCTGCCTTTGGTGCTGCCGAAGTAATCTTGGGTTAACAGTCAAAAGATTATCGATACCCGGTAAACCCATTTTTCAGCGTCTATCCTTGGCAGAAGGGTAAAACTTCTGTGGGGAAGTTGCTTAGTCGATAACCGCCTGATGATTGAATGAGGTTTGGACTGTAGAGAGGGTCGTTTGTCATTATGCTTGCCCATCTTTTTTGCATGATGTGAAGAGATTGATTATCACTCGAAATTTTCTTTTCGGCTGGGTGTGATGATCTAAATCGAGCGATTACGTCTGGCTCAAAGACATGACGGTAACCCTTCTCGGAAAGTCTCAAGCAAAAATCTGTTTCTGTATAGGGCGGAGAAAGTTCTTCGTCCAGCCGGCCAACTTCTTTAAAAAGATTCCGAGAGGTTACTAGGAAATCGATACTGAGTGCAGAGCAGTTACAAGCAACCCCGAGTTGGCCGAAATATCCCATGCTTCGTTTGGGGTGCGCTATATGACTGTGCATAGGTGGTGTATCTCTTCGGAGAATGAGTCCTGCACTATAGATAGATTTATCATGGTTCAATATTTTCGGGCCAACCGCGCTAACCCCCGGTTGCTGCAATCTTGAAACCATGATCTGAACCCATTGCGATGAACAGATTTTCAGGTCTGGGTTAATAATTGCGATGAAGGCGCCAGTGGTTGCCGATACAGCAGCATTGACTGACTTGGAAAATTGATTTTTTTCCGATGCTATTACAGTGAAATCTAACTTTTTATTAGACTTTAGAGCCTTTTGGTTGTGAGCCCATTTTTTGTATTCTGCAGTTGACAACGATATGACAAATTCTAAATTGTCATAGTTTGTCTTTGCAGCAAACTCCAGCATAACGTCGTTCAACGTATCCAGTTTATTTTCACCGAATATGTCAGCTAAGATTATCGATACTCTAG
>JBBWVW010000196.1:0-3480 GCA_050256425.1 Arenicellales bacterium | reverse complement strand
GTACTAGTGGTGTTCCGGTGAGAGATACACCGATGAGAAACCCGGTGCTGTAAAGCGGCACCATGGTCAGTGGGTTCGAGATCCAGACGGCAACTACTGTCACCGGAAGATTCGCCCGAAAGAAAATCGCGGTGAGCAGTGCGAGCGGGGTTTGAATCGGCAACGGCAACAGCGCCCAGAAACAGCCCACGCTTACGGCTCGCGCAACTGGCCGCCGACCCAAGTCCCAAAGGTCGCCCTCACCGAGCCAGCGGCGTGCGAATCCAGTTCGTTGGTGAACAGTTTACCGATCCGGAATTACCCGACGCAGTAACTTGCGAGGCATAGGCATCTCCCTGGCATCTGAAACTCGTATAATGGGATCTGGCCCAATTAATGATACGGCCTGGCAAGGATGCCAAAACGCCTCTTTTATTCCTCCGGGTTTGCTCTGGGGATCTGTCTGGTGATGTTTCAGGCTGCGCTTATGCCTATTGCGCTTGCGGCAGGTCTCGCGGTGCTTGGTCTGGGCGGCCTTCTTTCGGGTCGAAACACGGTTTTCGCTGCGTTGCTGCTGGGATGGGTTTGGGCGAACATTGCCGGCGCGATTATCATTGATTCGCGTCCTGATTCTGTATACCTGAATAAACCGGTCGAGATTTCCGGACGAGTTCTTGGAATGCCTGGCCGAGACGCATTGTCGACCCGATTTGATTTCTTGGTGCAATCGTGGGCGGTCAACGAATATTCCGAAAAAACCAATAGAAAGATCCGTTTACGGTGGTATGGCAACGCACCAAAAATCGAGGCGGGAGATCAGTGGCAGCTTTGGGTAAAACTTCGCGAACCCAGAGGTTATAGAAATCGACACGGGTTTGACTACGAGCAATATCTTTTTCAAAAAGGCATTACCTCAACGGGCTACGTGCTCGGCAAACCTCCTGCGGCCCATCAGCGTTTATCTACAAGGGTTAAAGTTGATCGCTCGCGATCCAGGTTTAGTGAGTTTCTAACAGCACATGAACCACCGCTGTCTGAAAAAGGGGTGTTGGCAGCGCTCGCGGTTGGGGATCGGTTGGGGATTTCGCGACAACGTTGGGAAATCTTGCGGCGAAGTGGGCTTGGGCACCTGGTTGCAATCTCCGGCTTACATGTTGGGTTAGCTGCCACTTTTGGTTTTATAGTGGTTGGCCGACTCTGGCGCTTGGTAGGGACCTTAACCGGCAAACTCCCGGCACGACTGGCAGGTGTCTGGGGAGCTCTGTTATGCGCATTTGCTTATTCGGCTCTTGCGGGATTTCCAGTTTCTACTGTACGCGCTTTTATCATGATTTCCCTGGGTGCAGTGCTGCTGCTTGCGATGCGGCGGCCCCGTCCGGAGGACCTGCTTGCGGTGGCGATGCTGGCCGTTGGAATAACTCAGCCTTTATCAGTCTTTTCGCCGGGGTTCTGGCTGTCGTTCGCTGCGGTCTGGTTGATTGTCCGTTTTGTGGTCAATCCACACTTCACCCCCAGCTATTGGGATGAACAAGCTCGGCGCGAAACAAAGGCCTGGTTCCACAAATTGTTTTTTTATGCTCGGACACTAATTCGTTTACAGATAGTTTTGCTGATTGGCCTTGCGCCTTTGCTTTTAATCTGGTTCGGCGAGCTTTCATTGGTTTCACCGGTGGTTAATTTTTTTGCCGTTCCGATTTTTGAGTTGATTGTCGTTCCACTGGTTTTAATAGGCCTCATTTTTTATTTTTCTGGCTTTAGTCAGATCACAACTCCCTTTCTTTCGATTTCCGACTGGGTAATCTCCAAGGTTCTTTTTCTGAGCGAGTGGTTTTCGGAGTTGCCGGGGGCCGTCCTAAGCCTTGATCCGATCAGGGGAACTATTGCAGCTACGTGTTTTGCGGTCATTGTTCTTGGCAAATGGCGGGTTAACAGACCAATTATTGTGTTGCTGTTGGCCCTTTTTGGCGCAGCTAGTCTCGGTGGAGGGTCACGACCGGCACCCGGACACGTTCGCCTTACGTTACTGGACGTCGGGCAAGGGCTGGCGGCGGTCGTCTATACTGCTAACCATGTACTGCTGTTCGACACAGGACCTCGCTACGGGGATTTTAGTCTCGGGGAGGCAGTAGTAGTCCCCGAGCTACGAGGGCAAGGCATTTCCTTCGTTGACGTTGTGGTGGTGAGCCATAATTCGAACGATCACGCCGGAGGCCTTGCCGCAATTCAACGTGCATTTCGGATCGGCAGGCTCAATCACAGTGATCCTGAGCGTGCGTCCAATGGCGATTGCGAACTGCAGGATCCGTGGATCTGGGATGAAGTTCGGTTTCAGTTCCTTAAGAGCCGTCCTGATAGCAGCCAAAATATCAATAACCGATCTTGTGTTCTTCACGTTTCCGGGCCCTACGGAAGCCTGTTGTTAACGGGGGATATCGAACGCCATGCAGAACAAACGCTGGTTAGGCGTTACGGCGATGATCTTAAAGTGGATATTCTTCAAGTGCCCCATCATGGCTCAAAGACCTCATCAGGCCTGGGTTTTCTTGCTGCGACCCAACCCTTAATGGCGCTGTTCAGTCGCGGCTCAGTGAATCGATTTGGCCATCCGGCGCCGGAAATAAAAAGACGATATGAACGACTTGGGATTCGCATGTTAGACACGGCAGAACGAGGCCAGCTTAATCTGGAGACCACGGCGCAAGGGTGGAGTATTGACACGTTCGCTGACAATCAAATACGTTTTTGGCATCATTAACGGGTCTGGCCAGCCAGACCCCCCACCGAAGTCAGGCCGGGTAGAATTAATCACCTGATGAAATACTCTGGCCTCAATGCCTTCTTTTTCCGGACATTCTCCTGGGAGCCTGTCAGCAATGTTTGAATTGATCCGTACTGGGGGGTGGCTGATGCTACCCATTCTCGTATGTTCTGTGCTGTCGGTAGCCATTATTCTGGAACGCTTACTAGCGCTGCGCCGCGCCGTAGTGACGCCTTCAGGCTTGGCCACTGATGTAGAAAGGGCTCTGATACAAGGTCGTTTGGATGCCGATCGTATTGCGGCGTTGCGTCGTGGCTCCGCCTTAGGCAGGGTTCTGGCCGCTGGCCTCGCCTGCGCAGAAAGTGATCCGCTTCGAGTTCGAGAAGCGGTCGAGGAGTCCGGCCGGCACGTCGTACACGGCCTTGAGCGATACCTGAACGCGCTCGGGACAATAGCAGCGACTACGCCTTTGCTGGGATTGCTGGGTACGGTGATTGGCATGATTAAAGTATTTGCTGCCATAACCACCGCCGGAGTCGGGGACCCCCAAATTCTGGCCGGGGGAATATACGAAGCACTAATCACCACCGCAACAGGGCTTTCGGTCGGGATTCCGAGCCTAATGTTTCATCGCTACTTTCGAGGCCGGATTAACGAATTACCAGTAGAAATTGAACAACAGGCGCTGCACTTGCTCGAAGTGCTGCGCGGGCGCCTGCCAAGATGAAATTCTCAAGCGTGCC
>JBBWVW010000195.1:0-7829 GCA_050256425.1 Arenicellales bacterium | reverse complement strand
ACGAGCGTAGCGAGTTTCTCTTCATCAACCCGGTTAGCGCCCGAGGCAATAACCAGGACAGGTCTGTTATGCGGGCCGACAAAAACCAAAGATTTAGCGATCTGGGCGATAGTGCAGCCGATCGCGGCCGCCGCCTGCGCGGCACTGTGGGTGGGTCGGTCGAACTCGAGCACCGCGTAACTGGACCCAAGAAACAACTGTACCCAAAGGGCGGTGGGATGTTGCGCCGATCGCATAGTTAATTAATCTCACACACGAAGTAGGGGTTGCCACCTGCAATTGAGGCTATCATTAAGCGCTCTTCTTTAACCCTCGACGGCCCTTACTCTACGATGAACATAGCTCTTCCAACCGACCAGCGTACTTCGGAGTACCGGCTGGTGCCAACCCGGCTGCAAGAGAAGCTTGCCTCCGGCAAGACACGCTGTAATCTTTGCCTTTGGCGCTGTGGTTTGCATCATGGTCAGAGAGGCTTTTGCCAGGCCCACGTGAACCGTAATGGCACCCTGTACAACCTGTCCTACGGCATCATCTCAGCGATGGATCTGGGCCGTATAGAAGAAAAACCAGTGCGGCATTACCGACCCGGGACCAAAGTCCTCTCGGTTGGTAGTTACGGCTGCAGTTTTCGTTGCGGCGGCTGCCACAACCTGGATATCTCCTGGGGTACCGACGCACTCGACGCTCTGGCCCGGGGTGAATCGCGTGCCGCCTTTGTGCCGCCCGAGACGCTGGTACAGGCAGTGGTTAATAGCGGCGCTGATGGCATCGCCTTTACCTACTCGGAACCTGCGGTGTGGCTCGAATACGTACTCGATGTCGCGGCCATCGCTCACGAACAGGGCCTTTACACGGTTTACGTCAGCAACAGTTTTGTGACCGACGAAGCGCTGGCATTGTTGCGCGGACAGATTGATGTGCTTTGTTCCGACATCAAAAGTATGGACGATACCTTCTATCGGAATATCTGCGCCAAGGCGTCTGTACGCGAGGTGCTCCAGTCAATCAAAACGGCACAGGAACTGGGAATTCATGTCGAGACCCGAACCAATGTGATACCCGGTTATAACGACGACAACGCCAATCTTGCAGCGGTTGCTGATTGGATACACGATAACCTGGGTGCAGACAGCCCGTGGCATATCACCCGCTTTCATCCGGCGTATCGGATGGCCGATGTGCCATCAACGCCCGTCGCTACATTGGAACAAGCGGCCGCTCTGGGGCGCCAGGCCGGCCTGTCTCATGTTTATGTGTATGCCGATAAGGGTTGCGACTGTGCCACTGAGAACGCGCCGGTTTCGGGGTACTTGCCCGAATGGACAGCCTTGCATGAGGTCAAAAAGTGCGTGGAAACCTGTTGCGGCGATGAGGGCATTCTGCTGGGGCGCTACGAGCGCGAGGCCAACGCCCAGGCTAGCGAGAGTTAGAATACGCGATTGGCTTTGCCGTGTAGGGTTTTCTGATGATCAAAGCAGGCGTTATAGGTGGTACCGGTTACACCGGCGTAGAGTTGTTGCGCCTATTGAGCACTCATCCGGAAGTGGAACTGGCGATGATCAGTTCACGGTCACAAAAGGGCGCGCCCGTATCCGATGTATTCCCGAGCTTGCGTGGCCGTGTCGACCTGGTTTTTTCTGATCCGACCGAGGCAGACCTTCATGCCTGCGACGTGGTGTTTACCGCGACTCCCAACGGCGTCGCGATGACACATGCACGGGATTTGATGGCGAACGGGGTGCGCCTCATTGACCTTTCAGCGGATTTTCGCATCCGCGATTTGAGTGAATGGGCCCATTGGTATCAGTTGGAGCACGCCTGCCCGGAGCTGGTCGAAGAGGCAGTTTATGGCCTGCCTGAAATGAACCGCGAACGCATACGCGATGCGCGGCTGGTTGCTAACCCGGGTTGCTATCCAACGGCGGTGACGCTCGGATTTTTGCCACTGCTGGAGCAGGGATTGGTGGATCCGCAGAACCTGATTGCCGATGCCAAATCGGGTGTTTCAGGTGCCGGGCGTGGTGCGGCGGTGGCAACACTATATGGTGAGGTGGCCGATTCGTTCAAGGCCTACGGGGTAGGGGGGCACCGGCATCTGCCAGAGATCCGTCAGTGCCTGGCCCATGCGGCTGGCGAGACGGTGGGCCTGACATTTGTGCCACACCTACTACCCATCATCCGGGGGATACACGCAACACTGTACGCTCGATTGACCGACACCACGGTTGACCTTTGCGAACTTTATGCCGAGCGTTATGCCGATGAGCCGTTTGTCGATGTGATGCCTGCGGGATCACACCCCGAAACCCGCAGCGTGCGGGGATCCAACTACACGCGGCTTGCCTGCCATCAGCCCCAGGATGGTGGAGTCGCGGTCATTCTTGTGGTTGAGGATAATCTGGTTAAAGGGGCAGCCGGGCAGGCAGTACAGAACATGAATCTGATGTATGGCTTTGATGAAACGACTGGGCTACAGGCTTTACCGCTCTCGCCTTAAGTGCATTTTCCCTTTTTGGCGCGAGGTTGTAACCGGAGCCGTTAACCCCCATATTTCACTGATAGCCACAACTCACTTGGGCAGTTATGAACGATACCAGTGAATTAGTTCTCACCAATAGCGCGGTCACGAGGCTCAATACACTGATTGAGTCAAAGGCAAACCCCGAGTTGCGCCTGCGGGTATACGTGCAGGGCGGCGGGTGCTCCGGGTTTCAGTATGGGTTTCAGTTTGAGCAAGAGACCGCGGGTGATGATCATGAATTCGAACGCGATGGCGTGAAAGTTGTGGTCGACCCACTCAGTCTGCAGTACCTTTCAGGGGCAGAGGTGGATTTTGTTGATGACCTGATGGGCACCCGATTCGTGGTCAACAACCCTAATGCGAGCACCACCTGTGGCTGCGGCGCCTCTTTCGGGATCTAAACGTCAGGGCTGATAGAGCGCGCCTAGTACCGCCGGGCGAGTCGCACCGGTAACTGCCGGAATGTTGCCCGGCTGCTGCGTGAGCCGCTGGTGCGCCAGCCAGGCGAAAGCGCAGGCCTCCACCCACTGAGGGTCCATCCCAAGTGCAGCGGTGCTGTCGACGGTGAGCCCATCAAAATCCATGCGCAGTTCTTCGATCAGTGCATCGTTTCTGACCCCACCCCCGCACAGGTAGATTCGCTGCACGCCAGGCAGGTGTTGACGTACCGCGCCCGAAATTGTGCGGCTGGTGAGCGCACGCAGGGTGGCCTGTACATTCACAGGGCTTTCATGCCCTGCCAGTAAAACTTCTAGCCAATCCACGTTAAAGTACTCAGGCCCGGTGGATTTAGGTGCCGGAAGGGAAAAATATGGGTCGGCGCAACAGCGCTTGAGCAAGCCGACGTCAATGCGGCCTTGGCGTGACCATTGCCCGCGATCATCCAGGGCGCCCTGTTTATGCTGGCGGTACCAATGGTCCAAAAGTGTATTGCCCGGGCCGGTGTCGAAACCACGTACGCTGCCGTCTTTCGCCAATAAGGTGACGTTGGCAATGCCACCGATATTAATGATGGCTCGATTCTCGATATCAGACCCAAACATGGCACGATGAAAAGCCGGCACCAGCGGTGCGCCCTCACCGCCGAGTGCGACATCAACTGAGCGAAAGTCGCTGACTGTGGGAATGCCGGTGCGGGCGGCAATGACGCCACCTTGCCCCAGTTGAACCGTAAAGTGCTGCTCGGGCCTGTGGCGGACCGTTTGACCATGACAGCCTATGGCAATCGGCGGGGTTTTTAGTTCGGCCATGAGCTTTTCTGCGCAGTCGGCAAAGGCGTTGCCCATGTCTATGTCCAGGACTGCCACGTCATCCAGCCGGTCGTGCGTCCCAGTAGAAACGGCCTGGACACGTTGTCTCAAAGTATCCGCCAGGGGGATAGAGACGGTTGCGAGGATGCGCGCTTGATGCTCGTCGATCTCAGCGGCAACGCCATCGATGGCGTCTGCGCTGGTGCCAGACATCAGGCCGATGTATGCGCTGCTCATCAGGAGGTGGGTGTCCGGGTCCGATCTGGGAGAGCCCCGGAGAAGGCAAACGGCATTTAGGTCTGGTGGATACTTTCCAACCGCGCAACCCAGTCGTTGGCGCGCTCGATGAAAGCCGGCTTTTCTTTGGAACTGACGGATGCCGTGCGCGGAATCTTGAACTTGCGGGGGTCGCGTGGTTTTCCGTCGACATGGAATTCGTAATGCAGGTGCGGTCCCGTGGACAGGCCGGTGGTACCGACGTAGCCAATCACCTGACCCTGTTTTATCGATTTCCCTTTTCTGACGCCTTTGGCATAGCGCGACAGGTGGCCATAAAGGGTATGGTATTGCTGACCATGGCGGATAATGATTGTTTTTCCGTACCCACCCTTGCGCGAAGCGCGGACAACCTTGCCGTCTGCGGTTGCGATTACAGGGGTGCCGCGCATTGCACCGTAATCAACCCCCAGGTGTGGCCGGCGAATTTTCAGCACCGGGTGCAGTCGCTTATAGGAAAAGCTCGAGGTGACTCGCGGGTTGGCGATCGGCGAGCGCAGGAAGGCGCCCCGCAGGCTTTTGCCATCGGATGTGTAGTAGTGCCCGCTGCCGTCACTTAGGGTATGGCGGATGGCATGGTAGGTCTTTCCGCCTGTCTCAAGGCTAGCCGCGAGGATTGGGCCGTTACCTACTTTCTTTTCATCAAGAAATCTTTCTTCATAGACCAGCGTCAACAGATCTCCCTTGCGAATATCGGTCGAGAAATCAACTTGCCATTGAAAAATACCGGCCAGACGGTACGTTATCGAGTCGGGTAGCTGGGCGCGGTGGGCGCTTTGGTATAGGGAGTCGATGATCTCAATGACTGTCTCGCGCTGCTTGATCTGAAATTGCCGCTTGACCATCTCTGCCTGGTAATGGTCGCCTGTTGATTCGACTCGCAGGTAATGTGCACTGTCCGGTTGGTACTGCAGGGACAGGAGATCATCGCCATCGCGACGGATTTTCAGGTAAGGGCCGGGCCGAAGATTGCTTAACGATTTTGCGCCATGCAACTTGCTGATCGTAATTGCCTGGACCGGATCCAGATCCAGCCGCTTGAAAATTCGAACGAGTGAGTCGCCTTTGGCTATCTCGATGAGTTCCCACGGCTGCACTGCTTCGGGTGTTGCCGTAACCGCGGGGATGGGGCTTATAACAGTGGGAGTCGCAGCGATCGTAGGCAGGACCGCATTATTCACAGCTATAGCAGTGGCAGAACTGGCAAGTTCTGCCGATCGCTCAGAAGTTTGTTCTGCACTGGAAATCAAAGGAGTCGCGGTCGCCCCTATCGACAAATCAGATGCATCAATACCCTGTACCCCCCGAATCTGGAACACCTTGGTCACCACAAGCGGTGAGGGGAGTGGGTCGTGCTCAAGGACACTGGCGACTTGTGTTTTCAGTGCGTTTGTCGAGCGTTGAACCGATGCACCCGGCGATCCTCCCAGCCAGGCAGCGACAGCAATGGCAATTACCACCGTAGCCATCCAGTGCGAATGCCGGCCTAGGGGCCTGGGCCTATTGGCGGTGGCGCGCGCAAGGTAGCGTAGGTCTTGACCGAAAATTGGAGATTTCTTGCTGATCATATGGGAAGTACACAACAAAAAAAGCGCTTTTTGCGCTGATCTAGGCGCTACTGTACCTATACCTTACTCATTCGTCAAAATCATTTCCGTACCGGTCTTAAAGTAAATACTAAGGTTTGGTGTAATGATCTATCTTGTCTTTCCAGGTGCCAAGGGTGAGGCCTGGCCCGATAACGGGTATATCGGATTTTGATTGGGCTTTGGTTCTCGAAAGCGAATACTATTTTTCAGCCACTGGATTTCCATCTGTTTCTTGATCCTAAGGTTAAGTCGTGACCCGCGCCGAATAATCATCTTTGTCGTTACACGGACTGATCGGGCGGAGCCAGCAGTGAGCCAGGAGGAGCTCAGCCAGCGGGAAGGCGTTGAATTTTCCAAACCCCGTTGGAAGGGCCCTGGTTGGGTTGGCACCTGGTCACCCATTTCGTGCTCGGGATAAAAACAGTGGAGCAACTGAAAACGTGACCATTTGGTCTAGCGGCAGGTCGGTTAGAATTCGCGCAGTTATGACTGCTAAAAAAAATCAAGTGGATCCGAAGACAGCGTTGGCTGAGATTCGCCGTGGCGTGGATGAAATTCTCCTTGAGGATGAACTGATCGACAGGCTGTCTATGGATCGACCGTTGCGAGTCAAGGTAGGTTTTGACCCCACCGCACCGGATTTGCACCTGGGCCATACAGTGGTGATCAACAAGATGCGTCAGTTCCAAAAACTGGGTCACGACGTGGTATTTCTAATTGGCGATTTCACAGGAATGATTGGTGATCCCAGTGGCAAGAATGCGACTCGCCCGCCGTTAACGCGCGAAGAGATCGAGGCTAATGCGGCAACCTACAAGTCACAGGTTTTTAGGATCCTTGATCCGGAATCAACCATCGTAGAGTTCAACTCACGCTGGTCCAACGACCTTGGTGCTGAGGGCATTATTCGGCTTGCGTCACGGCACACCGTCGCGCGAATGCTGGAAAGGGAAGATTTTTCTAATCGGTATCGCAACGGTCAGCCTATTGCAATCCACGAGTTCCTTTATCCGTTGATGCAGGGCTATGATTCTGTGGCCTTGAAGACCGATGTGGAGATGGGCGGAACCGATCAGAAGTTTAATCTTCTGGTGGGGCGTGAACTGCAAAAACAATACGGTCAGCCCAGCCAGGTGGTATTAACTATGCCATTGCTCGAAGGTTTGGACGGAGTGCAAAAGATGTCCAAGTCCATCGGCAACACGGTCGGAATCACGGATGCACCCGATGAGATGTTCGGCAAGTTGATGTCAGTTTCGGATGAGTTAATGTGGCGTTATTTTGAGTTACTGAGTTTTCGCCCGCTCGAAAAGGTCACAAAACTGCGCCAATCAGTCGGCGAAGGTGCAAACCCGCGTGATATCAAGTTTGAGTTGGCATCTGAAATCGTCGCGCGTTTTCACTCTTTGGCCGATGCCAGGGCCGCACAGCAGACATTCGTCGAGCGTTTTTCGCAAGGAGCATTGCCCCAGGATCTTGAAGAGAAATGTATTGCGTCCGAAGGGGGCAGCATGGCGCTGGCCAATATCATCAAAAGCGCAGGGCTCGCAGCCAGTACCTCCGAAGCGATGCGACTGGTTAATCAAGGAGCTGTACGCCTGGACGGGGAGCGGCTGCGCGATCCCAAGGCGACCCTGGAAAAGGGGACCCGTGGCATTTTGCAGGTAGGCAAGCGTCGTATCGCGAGAATTCGGATTAACTGAACGGTTTTTCATGGGTTGAACAAGTAGCCTTGTCCCGGGGGCCCTTATGTGGTCGATAGGGGCGAAACCTCGGGTCCGCCAAGGTTAGAACAAGAAACCAGTCTAAAGTCGAATAAAACGGCTGAAAACCAACGAAAAATGTTGACCGCTCAGGCTAAGGCTGTATAATCGCGCCTCTTCAAGCAGGTCCTATCAGGGCCCGCTTCGTTCTTTTAAAATTTACAGGCAGATTGTGTGGGCGCTTTTGCGTCCAATTCCGAACAACAGTAGCGTGTTCTTCGGTCACCTCGGTGACTTTAGGACACACCGGAATAACAAGACTTCGGTCGAGTTTTCCGGAAGCAATCTTGAACTGGAGAGTTTGATCCTGGCTCAGATTGAACGCTGGCGGTAGGCCTAACACATGCAAGTCGAACGGTAACGGACCGCTGGGATTCCTTCGGGATGACCTTGGTGCCGACGAGTGGCGGACGGGTGAGTAACACGTAGG
>JBBWVW010000194.1:0-7757 GCA_050256425.1 Arenicellales bacterium | reverse complement strand
AGAGAATTGCTATATCATCGATCGACAATAGATAGTCAGTCGCAAAGGATATAGGCATGACCTGGAAAGTTTACTTGTCGGGCGAGATACACTCGGATTGGCGGCAGCAACTAGTCGACGGAGCGTCAGCAAACAATTTGCCGATAGCATTCACCTCAGCAGTCACTGATCACGAGGCCAGTGACGCCGCGGGTGACTTGCTCGGCGCTGAGCAAGACGCGTTCTGGCGCGACCACAAATCGTCAAAAGTTAACGCGATACGCACGAGGACCCACCTGCAAGATTGCGATATCGCGATAATTCGTTTTGGGGACAAATTCAAACAGTGGAATGCCGCTTTTGATGCTGGGTTTTGTGCGGCAAAGGGCAAGCCATACATAACGCTTCATGATGAGGACATCATTCACGCACTCAAAGAGGTCGACGCTGCGGCGATGGCGTGGGCGAAGACACCAGGTCAGGTAGTCGAAATACTGAAGTACGTTACGCTAGCTTAAACAGTCGCGTATAAATCTCTCGGAGAAACTGTGGAATCTCGTACGACCAGGCGAGGCTACATGCGCAGCACTACAGAATTGCTGCTGTAGCCATTGATTACTTCGAACAACATCGTTGCCGATGGACTGCCCATCTTGTACATCGGCGTGTTGATCGTGGTCAGCGCAGGGACCATTCGAGACAGCATCGGTATGTCGTTTGCGCCGACCACTGAAACGTCTCGCGGGACCTGCTGGCCAGCCTTGCTGAGGGCATCGATACAGCCCAATGCAATCAAGTCGTTACCGGCGAGAACTGCAGTAAAGGATTTGTCCCGATTGAGGAGCCTCTTGCACGCATCGTGGCCTTCTTCGACCGTGTACTTCGCGGTGCCTTCGATCAGATCACCGTGCAGTTCGTGAATCTTCATAAAGTTTTGAAAACTCTCCAGTCGCTCTGCACCTGTTGAGGTGTCGGTCGGGCCGGAAATGCAGGCAACACGGGTGTGCCCAAGACCGCAAAGATGATCGAGTGCTGCACGGACACCACAATCCTCATCGAGAATCACCGCATTGACACCGTCATGGCTGTGGCAGGGATATGTACGGTACATACGGAAAGATCGACTCTTTACCAGTAGCTACACCGGTCTATCCATTTGGACAATCCTGACGCTATTTGACCTACACCCCCCCTTCTAATCCACCTGGGTCGAATCAGGTCCAATCGAATCCAGCACTTTAGACGGTAACTATTTGGCGGCTGCGTAACTTACCGCAACGATTCAATAACTTATCAACCAGTTTGAGTCCTTCCGGGCCCACCATTTTTACCTCTTGCTTTGTGTTACCTAGGGCTCCGTGAAGATCGATGTTTCTGGCGCCTGTAAATCGACGTTGCGGCCAGACTACCGCATCTCCCACAGTTGAAAGCACGCCACGCACAGCGTAATAGTCTTTATTTGTATCCGTTATTTACTCCCAACACCCCGCTAGCACCGTGAACCTTTCAGCACTAACAACACCACTCATCAGTAGGATGAAGGTGAGGGGTTTCATTTCTCAACAGATGATTTGCGTGAATCAATCTGAATCGCAATACCAATACCCAAAAAGACAATACCCTGCCAGACAGCGAACAGTGGAAAATTTTCGTTATCATCGATGGCGAGGAATCTAAGCACGAGTCCACCTAATCCACCTGCGAAGGCAATCACGGTAGATACAACCCATGCCTTTTGTAATTTCCACGCTACAACAAGGCCGACAGCAACTCCTGTTCCACCGATAATCCCGCTCCCGATATAAAGATAAGACCAATTGTTCACGACAGCATTAACGCCAAATTCAAAAGCCAGAAACCAGCCTATGCCACAGGCGAGAATAAGAATTAAAGGACTAAGTAAAGGGTTGCGGGGAATTATCCCACTGATATAACGCCCTGCTAGTGCAACCATGAGACCCAGCACCAAAGAAGGGCCAACATATTTCCATACGTCATGATCGGCATAGATCAATTGACAAAGAAGGCCAGACACAACCCCCGCCAGAAGATACATTCCAAGATGTTTGTAATTTAGGTTCATGATCTACTCCTCAATCCGCACTGGCCGTGCCGGCAATCTGGCTTACTTCAATGCAAAAGTTGCCCAGGCGCTGCCGAGCGACGCCGAGTGAAACCAACCATATCTATCACCGGAGCTAACGCCCTTGTAGGTGAAGTGCAGGTTTTCCCACCAATTATGTATTTATTGATGTACTACAAGGGAGGGATACCCGACCCAGGCTGCATCAAGCTCTGGCGAGACTGTCTGAAGGTTTATGTTTCACGATCTTACATCTTCCTGGGAATATGCCGAGACGTTATTGCGGCAGCTATTGTCCAACCGGCCCCGCCTGCATAGACAACCGGCAGGGCAAAAAATTTGAGAAGTATTGCGAATATTCCCGGGACAGCCAAGTTGGCGGCATCCCTGTAGGTCTGGAAAACACCAGTCATCTCAGCGCGCTCCCGCGGCCGTACGGCACGAAGAAAAAGCACATGGCCAGAACCATCAAGCATGGTTGCGCCGAGTGCCGCGAAAACCAGCAGCGCGACAGCAACTGACGGAGTTCCCGCAAAAACGAAGATCGCGAGAGTCATGAGACTGGTGACGATAAATCCCATCCGCATGAGAAGGCGTAGCGAGTAACGGCGGGCGATCCAACCCCAATATGGGACTGTTAGAGTCCATGCAGATCCGATCGAGACCATCGCGGACCCCATCAGCTCACCAAGCCCGGAATGAACCGCATAAATTGGCGTGTAAATGATAAACAGCACCCACCAGCTGGATCGTGCCAAGGTCAGAATCCAGGCAAGCCGCAGACGGGGTTGTCGGAAAAAGTGGCGAACGTGCCGAGCGGGATTGACCGTTCCAAATGAACTCCGCTTCATAACCATATGATGCAGACCTAGCCACCTGAAATAGATCAAGGTCGTCAGCACACCTGCCGCCGCGACCGCAAAAGGGAGCCAGTCAGCGTACCTTGACTGCAGATAAACCCCCAACCAGGGGCCAATTGATAACGCCATAACGGTGGACACCATTCGCAATGGCTCGAATTCTGACAGTTGGGGTCGGGGAATTTTCTGCATGACATACAGACTTAGAATGACTTCCATCGAGGTGATGCCAAAAACGTGCAACATCAACCCAAGGGAGAAAGTCCATAACTCTTGCGTCCAAAGCAGCGCAATGGAAAAAATCATCACAAGCGAACTTATCAAAAACCCAGTGCGCAGGCTGATATGGCGAAGGATCGAATAAATCCCCAGACTCGCGCCAATACCGCAGACACTGACAACGAAAAAGAGCACACTCACATGCTGCGCACTGCCAAGCAGCGACAACGCCTTGAGCGGAAGTATTGACAGAAGTACCGCCCGAGCTGTCGCAGCAGCAAAAAAGAAGCCGGCAAATGGCAGATGCGTGACAGCGATTACCCGCGTCATTTCTATGCAGTCATGCTTTATACAAGGCCAGATTCTGCAACGGCTTCCACCGGGTCTTTGTTGCACCCAGACTTTCGCCACACAGTCGCCAACCACGGCTGTTGCTCTTTAGGCCGGCCTGACGGTCGATAGAAACTCTCTAATTCAATAAATCCGGCGGAGCGAACAAAGTCCCCCCAAGTTTCAGGCTGGAGAAAAGCCCCATAACGGTCTCCGTCAAATTGTTCAATATCGGACCCTCTTGGATTAGAGCAGAACAATACCCCGTTCAACCTCAAACAGGTATATAGGGCCAAAAGCACGCGCTCAAGTTCTTGGGTTGGAACATGGAATAGTGAAGCATTTGCGAATACGCCATCAAAAGCGAGGGGTTTGAGGTCTAGATTAAGAAAATCCTGATGCAACACCTCACACCCGGTACGTTTTTGCGCTAATTCGACAAATGCTTGACAACCATCGAGGCCCACAGCGTGATGTCCTAAGGCCTGAAAACTCAGCAAATCCCGACCAGGCCCACACCCGAGATCAAGGATGTCGTAAGGCTCATCGTCCGTAATATGTCTGAGGAGTGCCTCAATGTTCTGGCTGACATCGTGGTTACGGGTCCCCTCCAGAAAGTCATGGGCCGAATTTTGGTAATGAGAAATAGTCTGGGAACTCACCTGATACAACTGCTCCGGGGTTAATCTCGCCAGCGGTTTGTTACGACTCATCGGTCAATTTTGTTCCCAATTCGTTATCGGTACGAGTTATGGCCTTTTGGGCCCGCAAAAAAATGAGATTCTGTCAAGTTAGTACGATACCCTTCGCCTTTCGACCCTGAAGATCAGCAGTCTACCCCTGCGGTAGCGCCTCAAGAGATCTTGGTACCCATCTAATCTGCAGATTGAGGATGCAAACCTTGTACGTCGTCAAACCAACTTCAACCAATAGCGCCCTGATTTAAGAGGCAGTTCAGATCATCAGATTTAAGTTATTGCGGTTATCGTAATGCATCTTTTGGCGCTTGGCCAAGGTGTTTAATTTGATCGTTCCTCTTTGATCCAGTATTTCCTGCCCTCGACCGTAATACACATCTGACTTCTTTGGTATAAGTCCAGCCTCTCAGCGTTTCAGTTGCCTCACGGCCAGATTTCCACGTTACACCGGCCTTCCGACAAGTCTGGTTTCGCTCTGGCGTGTCTATCCCGCTAAGACGCACCTTTATGCCGCTGATAGTGATGGTGTCGCCGTCTACGGCTAAGGCAGTGCCGGAAATATCAGCACTAACAACACCGCTCAGCGGGAACAGGAGGATGACCGTGAAGGGTTTGATTCCTCGCCAGATGACTTGTTGGAGTCAATCTGGTTGGGGGTAAAATCCCCCACTTGTTATTCTGCAGAGCACAGGATTTGGCTCGCTTGCGGGGTCAACCATGCGCTGTACGAATGCCCCTGTGACTATCGCGACCGCTCCAAGGATCAGGAATGGAGATTCTTTTTTGGAAAATCTAGGCACGGTCATGCTGCAACAGTCAAACGAAAAGTACGATGTAAGCAACAGCGAGCAGAATCTGAACTGCCGCAAAAGGCAAAGCCCGTTTCACAAAGCCGGCGAAAGATAGGTTTAGCTCATATTTGTGGATGATCGTGACCGCGACTAGGGTCGAAGCTGAGCCGATGGGTGTTAGATTCCCACCCAGGTTCGCGCCAAACACCACAGCCCACCAGAAGGGCGAACCCGGATCGGAGCCAATGACTGGGTGTGCGGTAAGGATCTTTGCCAGCATCGCTGCAAGCGGAATATTGTCTGTAACCGAACTCACAGTGGCCGCTAACACAACGATCAGGCCGGCGCCCAAGGTATCGCCCAATCCAATGACGTGGGCGAGACCCTTGCCGATTAACTCTAGCACTAGCGCGTGTTCCATAACGTTGATGACCACAAATAGCGCCGCGAAAAACCCTAAGAGATCCCAGTCGATTGCCTGGTAGAACTTGTCCGCTATGGCCTTGAAACGTAAAAGCATAATCACGCCGAAGGTTATGGCCACATAACCCATTCCCAAGTCTTGGATCAGCGGCAGAACCGAGGTCGTGGCAATTACAGCGATGAACGCGATGAGCATCGCAGCCCCGAACCAGAAGAATGCTTGGCTCTCGATACCGTCACGCTCGTCGAAGCCTGCAACCAGCCGCGCGGCCTGCTCACGTTCCTCAGGGGTCACTAGACGCCTTACGTTGAAGACACGAGCGCCCAACCAGAGCGTCACCAGGGTTGCCACCAGTACGAACGGCCCAGCAACCACGAAGAAGCGGATGAACGAAATACCGGCGGCCGTGCCGACGATGATGTTCGGCACCGAACTGATCAGGGTGAGCAGGCCACCCACGTTTGTTAAAAGCCCCTCGATAATCAGGAAACCAAGCAGCAGATTGCTCCGCGCCAGCCGATTCAACGAAACTCCAGTCAATGACCCGACAATGATCATGGCAGTGACGTTGTTAAGGACAGCGGAAAACACCACTGTCATCACTCCGTAGTAAACAAGCAACTTCAGCGGATCTCCTCCGGAGGTTTTGGTCAGTTTGATCGCGATCCAGGTGAATAGGCCCGAGCGCGACGTCACGTCGACAAACAGGCTGGAGCCGAGAATGATCGCGATCACGTTCCAGTCGATCGCCGGCACGTATACGGGTAGATCGATCTCGTGGCCTCCGACCAAGACACTCCCGAACGGCAGTAGATCAAAAGCGGCACCAAGCAGCAGGGTGACAACGGCGAAGAGCCCCACAATGACAGACTTCTTGGCGTGGAGTTTCTCCTCCAACGCGAGACACAAGATCATCGCTATTAGCAGCGCCGTAAACAGAAGGGTCACACTGAGAGGGACTTGCGCGACGTCGTGACCCTGCTGGGTGGCGCCGGTAAGTGCGAACGCGGCGGGAATCATCGAATCAGAGCAAGAGCAGCGGAATCTCCCGCAACTCGATGGCCAACGGGTACGCAAGACCGTGCATCGCAGACTGATCCGCGTCTTTGGTATACATCACGAGTAGATCGACGGTGTATTTGTCAATGAGGCGGCGGAATTCAGCTAGACGACCGCCAACGGTTACGATCTTCTCGACACGCACCGAAGGACGATGACTGACGATCACCTCCTTGCAGGAACGGATGTAATCGCTGGGTTCCCTTAGCATCTGGGCCAAAATCCGTTCGCGCGATGTGTCTGTATCAATGACGTCGATCTTCGATATTGTGTCTATGAATCGACTGAAGCTCTTCTCGTCCTCCACATGTGCTAACCATAGGGTGCCGCCATTGTTGGTAAACCCTGCCGCGTTATTGACCTGCGAGTTATCACCAGCCAAGTGGGTGGTTATAGCCATGACGATATCCGTGCCTTGAAGCGTGTGACCATTCGTACGATCGGCCCGCGGGTGCGGAAACACTAGCACCGGGCAAGCCACGACCTGGATTAGAACATCGAGGTATTCGCCCAGGCTGTACGGCCAGCGCCAAGCTTCACTATGTAGGCTGCGATACGTGCAAATGCGGTCTGGATTGCGCATATTCACACGCTCAAGGAGCGCTTCGATCGTCGTGAAGGAATCACCATCATCGAGATCCCACTGCACGCCGTTGCCAAGCACCGCCAGGAAGTCACGGACCCGATTTCGGAAGGCAGTTGCATCAGCACCTCGTAGATCAGTCAACACGAGCGCGCGCTCCACCACGGGTTGGAGGAATTCAAAGACCGGCTTGTCAGCTGCCCGAAAAGCGCTCTCGAACTGATCGACTTTGGTCATCGGCGATACCAGTCCCAAGACAACGTAGCCTGAGGACTCATACAGCTCGCGGCATTTTCATACTGTCTCAACGGAGTTTTCCTATCGTGCAATCGTGATGCAATTGTGCACCGTAATCAACCAGTACTGTCTTCTCTTATTTGCCTGGATCGAATCAGGTCCACCCCAATCCAGCACTTTAGACGATAACTTTGGCGGTAACTATTGGCGGCTGAGTAACTTACTTTAACGATTCAATAACTTATCGATCAGTTCGAGTCCTTCCGGGCCCACCATTTTTACTACTTACTTTCAGTTAGCTAGGGCTCCGTGAAGATCGGTGTTTCTGGGTTCGTAAATCAGTGTGACCAGAATGTGACCGATTCTCGAGGATGCTTACGGCTTTACCCAGATTCTCCGGTGCCAGATGCGCATACCGTTCAGTCATTTTGATCGTGCTGTGACCAAGCAAGACTCTCAATTCAATCATGCTGACACCGTTTGATACCGGCCAG
>JBBWVW010000193.1:0-4355 GCA_050256425.1 Arenicellales bacterium | reverse complement strand
TTACCTGGCGGTCAGATTTATGAGAATTTAGTGTCCGGTGCTATCGACGCAACCGAGTGGGTGGGTCCGTACAATGATTACTTCATGAAGTTTTATGAAGCAGCCAAGTACTACTACTATCCTGGTTTTCATGAGCCAGGCGGCGGCGTTGAAATGTGCTTCAATGCATCTTGGTGGAGTTCGCTGTCGGACTGGGAACGCGCTATCATTAGCGCGGCCTGTAACGAAGAGCATGCGGCGCAATACGAGGAATGCCAGGCCAACAATGGTGCCTACCTGATCAAACTGGTAGAAGAGCACGGTGTTGAGTTAAAACAGTTTAACGAAGATATTTACGAAGGTTTTGGTGAGGCTTCCGCGGAAATGTATGAAGGTGTGCGGGATCACAGCCCGCTGGCCAAGAAAATCAATGATCATTTTCAGGCGACGCTTCGTGAGCTTGGTAGCTGGCAGGCCAAAGCTGAAGTGGCATACTCTCCTTTACGAAACCGTATTCTTGGAATCTGATAACTTATTCAAAAAATAACCAAGTCTGTTCGGGACGGGGCGCTAGCCCCGTCCCTTTTTTCTGTCTGGTGTTATGGCTGTAGCCCAAGAATCAACTGCAAGCATCAGTGACGTGGCTACCTTCTGGGTCCGTGTATTCAGTTGGTGCCTGATCGCTGTTCTGGCCGTGTTTCTTGCCAATAACTATCTGGTAACGACGCGGGACTGGCCAGGTGTTGTGGGTATCTTGTTACCAGAAAACGCCGGGCCTTTAGCTTGGATTCAGCTCGCGGCTTACTTCGCCGGTTTTGCGGCCGCGGCGATCTATGTGTGGTCTAGCCGAGCGCAGACCTTGCGGGCAGATAGCGCGCTCATTTCGGATGCTAATATTTTCCTGGTCCGGGCATGCTTTTGGGCTGTGCTATTGATTGGCCTGGTAGATATGGTGGTCTCATTTCTACGTGTTGAAGGCCTGCTGATTGGAGTGGTAGGCGAAGAGATGACCAAAAAGCTGGGTCGACCACAATTTCGTGGCACTTATTTGCATATGCCGCTGATGGGCGTCGGTCTCGTGATTGCAGCATTCACGCGTACCCTGGGCTTTATCTGGTTGACTATACTCATTGTGGCGGCGGAACTTTCTATAGTAATTACACGTTTTGTCTTTTCCTACGAGCAGGCTTTCATGGGCGATCTGGTGCGATTCTGGTATGGCGCACTGTTCCTTTTTGCCAGTGCCTATACCTTGCTTGAAGAAGGGCACGTTCGGGTCGATGTTTTCTATTCGACGTTTAAGACTAAACGCAAAGGCCTGGTCAATGCAGTCGGATCGATAGTGTTGGGCCTGTCCATGTCCTGGACAATCATGATCGTGGGCATGGGTCACAAGAGGGCGATTATCAATATGCCGGTGGTGAATTTTGAAGTTTCCCAGTCTGGTTACGGCATGTACGTAAAGTATCTGATGGCCGCATTTCTTGGGGTTTTCGCTGTGACCATGGCGGTGCAGTTTGTCAGTTATTTTCTCGAATCGGTAGCAGACTATCGCGGTGAGCCTGGAAAGAGAAAACCGGCTTCATCGACACATTCGGAGCTACTCGAGACAACTGATTCGGCAGCTGCCTGATTAGCCTAGATCATTATGGAGTTGGTTTTTCTCGCACTGCTGATCGTTCTCATGGCCCTGGCACTGGGGGTGGGATTTCCGGTGGCATTTGCTTTGCCGGGGTCAGCAATAATCACGATTAGTCTCGCTGCAATTGCGGGTTACCTCGCGATTGGCGATGCGGATGCATTTTTTGCCCACGGCGGTCCCGGCGAGTGGTTGACTTCGGGGGTAACAAATCTCAGGGGCGTCTACTGGGAGGTGGAGCGGGACACCTTGATCGCTATTCCGCTTTTCATCTTCATGGGCATCATGTTGCAGCGTTCGCGGATCGCAGAAGACCTGCTGGTGACCATGGCGCAGCTGTTCGGGCCGGTCCCGGGCGGCCTTGGGATTTCTGTCGTCTTCGTTGGCGCACTGCTTGCAGCAACGACCGGCATTGTTGGCGCGACAGTGGTGGCGATGGGTCTGATCTCGCTACCGGCTATGCTGAAGAACAACTATTCACGGCCGTTGGCAACCGGCACCATCGCAGCCTCGGGCACTCTCGGACAGATAATTCCCCCATCGATCGTGCTGATTATCCTCGCCGATCAACTGGCCAGTGCGACTGATCAGGCGGGTACCGCACGCAAGAGTTTGTACAAGGCGGCGACCGGTGAGATCACCATGCCGTCGGAGTTTGGTGTGTCGTCTACCAGTGCCGGCGAGATGTTCCTGGGTGCTTTTGTTCCAGGCCTGGTTTTGGTGGCCCTGTACATGGTGTTTATTCTCTGCTATGCCATGGTGCGGCCCAATGCGGCCCCTACTGTCCGTTACGAGGGTGCTTTCGATCTGGCATTCTTTGGCAAGGTCATTTTGATTCTAGTGCCGCCACTGGGGCTGATTTTTCTGGTTCTGGGCTCGATCATTGCCGGTATCGCTACGGTGAACCAGGCTGGCGCCATTGGCGCCGCCGGTGCTTTATTCATGGCTGGGTATCGGTTACCGGCAGGGCGCAAGGGCGCATATCTCCCTGCCTTTCTGGGCATTGCTTCGCTGGGTGTGATTGGGGTCTTACTGTACCAATTTGATATCAATATTCGCCAAGTCAATACCAGTACCGATGTCGCCGTTTTGATTGGCGCTGTAACGGCTAGCGGTTGCTTGCTGGCGGCTCTGGTCTGGAGCGGGATCCGGGCCTACCGCATAGATGACACCTTAAATGGGGTCATGGTCGAGACTGCAAAAACGACTTCGCTGGTCTTTATCATCCTGCTTGGCGCCGCCATGCTCACAGCAGCGTTTCGGGCCTTTGGCGGAGAAGATTTGGTCCGAGACTTTCTAAACCAACTGCCGGGAGGATTCTGGGCCAAATTCATCATTGTGATGGCTGTGATCTTTTTTCTGGGTTTCTTTTTGGACTTTATCGAGATTGCTGTGGTCGTGGTTCCCATCATTGCGCCGATTCTGTTGGCAGATCCGTCAGCTAACGTGACTGCAGTTTGGCTCGGTGTGATGATCGGACTGAATGTCCAGACATCATTTTTGACGCCGCCTTTCGGCTTCGCGTTGTTCTATTTGCGCGGTGTGGCGCCAGCCATCGTAAAGACCGTTGAGATGTATAAGGGTGTTATTGCTTTTATCGTGTTGCAGTTGGTGGCGCTGGGCATCGTTGCGGCTAATCCCGCGCTGGTGAATTACCTGCCAAACCGGGTTGCCTTTACGGCAGAAACAGCACCACCACCGCGCAACCCCAAGCTGCAGATCTGTATAGAAGAGTACGTTTCCGAACAGTTTTCAGAAAACTTGAGCGCGGTCGAGGATGCGATCGCTCTTGCGCGTTCCCTGGATACAAGTTATCTGCCCAAGAACCTGGCTGCGGGATTCAGCAAGGGGCTCGATCAGGCTGAAGCGGTTCCTGCGCTACTTGGGCAAGCCGAGCAAGCCAGTAGCGTGGTAGTCGCAGCCCAAGACGAGTATCGGGTAGTACACAACATTGTTCGACGCCTGCAGAGCCAGATTCGCAAGATCGATGAGCAGACCGCAAAAACCACGCGGCGGCTGAATTTAGCGGGTTCGGAAATCTCGGCTGCAGACCGGGAGGTTCTTGAGCGGCAAATTCGTGAACATCAAACATCTCGCGATACTCTGGAAGATCAGATTCCCAAGAGCTGGCAGGAAACGCGTAATGCTTTTGTTGCGCTGGTCAAGGCCGAGACCACAGCACGGCGTAAGTACCGTCGTGGTGCCGATAGCGCCTACGAACCGGTGGAACAGTTGCTTGGGATATTTGAAGCCAGCGCGGCACTAAAAGCGTTGGAGGGCGAGCTGCTCGCGATGCGCGAGCGAATTAATCAGCAGGGTGCCGCGCAGACGGTCGACGCCTTGAAAAGGCTGGCGAAGCAACTCAGTGGAGTCAAGGGCGCCGAGAATATCAAATCCAAGATATCAAAATCCCGACGCGCGCTAGGCAAGAAGAAGCCCAAAGTCGAAAAGGCACAGAAGCTGTTCGACCAGGGTATTCAAGAATTCAACAGACAGATGATCTGGCGGGATCGCGCACAGTCGGAACTTTACCCGAGCCTGGTACGATATGAAGAGGTGATCCGTGGCACGCTCGGCGTTCGCCAGCAGACCAAGATGCCTGAGGAACTGGCGCTGTACGTGGCGGCTTGCAATTCAGGGCATCGAGATATTTCGCTGCACTTCTGACGGTTGAGGTCATATTTTACGATCCCCTTCGTAAAAAAATACGCATGTCATCTTTCTTCGACTGTCCCAT
>JBBWVW010000192.1:0-1990 GCA_050256425.1 Arenicellales bacterium | reverse complement strand
CGCCAAGGCGCTGACATTGGTCAAACAGCCAGTCAGTGATGCCCAAAATCTCTTTGCGTCGCTGCACTTTGGCTGCAAGATTCACCTGACCGCCATGTATGTTGGAGGCTTCCAGCAGGGTTACCTCATGGCCCCGAGATGCGCAAACCCGCGCTGCTTCAAGTCCCGCGGGGCCCGCACCCACGACAACGATCCGGCGCGAGGGCGTGGTGCTGCGGGTGATAACGTGCGGCAGGGAGGCCTCACGACCCGTCGCGGGGTTATGCGCACATAAGGCTTCGCCTTCTCCGTAGATTCTGTCAATACAGTAGCCCATACCGACACAGGGGCGAATCTGGTCTTCTTCACCGCGCATAATCTTTGCGACAATGTGCGGGTCAGCCATATGAGCGCGAGTCATACTCACCAGATCCAGCAAGCCTTCTTTGATCGCATAGCGAGCTGTGGCGACATCGTTGATGCGTGCAGCGTGCATGACCGGCAGATCAAAGTGACGGCGGACTTCGCCGGCGAATTCAAGATGCGGTGCCTGTGGGGTGCCCATGTTGGGAATCAGGTTGGCAAGGCCGACACTGGTCGCGCAATGGCCACGGTTGATATTGAAAAAATCAATCATACCGGTGCTGGCCAGTGCCTCGCCAATCTGCATTCCTTCATCAAACTGAAGGCCGCCATCGAGCGCTTCATCAAACATCATCCGGATACCCACAATGTAGTCGTCTCCAACCTGTCGGCGAATCTCTTCTAATACCTCTATGGAGAAGCGCATTCGGTTCTCGAGTGATCCGCCGTAGGCATCGGTGCGTCGATTGACGGCCGGCGTCCAAAAGCTGTCCAGTAGATGACCATTTGCATAGACTTCGATGCCATCAAGGTCACCCTCACGACAACGCGCCGCTGCAGCACCGTAGGCACTGACAATCCTTCTGATGTCCCAATCTTCCATGGCCTTGGGAAAAGCCCGATGGGCGGGTTCACGCACAGCTGAAGGCGCAATGACTGGCAGCCAGTGGCCTGTGTAATTAGAAGTGCGCCGCCCCAGGTGGGTGATCTGGCACATGGTGGCAGCGCCATGGGCATGTACCCGTCGGGCGAGCTCTCGAAAATGCGGCACGATCTGATCATCACCTGCATAAAGATTGCCGTAAGCCGCAGGCGTATCCGGTGCCACCAGTGTGCCGCCACCAAACATGGTCAGGCCGATGCCGCCTTTGGCTTTTTCTTCGTGGTAGAGCTGGTAGCGCTCTTTGGGTAGGCCATCTTCCGAGTAGGCTGGCTCATGGCTGGTCGACATAACCCGATTCTTCAGGGTCAGGTGCTTTAGCTGAAAAGATTGCAGTAGGGGGTCACTTTCGTTTTTCATGGAAACAGGTTGGATCTTGGGCCTGAGCACTGACTATATACACCAGACAAAGCTGATTTGGCAGTGCGGGCCACTGATACTGGATTTTTCCCTTGCCGACTTGAGCCTTTTGGCTCTCCTCGTCGACCGCTAGCCAAATCAGCCGCGCTGCGGCTACCGAACGCGCTTTTACTTTACAAGGCAATCTCGCCGTTACTCCCCAACTTGGCGTCATCCTCTTGCCAGCACAAGTGTGGCACAACGAAAAGAACCCCCGATTGATGGCACGCAATCAAAACTTAAGAGGTTCACTGAAAAACCAAAATCATCTGCCAGTATGCGGTTAATTGGCTCACATATGCGGTGATCACGTGCCAGAATGTGCCGTGGACCAACGGCTAACACGTTGGTTGCGAGTGCCGCCTGCTGAGCCCGGTTGACGGGTATGGTCTGCAAATCGATGAGGGGTTTTTTACCATTGAGATCCATAAAAGGGTCGGTGGCTTCCTCACACCACAGCGCAAGATTGGAGTCGATAACGTTCCAGCAGCAATCAAGATGCAATACATCGTGTGGAACGATAATGACTTCACGCTTGATATTTCTTTTTTGCAGCACTGCAGCCAGCCAATCGATTCCTTCGCGGCT
>JBBWVW010000191.1:0-29791 GCA_050256425.1 Arenicellales bacterium | reverse complement strand
GTTTGGGGATCTGGTGGGGTATATTCAGCGACAGGAAATTCGCCCACTGCTGGCAGCAAGCTACCCGCTGGAAAAACTGCGCGAGGCCCAGCAGGCCTTCATTGACAAGCGCCACGTGGGCAACATCGTGGTGCACCCGTTCGAATGAACACGTCTAGTCGAAGCCAATAACGTGAGCAACACAAACCCGGATGCCATGATCCTGATGGATGACTGGAGTGATCTTTCGGAGTTTCAACAGCCCGAGCCCATTGATGATGATCGTCTGCACGCCTGGCGATTATCCCGCCTGCGGGAAAAACTCCTGGAGAACGATGCCGCAATGTGCATGCTGGTCAGCCCGGTGAGCCTGCGCTATGCGGTGGACTATCGTAATTACCCACTCTTTCAGTCACATATGCCACAGGCTTATGTTTTTCTTTCGGCCGAGGGCCCCACAGTTATTCATGGTGCGATGGCAGGCGCGGCCTGGGCCGATGAAACCCGGCCGGGCCGGCCGATTTCTTTTTTTGACGGTGCTGATGTTCTCAGTGAGTACGCAAAACGGCTGGCAGGTGACGTCGTGGATTACCTGGCCCAGATCGGTACTGATAACCGCCGGGTTGCGATTGAATATGTGAACCCCAGCATTACCCGGGCTTTGCAGGAGCAAGGTTTTGACGTGATCGATGGTGTCCTGGTAAGCGAGCAGGCCCGGGTAATCAAGTCCGAAGATGAGATCAACTGTATCCGCTGGGCCGTTGCGGTTGCCGAACACGGCATTGCCCAACTGAAGACCGCAATAAAACCCGGGGTGAGTGAATTGCAGTTATGGGGTCTGCTGAATTACACCAATCTGGCCAATAACGGTGATTGGCACGAAGGCCGTATGCTGGCCTCAGGCCCACGTATCAATCCCTGGCTGCAAGAAGCCTCTTCCCGGAGGGTGGAATCAGGTGACCTGGTAGGCCTTGATACCGACATGGTGGGGCCGAGGGGTTATTTTGCTGATATATCACGCACTTTTCACTGCGGCCCGGCGCGACCCACAGCGCGGCAGCGGGAACTTTATCAGTTGGCGTTGAAGGAGATCAGTCACAACCTGAAACTGATCCGTCCGGGCATAACCCTGAAAGATTTTCAGCAGCGTGCCTACGTACCCGCGGAGGAATTCCAGCCTAACGCCTACCCCTGTGTTATCCATGGTGTGGGCATGTCCGACGAATATCCACAGGTTAAACCGCATTTCCGTGGCCCCAATCCCTATGACGGCGTCATCGAGAAAGACATGGTAATTTGTGTCGAGAGTTATATGGGTGCTCCTGGAGAGGGTGATGGCGTTAAGCTTGAGCAGCAGGTACTGGTCACTGAAAACGGCTATGAACTGATGTCGCATTTTCCGCTTGAAGATTCTTTGCTTGATGACTGAAGTTTCCAGAGTTGTTGATGAGTGCCAAGTGGTGAACCCCACCCATCTGAAAACGTCTAGGCTTGCCAGGTCTGCGCAGGGTTTGGTTTGCCCGCCCGCCTGCGGGCAGGCGTGAAAATACTGTTCGATGACGAGCGGGTACTGGCTAAGTTAAAGTTCGCAGGTGCGGATCCATTTAATGATGTACCTTGCCCGGTTGGGTGTCGCGCCCATGCTGTCAGAGTGTGGATGTTGGATTCGCTGCACGGGACTTGGGGTGCAGATTCAGATAACTATCTGACTTGCCGGTTTGGCTCGTCGAAAACGTTCTAAGGGTATTAAAATGAAAGAAGGCCAGAAGGTTGCTGTCGTGACCGGTGCGGGTACCGGGGTAGGTAAAGCCGTTGCACAAATTTTTTTGCAGCACGGATATTGTGTGGCGCTTGCCGGGCGGCGCGAAGAATTGCTGCATAGCGCGGCGTCAGAGACTGCCACCGATTCGCAAAGTGCACTATGCCACCAGACGGATGTGGGCTGTGAGGAAGATGTCGACAGCCTGTTCGACGCAACAGTCGGTCGCTTTGGTCGCATTGATGTGCTTTTCAACAATGCCGGCATCGGTGCCCGGCCCGTCGATATCGATGAGTTGCCGTTAGCTGAGTGGCAGGCAGTGCTGAACACCAACGTGCATGGTGCTTATCTTTGCGCCCGGCGGGCTTTTGGGCAGATGAAAAGCCAGGACCCCAAGGGCGGGCGGATTATCAACAACGGCTCGATCTCGGCTTCAATGCCCCGGGTCAACAGTACCCCCTATACCGTCAGCAAGCACGCGATGTCGGGCCTGACCCGCAGCATTGCGCTTGATGGGAGGCCGCATCACATCGCTTGTGGTCAGATCGATATTGGCAATGCATCTACCGAGATGTCAAAACCTTTGGGCGAGGGTGTACGCCAGCCTAACGGCACCATCATGGCCGAACCTCTGATGGATGTGGCGCACGTGGCCACCAGCGTATTGCATATGGCCGAGTTGCCGCTGGATGCCAATGTGCTGTTTATGAACGTGATGGCAACCACAATGCCATTTGTCGGCCGTGGCTGATTTTGGGTCTGCACTTGCTGAAGTCTGGAGCGTTTTTGTTACACCTTGTAAAATGATTCTTATATCATTCGCCGATGTTTAGTTAGTGCTATTTCCATCTCTCTAAGTTGCCATATCACGGTAATGTCCAGATAGGCCATATATGCAAACTCAACGGGTTCGTACCACGGTCTCTTTAGATCATGGTCCTGGACGCTTTCGAATAGGACTGATCGCTCTTGCCAGCGATTACGTGGTTGAGCGCGATTTTGTCAATATGCGTCCCTGTGATGATGTCGCGGTTTTTGTCTCAAGGGTGCTCAATGTAAACCCCTGCACTGTAGAAAACCTGAAAACAATGGGTCCGAGGTTGGCAGATTCTGCTTCTTTGATTATTCCGGACGGCCGTCTAGATGTGATTGCTTACTGTTGCACGTCGGGCACAACGGCGATGGGTTACGAATCGGTCGCAAACAGCATCCACAAAGCCCGGCCTGGTGTTCCTGTGGTTACGCCGATTACAGCAGGGCTGAAAGCGCTTGAAAAATTCAAAGCTCGCCGGATTGCGGTACTGACTCCGTATACCGATGACGTCAACGAAACGTTGGTGGGCTATATCGAGCGGCATGGTCCACAGGTTATCTCAACCACGAGTTTTCTTTTTGCCAATGACAACGATATGGCTCGTATCCCGCCTGAGGCCATTGTGAATGCCGCATTAGAGGCTGACTGTGCCGACGCTGATGCGCTTTTTATTTCCTGTACCGCCATTCGCGCGGTTGATGTTATCGAACAGATTGAAAAGACTTTGAATAAGCCCGTTATTTCTGCCAACCAGGCATTGTTCTGGGAGTCTATTCGGGTCGCGGGTTATCAGGATCCACTACCGGGCTACGGTAAGTTGTTGACCATGGATATGGAATAGTTTGGAAAACTGCTTTTAGCGAGGGAGCAGCCAGGTGATCACGACTCAACTAACGGATGCCCAAGTGGCCGAGTACCATGAAAATGGGTTCGTGGTACCGGATTATCGCTTGAGTGAAGGCACGCTGGAGGCTATTCGATCGACACATAGTCGGCTTATTGCGAAATATCCACAGTTCTCGGATTATTGTTCGGCACTGTTGCCGTTCGACGAAAGCTTTATCAGATTCGCGCGTGACGAAAATATTCTTAACATGGTGGGCCAGATCATTGGCAATAACTTCGCATTATGGAATTCAAGCTTTTTTGCAAAGCCGGCCAAGATCGGCACGACAACCCCCTGGCATCAGGACGGTCAATATTGGGCAATGCGACCGCTCGCGACCTGCACGGTATGGATGGCGATAGATGACTCGACTCCTGAAAATGGCTGCTTGCGGGTCATCCCGGGCTCACACAAGGGAAAGAATCTTAGGCGCCACCAGGTTAATGATTCACCAGGGCTTGCACTCAATCAGGAGTTGCTCTCAAGTGAGTTCGATGAGTCCAAAGCGGTAGATATGATCATGAAAGCGGGACAGATTTCCTTGCATGATGTGTATCTGATGCATGGCTCAGAGCCTAATCAATCGGATCGGCCACGCCGTGGTATGACTCTTCGTTTCATGCCGACAAGCTCCCACTATGATCGGGACATAGAGAAAAAGCGGCATCAATCCAACCCGTATCGATCCCTGGAAGACAGTGGGCTAAAACGCCTTCAGAGAGTGCCGCTGTACCTGATGCGTGGTGTTGATCTTTGTGGGCGCAACGAATACGAAGCGGTCTTCTCCCACCCAACCCCTTAGAGAGCATTAATGAAACTCGAGGATATCTATGCCGAGGCGCCGGTGTTTTTCAAGCAGGCCCAGCGTGAGTTTTATTATGAGAAAGGCTATCTAGTGCTCCCGTCTCTGATTGGACATAACGAATTAGCCGCCTTGCGCACGGCGGCGGGTAAGCTCGTTGACAGTACACGTCAGCTCACCCAATCGCCCAGGCAGATCGATCTGGAGAAAGGGCACAATGCGAAGAGTCCAAGACTTCGTCGAGCCGCTTATCTGGATGATCTCGATCCGGTGTTCTGGGATTTTTGCAAAGATTCCATAATTCCCGCCATTGCTGCAGATTTACTGGGACCCAATGTTCGTTTTCGTGACCTGATGCTCAATTTCAAATGGGCGGGCGGGGGCGCTGCAGCCAAATGGCACCAGGACATAGCGTTCTATCCACATACGCACAGTGGTGCTATGCAGTTTCTGGTGTTTCTTGAGGATGTGTTTTCCGACCAAGGGCCACTTCAGGTCGTTCCCGGCAGTCACCAGGGACAGATTTTTGAGCATTATGATGATCGGCGGGAATGGACTGGCGCAATCAAAGATAGCGATATTCAAAATGCGGGTCTCAACCTGCCTCTTGAGATTACCGGGTGTGCAGGAACGGTGTCTGTGCATCGCAGTCGTACGATTCATGGCTCCGGGCAAAATCACAGCCAACGGGGTCGACAGGCACTAGTTATTACCTACAGCGCGGCAGACGCGGTACCCTATACCGCCCCTGCTTATCCCAGTTCGCACTACGGCAGAATAGTCCGCGGAGCCGAGCCAGGTTATGCGCATCATGAAGAGTTGTACATACCGATGCCGCCCGACTGGTCAGGTGGATACACCTCCATTTTTGATCAGCAGGAAGATAATGCATAAAACAGACTGCTGTCCCGAGGCCATTCAAATCGAATCGCATGCAGTAATCAACTTAGTACATGGCAGGAAAGAATATGAGAGATAACCCGATTAAGTCCACGGTAGATTTTGATCTAGATGGCGTTCAGCATGGATTTCTGAAAGTGCCTTATTCAGGAGATGATTCAGGCTGGGGTGCTGTCATGATCCCCGTGACCGTTGTTAAGAATGGTGAAGGAGCAACCGCGTTGCTCACCGGCGCTAATCATGGCGATGAATACGAAGGGCCGATAGCGCTTTGGGGCATGACCAATGAACTGAGTGCTGATGTGGTGAGCGGTCGGGTGATCATGATCCCGGCGATGAATTATCCGGCGTTCAGGGCCGGCAAACGGACCTCATCCATTGATGGCGGCAACATGAATCGGGTGTTCCCGGGTGATCCAGACGGCACGATTACACAGATTATTGCCGACTATTTTTCCCGCACCCTATTGCCCATGGCGGACTACGTGATCGATATTCACTCTGGTGGCAAGACAATGGAATTCCTGCCATTTGGCGCGGCCCACATACTGGATGATAAAGAGCAGCAGGCCCGCTGCGTTGCGGCGGTTGAAGCATTTAATGCGCCCTATACACTCATGTTGCTAGAACCCGATGCGGCGCATCTTTATGACACGGCTGCAGAGAACCAGGGCAAGGTTTTCGTCAGCACCGAGCTGGGCGGTGGAGGCTCGGCGAGTGCAACCAGCGTGCAGATTGCAAAACGGGGCATCTCAAACGTACTCGTGCATGCCGGTATCCTGTCGGGCGAGGCGGAGCGCAGTCCTTCAGTAAGCCTGGATACCATGAGTCCAGAGTGCTTCATTACGTCTGAGCATTCCGGGCTTATAGAGATGTCTAACGACCTTGGCACCGAGGTGAAAGAAGGCGATCTGATTGCAGTCATCCACGATGCCCAGCGAACCGGGTCGACTCCTATAGAGTATCGATCAAAAGTAGACGGCATTTTCATGGGCCGTCATTTTCCGTGCCTGATCAAGCCGGGAGATTTTCTCGCGGTGATTGCGCTAAAGGTTGATTGATCGTCGTAGTTTCGCAAAACGCCCACTATTCATAACGAAATCGACATGCAATACACCAAGCCGTTTCCCACAGCAGAATATGATCGCCGCCTTGTTGAGACAAAAAAGAGAATGGTCGATCAGGGTCTTGATCTGATTATCTGCCAGGATCCGGCGAATATGAACTGGTTAACCGGCTTTGATGGCTGGTCTTTTTACACCCCTCAGGTGGTTCTCGTTCACACCGACGAGGCAAGTCCGATCTGGTTTGGCCGCCCCCAGGATGCAAAGGCAGCACACATCACGACTGATATTCCACCAGATAACATTACGACTTTTTCCGAAACGCTGATTCATCATCCGAGCGAACATCCCTACGATGAACTGGCAGAGCTGATTACTGCACGGGGCTGGGGATCGGCCCGCATTGGGGTAGAGCTCGACGCGCATTACTACACGGCCCGTGCACACGCTCACCTGGTTAAAGGCATACCAGACGCAAGCGTGTCTGATTCGCAGCAACTGGTGAACTGGGCACGGCTGATCAAATCAGACGCTGAGTTAGTTTATATGCGCGAAGCAGGCCAGATCGTAAGCGCTGTTATGAACAGGGCAATCGCAAAAATCGCGCCCGGTGTTCCGCAATACGAGATCATTGCCGAGGTTTATCACGCACAGGTGATGGGTGTTAACGGCAAGTACGGCAACTACAGCAGTTTATGCCCGCTGATACAGGTGGGTGAGGGCACCAGCACGCCGCACCTGACCTGGTCTGAACACCCCTTGCCTGATGACACTTTGGTGATGATGGAACTCGGTGGGGCCCGTCATCATTACCAGTCGCCGCTGACGCGTACGCTGCATCTTGGCACGCCTCCGCCAGAGGTTGCCAAACTGGCAGATACCATCGTTGAGGGGGTCGATGCCGCGCTGGAGGTGGCCCGTCCCGGTGCGACCTGCGAGGAGGTTGAGGCTGTATGGCAGAAGATACTCAACCGCAACGGCTACCGAAAAGAAAGCCGGGTGGGGTATTCGATCGGTGTGAATTATCCACCGGACTGGGGCGAGCGCACTGCCAGTTTGCGCCCGGGCGACCGGACGGTTCTGCAAAACGGCATGTGCTTCCATTTTCAGTCGGGTGTCTGGCTGGAAACGATCGGCGCTGCCGTATCCGAGCCCTTCATCGTGACTGAAAACGGCGGCGAGCACCTGTGTGATGTACCGCGCGAACTGATCGTCATCGATTAGCAGCACAAAGTTTTCTCTAACAATTAAGGTTTTACCATGGGCAATTCAGTGAATAATTTCGCCTCGGATAACGTCTCCTGCGCCTGCTCCGAGGTTATGCAGGCCTTAGCACGTGCCAATACCGGAACCGCGCCATCCTACGGTGAAGACCCATGGACCGCAGGACTTCGCGCAAGACTTTCTGACATATTTGAAACACCCGTAACGGCTTTCCCGGTGACGACCGGGACCGCTGCCAATGCCCTGGCGTTGTCTGCTTTGACGCCGTCATTTGGAAAAATTTTCTGCCACGAGTTATCCCACATCAACACCGATGAATGTGGTGCGCCCGAGATGTTTACCGGCGGGGCAAAACTCATTGATATGCGCGGCCCCGATGGCCGTATCAGTGCAGATACACTCGAGCAGGCAATTTACGGGCGGGGCAACGTACACCATGCCCAGCCCTCGGCCGTAAGCATCACCCAGGCCTGTGAGTCAGGTACGGTATATCCGCTTGATGAGATCAAGTCGATTACATCAGTTGCACATGCGCACCAGTTGTCGGTTCATATGGATGGCGCGCGGTTTGCCAATGCCCTGGTAACGCTTGGGATAACGCCAGCGCAGATGACCTGGCAGGCCGGAATCGATGTGCTGTCTTTTGGCGGTACCAAGAATGGCTGCCTGGCGGCAGAGGTGGTGATCTTTTTCAGGCCCGAACTCGTGGGGGATTTTCCATTTTTACAAAAACGTGCTGGGCAACTGCTTTCAAAAAGCCGTTTTATCTCGGCGCAGTTTGAGGGTTACCTTGCCGACGATGTCTGGCTACGCAATGCCCGGCAGGCAAACACCATGGCCCAGCGTTTGAGCCGGGGCCTTGATGCGCTGCCTGGCATTGAGCTTGCGTACCCCACCCAGTCCAATGAGGTGTTTGTGTGTCTGCCTCGGTCTTCGATTAAGACTCTGGCCCAGCAGGGCATCAAGGTCAACGATGAAGAACTTGACGGAAAGGCGATACGGTTTGTGACCGCCTGGAATACTTCTGAGACTGAAGTCGACGATCTGCTAATGGCTTTGACCGCTCAGTGCTGACTGGGAAGAGCACAGCATCTGTTGCTTACATCAGTCGTAGTAGCCGGCGCGCACACAGGCACCGATAAAATTACAGATCAACCGTTCTGCGTGAGTGATCGTAATGTGCCCATGGTCATAAGAGGGTGCGATCTCCACCAGATCCATTCCCAGCACCCGGCCTTTTTTGACCAGGCCATGAATCAGTTGCCGGGTCTGTAACCAGTCCAGACCTCCTGGAGCCTGCGCCATCACCCCCGGCATGATGGTGGGGTCCAATCCGTCGGCGTCAATGGTTAGGTAATAGGGCCCGCCATCGGGAATACGCTCGAGTACGGCTGCCATGCCGATCTCATGCATTTCGTAAGCAGTAATAATGTCTGCGCCGTAGTCCCGCGCGTCTTGTACTTCTTCTGCTCGAGCACTGCCGTTAGCTCGAATACCAATCTGCACGATGGGGCCAAACCAGTCCATCTCTGAAGCGCGCCGGATAGGACTCGAGTAGCCTTCACGCACGCCATTGACTTGGTCGCGCCAGTCAATGTGGGCATCGATCTGCACCAGTGTGATGGTCTCCTGGCGTTCCAGGGCGCGCATGACAGGGATCGGAATCCCGTGATCTCCACCCAGGGTTATCAAAGTCGCACCGGTCGCCAGAATCTTTCGGGCAGCCTGCTCAGCGCGGCGGTAATGTTCCTGGTGATCGTTCAGGTCGGCGCTGACGTTACCGCAGTCGACGACAGTGATATCACGGCCATCGAGCAGGTATCCGTCGAGATCCCAGTCGTAACTGGACAGGGTATAGGGAACATAGCTTGGACCCTGGCGGATAGCATCGGGCGCAAGGCTCTGGTCATTGGCCATCTCGTGTGGCCGATAGGGCAGGCCATAGGGAATGCCAAGAATAGCGATGTCTGCTTCAAGATTATCAAGATCCAGAGCGAGCGGGAAATTCAGGAAGGTGCGCGATGGTACCTGCGGCGCCTGGGTCAGCGGTTTAGCCATGACAATTTCTTTTGCTCCTTGGGTATAGGGAATGTCTTACGGTGCCGGCACCAGGTATTCATGGTGCAGCGCCTCCAGACGCGATGCGAGTTCATCGGATATCGTGTAGTCCAGCGCAGCGAAAGCCTGGTCCAGATGCCCTATCTGGGTAGCCCCGACAATCGAAGCGGTTAAAAACGGCCGGCTCAGAACGAAAGCATGGGCCAGCACCTCGGGCGACAGCCCCAATTCGCCGGCGAGTTGCACATAAGCTCTGGTGGCAGATTGGGCCTGGTTACTGAAATAGCGGGTGTTGGAAGGCCATAGCGTGTTACGAGCGCCAGGCGGGCGAGCGCCGTCAAGATACTTCCCGGTCAGCACACCTGCTGCGATGGGCGCATAGGCAAGCAGGCCAACGTGTTCTCGCAAGGCAATTTCGGCAAGGGCAAACTCAAACTTGCGGTTAAGAAGACTGTAGGCATTCTGGATGCTGGCAGGGCGTGACACTCGACCCGTATCAGCCCGGGCGACAAAGTCCATAACTCCCCAGGCACTTTCATTAGAGATGCCCCAGGCTCGGATTTTTCCGGCCTGGATCAGTTCGTCAAGAGCGGCCACCGTTTCCTCGCGGTCAGAGCCCACGTCCTCACTGACTTGGGTTTGTCCCAGGTCTTTAAAATCGGTCCAGCCCCGGTCTGGCCAGTGCAGCTGGTACAGGTCGATATAGTCGGTACGCAGGCGCTTCAGGCTACCCTCACACGCGGTGTGAATGGTTTCCCGGGTAAAGCGGCAATCGCCCCCACGGATATGACTCTGCCCTGGGCCACAGACCTTGCTCGCAAGGATAATCTGATCGCGACAGCGCCGTTCAGTCAGCCAGTCTCCGATGATGACCTCGGTATGGCCATAGGTTTCAGCGCGAACGTCCACCGGGTACATCTCTGCCGTATCGAAGAAATTGATGCCGCCCGCAAGGGCGTGATCCATCTGCGCGAAGCCTTCCTTTGGCGTATTCTGCTCGCCCCAGGTCATGGTACCCAGGCATATCGCCGATACTTCAATGCCAGTGCGTCCTAACGGTTGATAGCGCATCTTCAGATTTCCTTGTGTTGTTGTTGGTACCAGCCTTCGCCGGCGTGGGAGTATGTAACATAATGGCCGGGCGAACCAAGATGGGGCCCTCAGGTGATCTTTGAAGAACGTTTGCTATGACAGTGCCCAAACGCTTGCCTCTAGAGCTGATTTCTCAATTCCATGACGATGGCGCTGCAGTGATTCGCCAGTGTGTAAGTCAACAGTGGCTCAAGACCCTGGCCGAGGGAATTGAAACCGATATCAATTCTCCTGGCCCTTTCTTTCATGGTTATCAATCTGACAATAGCCAGGGCCGCTTTCACGGTAACTTGCGCCTGTGGGAGCACGACGAAAGGTTTCGTGCGTTCTGCTTTCAATCTCCACTGCCAGGGCTTGCCGCGCAACTTTTGGATTCGAAAAAGGTCAACCTGTTATATGACCAGTTGTTCGTCAAAGAGCCTGGTACACCAAACCGAACCCGATGGCACAACGACCAGCCTTACTGGGCGATGCGCGGCTGGCAGGTGCTGTCTTTTTGGATCGCACTGGACCCGGTAACTGCGGACTCCGGTGCATTGGAGTTTGTATCCGGGTCTCATCGTTGGGACCGCTGGTTTCAGCCCCAGGCTTTTGGCGAGACGGTGGGGCAGGATAGTTACGAGATTAACCCCGATTACGAACCGATGCCCGACATCGAAGCGCAGCGTGAAGATTACGAGCTGGTCAGTTGGGACCTAGAGCCTGGTGATGTTTATGTTTTTCATGGCCTTACGGTGCACGGTTCGGGTGGTAATCTCAGGCGCGACCAACGCAGACGGGGATATGCTGTGCGCTACACCGGCGATGATGTGGTTTACGATACACGTCTGGGCACGAATGAGAACCTGCGCTCGAGCGCACACCGCGATGGAGACCCACTGGATAGCGAGCGCTACCCGCTCGTGTGGCCTGCCTGAAATGCCTTTTGTGAGCCGGTGCTGGCGGGTCGCTGGTGTTGGGGACGACCAGGCTGGGTGGCAGGGCATGGCAGGACAGGGGCCGAGCCGGTAGAATCCGCTGTCCACAGTAACGCCTTTGGCCGGCCGCGAGGGAGCCATGGAACTCGAAGACGATACCCAGAATTTTGACGCCGCCGCTGAGCGCATGATTGAGCTTGGCAACCAGTTGCTGGATCAGGATTCAGAGTCGGACAGCTGGGAAGTGGCCTCCGGCCTGCTGGCGGGAGCGGTGCATTTCTGGCTTTATGCGCATCAGCCTTGCGGCGATCTGGATTGCGAATCGTGCGAAGAGATCGATACCGCTCAAAAGCGCCTTGAACGACTGATTGAACAGGTGCGCCAATCAGCCAGTGAAAGCGATTATTACCATACCCCTTTGGATGCCAATGCTGGTTCGGCCTGAGAGCTAACTTGCTTTGCCTGTGGGGTTGGCGAGTGTCTTTGGCGCTCGGCGTAGGTGGCGAGTTGAGGAAAAAAATCATCGAAGCCGTTTTGCAGTTGCGGGTAAAGCCGCGACAGGACTTCGCCGGATTTTTCCATCCCCGAATCAAAGCGGGTGCGCTGGGCCATCTGCGACAGCGTCTGGTTGATACCACTGGTTGTCCGATAATGCAAAAGCGTATCGGTTCGCACCAGATACTGAAAAAACCTTTGCGACCGGACAGGGCACGCGCTTATGCGCGGCGCGAGAATACACTTGACCCAGTCGGTGTAATCAACCAGGGGTTGCCGATGGTAACGTTGCCAGTCTTTAGCCAGGAAATGATCCATAAATACGTCGGTCACCACCGAGCAATAACGGCCAAAGTCTTCACGCATCAAAGACGATAGTCGTCGAAAGACCGGGTGCGTATCGGTATAGCGATCTATCTGCCGGTGCAAAAGCACCCCTTGTTGTACTCGGGGATTTAGTCTGTTGAATTGCTCGCCCCGAATCGAGTCCCCGATAAAGTTGCCCAGTATCAGGTCCGGGTCGTTCCCCGACAGGTATAGGTGCGCCAGGGTATTCACGAATGGCTCGTCTGCGATAAAGCAAGAGGACTGCTTAGAAAAGCGTGAAGCTCTTGCGGCGCATGGAAAAGATGATCGGGCGCTCGCGCTTTTAGCACACAAGCGGACTGCCAGCCCCAACCGACAGCGAGAGCATTCACCCCGGCGGCACGCGCCGCGTCCATGTCGCTGACCGAATCACCCACCATCCAGGTTTGTCGGGCATCGATGGCGTAATGGTTGAGCGCTTCGCGTATATGCTCCGTTTTGCCGCCCGCCCGGTCGCTGCCGTAATACGTGCTGATGCAATCATCCAGCCCTTCTTGTGCGAGCCGGGTTCGCACCACATCGACATGATTGGCGGTGACCACGCAAAGGATATGCCGTTCGCTTAAGTCCCGTAACATTTCACTGATTCCGTCAAAAAGAGCAATCTGTGCAGTGCCATTTTGCAGAGTATCAAAAAGAAAGCGACCGTATGCGCGGTGATCAGGGTCGGGTATCCCAGCGACCTTGGCGAGCATGGTGAAAGTCGCTGGATCCAACTGGTCGAAATCAGCCAGGGTCAGGGAAAACGGCAGGCCCTGATCCTTGCAGAAAACTGCTGTCTGCTCCAGCACGGGCTGTGCCGAGTCAACAATCACCCCGTCGTAGTCGAGCAGCACAAGTCTTTTCATATCATGGGGGTTGTTTGTTATGGGTTCCGGGGAACTATTGTCGCACCAAGTCCAAAACTCTGGCGCATAATTTTGCAGTTCGCGTGTCTTCTAGCTACGACCCTGATCTGGGTACCCTTGCAGGTTTGTTTTAAACAGACTGAACTATATGGCTTCGCAACCATTATCTGTTTCGCGATTGTTGACCCAAGTTGTTTACACAAATCCATGCGACAGTGATGCTGTCGATCGAGCCGGAATTGCGGACAACCCGGTGGACGAAGCGTATCTAACAGCGCAACGACAACATTGGTTCCAGCCCACAAGATCAGGGCATTGCCAGCAAGTTTTTGTGACTCAACTGAATCAGCGTATCCGCGGCAAAGCAGCCGCTTTCGGTCACCAGCAGCGGATTGATATCCATCGCAATGAGTTCATGCGCGAGGTGCTGCGACATTTCACTGATAGCGACCAGAGTATCAAGCAACTGGTCGACATCAGCGTGTGGACGGTTACGATAACCTTCCAGCAGGCGCATAACCTTAAGTGAGGCAAGAGCATCACGCAGACTGGATCGATCCGTCGGTAAAAGTATTGTCGTGGAATCAGCCATGAGCTCTACCAGGGTTCCCCCTCCTGCGAGTGTCATGACCAGACCAAATTGCGGATCGTTTTGCACACCGACCAGCAACTCTGCGATTGTTGTATTCAGCATTTTTTCGACCAACAGCTGGTCGTCTACCTGTTGGTCCAGGGCTTGCGATCCCAGACCCAGCACCTCGTGTGCCGCTTGGCGGACTTGGTCTTCGCTGGCAAGGTTCAGCCGTACCACTCCAGCTTCGGTTTTGTGTGGAAGCTGGCTGTTGACGAGCTTAAGAGCGACCGGAAAGCCGATCCTGCAAGCTGCCTCGCTCGCTGTTTTAGAATTGACCAGTTCACCAGGCGGAACGGGAATGCGGTGCGTTCGCAGCATCTGTTTACCTTGCCATTCATCCAGGGTGACCGGCTGTGACCGGTCGGGTGTATAGATTTTGGGAATAAAAGGGGCTGAGCCGCTTTGCAGTTTTTCGCTCACCCGGCCGAATACGGCCGAAGCGCTGATAGCCATGGTGGCTTCGCTGATACCCTGCAACGGCGCGATACCGTTGTTGATGAGGGTTGCCTGGGTTTCGTGATCGAGATTCTCCGGCAGGCTGGAGCACACTGCAGCCGGTATACCGGCATTTTGTGTCGCGTGAATAAAGGCGCGGGCATCGGCCTGGTAGTAGGGCCGATCGTCACTGATCTCAATCGGGGGATAGTCCTGTACCAGTAGTGCTGCATCGTAGCCCGGTGCGAGCGCCGCGCTGAACACATTTTTAAGGGCTTCTTCCTGCCCCCAAAGCGGCGTGGTGTAATCAAGCGGATTGCCCACGGTCGCAATGTCAGGAAGCCATTGGCGCAGGGATTTTTCCGTTGCGGCGTCGGGTGCATCGAAGATCAGGCCTTGACTGTCGGCACAGTCGGCGAGCATGGCGACGTCACCGCCTGAGCAGGTGAATGCCGCAAGCCGCTTACCTGCCGGTGCACCGGCTGTGATCAGCATCTGCAGGGTTTCCAGTAACAGGCTGGGACTTGAAGCACGGGCAACGCCGATCCGATCAAAAAGCGCCTGGTAGCAGACGTCTTGACCGGCCAAAGAGCCGGTATGGGTGATCGTAGTCTGGGATGCCAGTTCAGATTGGCCCACCTTGAGTGCGACCACGGGCACCTTACGCGCCATGGCGCGGGCAACCGCATCCGCAAAACGGGGTATGTCGCGCAGGGTTTCTATGTACAGGCCAAAACCCGTGACCGCGCCGTTATCGACAAGGCTGTCGAGGTAGTCTTCAACACCTAAAATGGATTGATTTCCGGCGCCGATCACGTACGAGAAATGGATCGACCGTCTGTTGGTCAGCAGGTAGCCCGAGAGCATGCCGGATTGTGAAATGATGGCGGGGCCGCCCGTTACCCGTTTGCCGCCATGACTGAATGGCCACAGGTGCGCCCCGCTGACGTAATTCAATAAACCGAACACATTAGGTCCAGCCAGCGCCATTTCGCCACAGGCTGCAATCAGATCGCGCTCGAGATCAGCGCCTTGCCCACCCAGTTCCTTGAAACCTGCGGTATAGCAGACGATGCCACCGGCGCCTGCGTCCCGCAGTTCTGCGAGCACCTCTGATACGCCATGACGTGGGACGGCAAGAAAGACTGCATCTGGTGCTTGCGGCAAATGTTCGACACTGGCGAAGGAGGGTATCTCACCGAACCGGCCCGGCCTCGGATTGACGCCCCAGATTTCGCCGGCGAAGCCACTCGTGGCGCACTGTTGTGCCGCAGATACAGCAGCGTCACCGCCGATAAAGGCAATATGGCGTGGCGCCAGCAGCCGATCGAGGTTGGCACGTTGTTCTGGGGTCATGCGCCAAGCGGTCGTAGCAGTGATCGGCTGATAATGTGTCGCTGTATTTCAGATGTGCCTTCCCAGATTCGCTCAAGGCGTGCGTCACGCCACAGGCGTTCGATCGGGAGATCTTCCATCAGGCCCATGCCGCCGTAGATCTGGACCGCGTTATCGGCCAGGCGGTGCAGCATCTCGGAGGCGAACAGCTTGCACATGGCTGCATCGGTGGGCGTCATCTGTCCCGCATCGGCTTTTCTGGCCGCATGCATCACCATGAGGTCGGCGGCCTGCAGTTCGGTCGCCATGTCTGCCAGCTTAAAAGACGTCCCTTGGAATTTGCCGATGGGTTGACCAAACTGCTTGCGGTTGGCAGCCCAGTCCAGCGACAACTCCAGCAGTCGTTCGGCGCGACCGCAGCAGCCGGCTCCAACCCATACCCGGCCCATCTTGATCCACTTGTCGGCGAGCTTCAGGCCTTCACCCTCCGCGCCAAGCATCTGACTGTTATTGACGCGACAGTCATTGAATGACAATACGAAATTGAGGTACGCCCGCTGGCTGACACAGCGCGGCCCGCGCGTGATATCAAAACCTGGATGCCCGCGGTCTAGCAGAAACGCGCTGATCCGTTTGCGCGGACCACGAGGGGTTTCGTCCGTTCCGGTGACGGCAAAGACAATCGCAAAATCCGGCTCTACGTGGCTGCTGACAAAATGCTTGGCTCCGTTGATGATCCAGTCATCTCCGTCGGGCTGTGCGCGTGTTGTCATCGACATGATGTCAGAGCCGGCACCTGGCTCTGTGATGGCGAAGCACTCAACTTTGTCTCCTTTTACGCAAGGAAGCAGATAGCGTTCTTTTTGCTCATCACTGCAGGCCAATAGCAGCTCGGTGGGGCGCCAGGCAAAGCCATGCAGTGCGTGTGAGACTTTGCCGAACTCGCGTTCCATGATCGCCAGGCTGGTGTAGTCCAGCCCGCCACCCCCGGCCGATTCGGGCAGGTTGGCGGCGTAAAAACCCACCTTAAGCGCTTTGTGCTTGATGCGTTCACCCATCTCAGCACTGACCTCACCTGCGCGCTCAACCTCGTTTTCCAGCGGCATCAGCTCTTCTTCGACAAATGCCTTAATAGAGTCGGCCAGCATCTGTTGTTCGCTGCTTAGTTCGATATCCATGATTCCCCCAAGATTCAGGTTCAAAGCGGTGGAACCCACTCGACCGCATTATTGTCGGACCGGCGCAAGCCGCGGCCGCTCATGATATTGCCTTGTGCGCGTTATTGCCATATCGTGCGTCTTTGCGTTTTATCTCGACTGAAGAGCAAACCAGTCGGATTCAGGAAAAAAAATGGACGACAGAACACAAGAGCTGCTGGTGGAGCGACATGGCGCGGTATTAGAGATTACGCTTAACCGCCCCAAGGTGAATGCCATTGATTTCGACTTGAGCCGCAGAATCAATGAAGCGGTGGTCATGCTGCGCGATGATCCCGAACTGCGGGTGGGTTTGGTGACGGCAACTGGCGAGAAAATGTTCTCTGCGGGATGGGACCTTAAGGCGCTGGACGCCGGAGAACAGCAGTTGGACAACTGGTGGGAAGCCGACGCAGATCTGCCGGGCGGGTTTGCGGGATTAACCGAGATGTGGAACCTTAACAAGCCGGTTATCGCCGCAGTTAATGGGCTGGCCATCGGTGGCGGGTTTGAACTGGTCATGGCTTGTGACCTGATCGTTGCGGCAGACCACGTGTTTTTCCAGTTACCTGAAATGCCATTGGGCATTGTGCCCGATGCCGGGGCTATACAGCGGCTGCCGCGGCGGATTCCGTATAACGTCGCCGTCGAGATGCTGTTGCTGGGCCGGCGTATGAGCGCGGATGAGGCGGCCAGCCATGGGCTGGTGAATGCGGTGGTACCAGCGGCCGAGTTGATGAATACCGCACGCCAATGGGCGCAGCAGATCGCCGAGTCTGCACCACTAGCGGTGCAGACGGTCAAGGAAGTGTTACGAGCGATCGAAGGCGACACCGTAGAAGGCGCTTTTAATACCATGCGTACAGCCGATTTACCGGTTTACCGCAAGATGTTGCGCTCAGAAGATGCCAAGGAAGGGGTTAAGGCATTTGTGGAAAAACGCAAACCTGTATTTCGCGGCGAATAGCCGCTGCCAGAGCAAAGGGGAAAGTAATGGCACAAGAGAGAGTTCAGCGCATCGCACTGATAGGCGGCGGCGTTATTGGCGGCGGTTGGGCCACGAGATGCCTTGCCAATGGGTTGGAGGTGGTGCTGACCGACCCCAGGGCCGAGGCACGTGATTATGTCGAAAAAACTATTGCCGATGCCTGGCCGGTTCTGGAGGCCGCCGGATTAACAGACACAGGCGATCGAAGCCGGTTGTACTTCGCCGATGATATCGCCGCTGCTGTTGCCCAGGCCGATTTTATTCAGGAAAACGTTCCTGAGCGTGAGGCGCTGAAAATCGAGGTTCATGAGGAGATCAGCCGGCATGCCAAGAGCGATGCGATCATTGCGTCGAGCTCTTCGGGGCTTTTACCCAGTCGTTTGCAATCGCGTTGTCGTCATCCCGAACGACTGGTCATTGGCCATCCTTTTGCGCCGGTGTATCTGCTGCCATTAGTCGAGGTGGTGGGTGGTGAGCAGACTTCGGCCGAGTCGATATCCCGGGCCGGGCAGTTCTACAGTGCAATTGGTATGCGACCACTGCACGTGCGCCGCGAAATCGAGGCCTATATTGCGGACCGGTTGCAGGAATCGCTGTACCGCGAGGCATTGCATTTAATCGATGAGGGTGTCGCAACCGTAGCGGAAATTGACGCGGCGGTGACAGGCGGCCCGGGCCTGCGTTGGGCGTTTATGGGTACATTTCTCGCCTGGCATCTGGGCGGCGGTCCGGGCGGCATGCGCCACACGATCGAGCAGTTTGGGCCGGCGCTGAAATTACCGTGGTCGCACATGAAGGCGCCTGAATTGACCGATGAGCTCAAGCAGCGGATCGTCGAAGGGTGTGAGGTGGAATCCGGGACGCGCGATTTCGGTGATATGGAGCGCCGCCGCGACCGTTGTCTGGTCGAGATTCAAAAAGTGCTGCGCGAGCATTGGTACCCGCCCAGCGAGGATGGCTGGCCAAAGATGGGTTGAGTCAGGCTGGGGAAACCTCAAGTTTGCCCAACAAACTGACAATACATAAACGAGACGAAGGAGTAGCAAATGGCGATGAATACCAACATGGTAGTGACCTGTGCTGTCACCGGGGCGGGTGACACGGTCGATAAGCATCCTGCGATTCCGGTAACACCGGAGCAAATTGCGACTTCAGCCATTGAGGCGGCAGACGCCGGGGCAGCGATCGTGCACCTGCATGTGCGCGACCCGCAGACCGGTAAAGGCAGTCGCGATATTGCACTGTTCAAGGATGTGGTCGAACGGGTCAGAAACAGTGGCCGTAATGTGCTGATCAACCTGACGGCTGGCATGGGTGGTGACCTGGTTGTTGACGACGATAATCCGCAGGTGCCGGGAGAGGGCACCGACCTGATTACTGCCGAGCAACGTATGGCGCACGTTGAACTGCTGCGTCCGGACATCGCCACCCTGGACTGTGGCACGATCAATTTTGATAACGCCAACTATGTTTTTGTTCAGACGCCCAACATGCTGCGCACCATGGCGGCGCGTTATGCCGAGATTGGTGTCAAGCCCGAGATGGAGGTGTTTGATCTGGGACATTTGCGTTTCGCCAACCAGATGGTCGCTGAGGGCCTGATCAAGGAGCCGGCCATGTACCAGATCTGCCTGGGCATCCCCTGGGGTGCCGGCGCCGATCCTGCGACCATGAATGCCATGGTCAATCAATTGCCCAGTGGTGTTTTCTGGTCTGGTTTCGGTATCAGCCGTGCACAGATGCCGATGGTGGCTCAGGCAATGTTGCTGGGGGGTAATGCCCGGGTCGGACTGGAGGATAACCTCTACCTGGAAAAAGGCGTGCCGGCCAGTAATGCACAACTGGTTGAAAAAGCCGTCCGGATTATTCGTGACCTCGGTGGTCGGGTGTGCGATGCCGATGAAGTACGCGAGAAACTTGGCATCTCTTAAAACTCAAAACTGAACTACCTCGCGCGCAGTGCGCGAGGTAGATTATCGTGAAGGGCCAACGGCAGGCCCGTTGTTCGGTGTCAGTTCCCGGCGAACTCGGGCATCACTTCGTTGATAAACAGTGCCAGTGAGCGTTTCTGTTCTTTCACTCCCAATCCGAGGCTGGCATAGTAAGTGAACTGATCCACACCCAGATCATCGTAAAGCCGCAGTTTATTGATGATCTCTTCGGGTGTGCCAAACATCAGGTGCTCGTGCAGCATCTTCGGGTCGTATTCGTCCCGGTTTTCCAGTGCGGATAAATCGATCATAGCCGGGAAACCGTTGTCGACCCCGCCGGCGTTTTTGAACAGGTTCTCAAACTGACCTAACTGGCGCATGGCCGCCTCCACGGGCACCATCCAGTCGTCTTTATTGTCATAGACGCAGGTGTGGCGCATGGTCGCGAATATGGGTCGATTGTTGCCCGGGTTTTCTTCCAGTGCTGTCTGTAATCGACCCAGGTAGGTCTTGACCTCGCTCATAGGCCGGGTCAGCGGCCAGGACATAATGTTGCACTGCTGCTTGACTGCATAGTCGTAGGTGATCGGCGCTCTGGCGGCTACCCAGATTGGCGGGTGGGGTTGCTGCACAGGTTTGGGCACCGAGGTGGATTCAGGAAAGCGCCAGAATTCACCCTCGTGGGCGTAATCACCTTGCCACAGCGCCTTTACCGCGGGGAGCATTTCCTGCATATAACGCCAGGCGTCACTTTGCTTGAGTCCGGCGTGCATTCGGTCGAACTCACGCTGGTAGGCGCCTGAGCCGATGCCAAATTCCAGTCGACCATTACTGTACAGATCCACCAGGGCAGCCTCACCGGCAAGATTGATTGGGTGCCAGTACGCGGCGACTGCCACAGCCGTGCCAAGTCGGATGCGGTTGGTGTGCGCTGCCCACCAGGTGAGTATCTGGAACGGGTTGGGCGCAATGGTCATTTCCAGAGCGTGATGTTCGGCTGCCCAGACAATATGAAAGCCACCCTCATCGGCCATCTGGACCATTTCCAGCGTATGCCGTTGGACATCGCGCATATCGATGTCCGGCGAAATACGCTCCATGTTGATTGCTAGCTGGAATTTCACCTGCTTTTTCTCGTGGAAATTTGAACGCAAAGAGTCTAGCACTGCATGGGCAGACAAAGTAAAAGCCCTGCTTTATCTAGAGCAAGAGCCGGCAAATAATCAGCACAAGGGACTAGCTGATTTTTCGAACCCTGCAATTAGAGCAGACAGCCACGCTGTGGCAGCCGCACTCAGTGCTGAGTGCCCGTTCCGGTAAATTTTCGAGGAGGGAAGATGAGCGTAACACTGAAGAGAATGGGAGAGATTCTTCCGGCCTTTAACAATAAGGACCTTGAGACGATTTTCGACAGTTTTGATGAGGACGGCGAGTTTTTGCTGGCGGCAGGCGCACATCCCTACGGCGAGCGCTTCAAGGGCCGCAAGGCTATTCGCACGGTACTTGCTGAACGTTTTGCTGCCGTACCGGATATCCAGTGGGTGGATGCCCGCAGCTGGATCAGCGGCGAGCGGGCCGTAACCGAGTGGCGCCTTACCGGTACCGGCCCCAACGATCCGATCAATCAGTTGGGTTGTGACCTTTGGAATCTCGGTGAGGGTAAGGCCTTAAAAAAGGATACCTACTACAAGCAGGTCACCGCATGACAAAGGGGTCGGTGATGGGTTCTGCTGAGGTGTTCAGCCAGACAGTTTTTGGGCGCGTGTAGTCGTAGATGGCTTGCATGCCCGATTCGCGGCCATAACCACTGTCCTTGTAGCCGCCAAACGGTGCCAGCGGTGAAACCATGCGGTAGGTATTGACCCAGACAATTCCCGCTCGTACAGCCTTGCTGACACGCAAGGCGCGACCGACATCACGGGTAAAAATTCCTGCAGCAAGACCAAAGCGCGTGTCGTTGGCTTGGCTAAGAGCATCGGCCTCGTCATGGAATGTGAGTGCACTGACCACCGGCCCGAAAAGTTCGTTCTGTACTACACCGATCCTCTGGTTTGGGCAGTCCACGATGGTTGGCTCTATATACCAGCCATTGTCGTGTCCTTGGGGTGTTTTGCCGCCATAAATAAGTGTGGCACCGTTCGCGGTGGCATCCGCAATGGCGGCATGAATATTGTCAATCTGGGCCTGGGTGGCCAAAGGCCCCATCTGGCTGGCATCGTCCAGAGGGTCGCCGATACGGATCTTGGCTGCTTTCTCTGTTACCCGCGCCAGTACCTCATCATGGATGGATTCGTGCAGCAGCAGGCGTGATCCGGCAACACAACTTTGCCCGCTGGCGCTGAAAATGCTGAGCAATACGCCGTTAACTGCGCTTTCAAGGTCCGCATCTTCGAAAATAATTACTGGCGACTTGCCGCCCAACTCCAGGGAAACCTGGGCAAAGTTCTCAGCAGCGTTGCGCATGACATGGCGGGCGGTTTCGGGCCCGCCGGTAAAACTGATGCGATCCACCAGTGGGTGGCTGGTGAGTATTCGGCCACAGGGCTCTCCGTGCCCTGTAACTACGTTGAAAACCCCTGGCGGAAAACCAACTTCCTCGAAAACCCGGGCAAATTCGAGCATTGGGGCCGAGGCATGCTCTGATGCCTTGAGAACGACCGTGTTGCCAGCCGCCAGGGCTGGGCCGATCTTGACCGCGACCAGAAAAAGTTGCGAGTTCCAGGGCACGACAGCAGCGACTACACCCAGCGGCTCGCGCAGGGTCATCGTCATCATGTCTGGTTTGTCGATCGGTAGCGTCTCACCGCAGACTTTATCCGCAAGGCCGGCGTAATAATGAAAAAAGTCGGAAATGTAATTAGCCTGCCAGCGGGTTTCCTTGAAGAGTTTCCCAGTATCAACGGTTTCACACCGTCCCAGTGATTCCGAATGTTCGCTAAGCACCTCAGCGAGGCGACGCATCAGTTTGCCTCGAGCAGTTGCAGTCATGCTTGACCAGGGGCCCTCGGTAAAGGCGCGGTGTGCCGCCTCCACCGCACGGTTGACGTCGGCCTCGCTGGCTTCGGGCACTTCGGCCCAGGCTTCGCCGGTAGCGGGGTTGATGCTGGCAAAAGTCTTGCCATCCTGTGAATCAACCCATTGGCCATCAATAAACATCTGGTATTGCTTCAGTTCAGTCATCGACTGCTACCCCCTTTGTTCCAGCGGTTTGTATGCGATGCATTCAATTTCTACACGAATGTCTACGAGAAAATCACTGATCAGTGCTGAACGCGCCGGTGGACCATCAGGGAAATACTCAGCGTAGATTGCGTCGAACCCCCCAAAATCGTCACGCGAACGCAGCCAGACCATTGACTTGACCACATCGCACAGAGCGCAGTTGGCTTCAGCCAGGGTCTCACGGATGTTTTCAAGGCAGGCCCGGGTCTGCTCCTCGATATTGCCGTTGGTCATGACCTCGCCGTTAACCATGGGAACTTGCCCGGTCAAAAAGACAAAGTCACCGGCGCGCACTGCTCGCGACAACGACAGCTGGCGGCCGTTGATAACCAGCGGCTTGCCGATGATCTCTTTTTGGGGCTGATTCATCGCGGCATATGACTATCTTTTAGACTTGTCCGACTAAAATAGCACAGGTCCGGTGCATGCCGGCTGCCTTTGTACGACCTTGAGGAAATTTCGCGAAAAAAATGCCACATTGCAGTGATTACAGCCCTCAGGGCACCTGGTATGACATTTCGGGTACCGCCAATAACGCTGAGCCGATTGTACTGATCCATGGAGTCGGCCTTGATCACACCATGTGGGATCTGCAGGTACCTGTGCTTGCAAAAACCCATCAGGTCGTTCGCTACGACATGCTCGGCCACGGCCGCACCGCTCCGGCGGAGCGGGTAGAGGGTATCTTTAGTTTTGTCGCGCAACTGGTGCAACTGCTGGAGCACCTTGAGATCGACCGAGTCCATCTTGTGGGTTTATCTATGGGCGGAGTTATCGCTCAGGCCTTCGCCGGACAGTTTTCGGCGCGGCTGAAAACCCTCACGTTGATGAATACGGTTTACCGGCGTAGCGAAGCGGAACTCAAGGGTATGCGCGAGCGCTTGCAAATCACAAAAGAGCAGGGTCTCGCACCTATTGCTCAAGCGGCAATCGACCGTTGGTTCGATGACGATTTCAAGACCACCCACCCGGATCGGGTGGAACAGGTATCCGAGAAACTGCTGGCCAATGATCTTGCGGCCTATACAGCCGCCTACGCGGCATTGGTGAATGCTGATGCTGAGATAGGCGATGCGCTGAAAAAGGTCTGCTGTCCAACCCTCGTTCTGACTGGAGAAAAGGATGTGGGGTCCACGCCGGCGATTGCCCAGCGCATGGGTGCAGACCTGGTCGCAGGCAAGGTTGTGGTGCTGCCCGGATTGCACCACCTGGCATCGCTGGAAGATCCCAACGCGGTCAATACGATATTGCTCGAGTTCATTCGTGGGAATGGCTAGGGTGTGGTTCGGGCCTTGGCGATATGCCACAGGCCCGGGCACACTCTAATTGCCCACCAGTATATTCATACAGGCATAATCAGCCCCTTTCAACAGGAGACTTTTATGGATCAGGAACGTTTTGATAAGGGTTTGGCAACCCGTCGCGATGTGCTCGGCGCCGAGTACGTTGATAATGCACTGGCCAATGCCAGTGAATTTGCACGTGATTTTCAGGAACTGCTGACTGAATACTGCTGGGGCGCCGTGTGGGGTGATGATACCTTGGACCGAAAAACCCGCAGCATGCTGAACCTGACGATGATTGCAGCCCTCAATCGCATGCATGAGTGGGAGTTGCATTTTCGCGGGGCGATGGTCAACGGCGTCAGCCGATCGGAGTTGAAAGCAATTCTGAGTCAGATTGCAATTTACTGCGGAGTTCCGGTTGCGGTTGAATGTCATCGTATTGCAAAAAAGGTGTTTGCTGAACTCGATGGCGAATAGACGCACGACGGAGTGCATTTTGGAATAGCAACGCCACGAGATGGATAACGCACAAACGTTGCGACCTCATCCATGCTGGCCTATAAATGGTTTGCAGGCGACAGTCAAAGCCCACTACAACTATGAGCAATAGTTTTAAGACAATCATCGTTGACCCGCAGGATCACCTGACCTGGATCACCTTGAATCGACCAGAGGTGGCGAACGCATTCAATACGCAAATGGCTGAAGAGCTTTTAGAGGTTTTCAGCGATTTTGTTTCAGGCGCGCGCCAGGCCCGATGCATCATACTCACCGGCAGTGGTGATCGCGCGTTTTGCGCCGGCGGTGATCTTAAGCAACGCCATGGTATGAGCGATGACGAGTGGTATGCCCAGCACGCGGTATTTGAAGATGTGGCCCGCGCGCTGATGGATTGCCCGACACCTTTGCTGGGTGCAATCAACGGCGCTGCCTTTGGTGGTGGGACCGAACTGATGCTGGCCTGTGACTTTGCTTATGCCGCCAGTCATGCCCGTTTTGCCCTGACCGAGACTACGCTTGGAATCATGCCAGGTATGGCGGGCACTCAATACCTGCCTTTGGCAGTTGGCATACGCCGCGCTAAGGAAATTATACTTACAGGTAAGCCCTTTACCGCTGAGCAAGCCCTGCAGTGGGGACTGATCAACGAGATATGCGAACCGGATGAATTGATTAAGACGGTTCATGGCGTGGCGCAGCGGATTGCCGACAATGGCCCGATTGCTGTGCGCAGTGCCCTTCAGGCGTTGAACCATGCGGCACACGCGCAGCTTAAGGCCGATTATGAGGTGGAGCTTGAGGCCTACAACCAGACGGTGCCCACCGAGGATCGGCGCGAGGGTATTACAGCCTTCAACGAAAAACGAAAAGCGGATTTCAAGGGCCGGTAGAGATTTTCACCTGCTTTTGTGGGTAACGGGTTAAGAATCAAAAGGAGAAAACCGGTGGGAGCAAAGGGAGTCACCGCGACGGTTTGCGAATTTGCCAGTTCGCTGAACCTGGAGAATGTGCCCCGGCCTGTGGTTGAACGTGCTTGTCTACTTGCGGCGGACAGCGTTGGGATTGCGATCCGGGGTCGTCGTGAGGCTGAGTCCACACCTGCGCTGTTAGCCGCAGTACAGCGCATGGGAATCGGTCATGGCAGCGCTGGGGTGTTTGCTGATGCCCAAGGATATTCTTTCCCGGCTGCGGCGCTGGTCAACGGAACGTTGATTCACAGCCTGGATTTTGATGACACCCATATCGCAGCTACCGTACATCCGAGCGCCCCGATACTCGCAGCTGCACTGGCGGGTGGCCAAATGGCAGGTGCCCGTGGTGCAGATGTGCTGGCGGGCGTTATCGCGGGCTATGAAGTGGTCTGCCGGCTGGGGCGCGCATTGAAACCGGCAGATCATTACGACCGGGGCTTTCATCCAACCGCAACCGCTGGCGCTTTCGGAGCAACAGTGTCGGCCGGACGGGCACTGGGATTGGACGCGCAGCATCTGGAGATGGCGCTGGGTATCTGCCTTAGCCAGGCGGCGGGGTCGATGCAGTTTTTGGTCAACAGCGCCTGGACCAAGCGTTTCCAGGTAGGTAATGCAGCTATGGTAGGCGTAATAGCGGCATCCCTGGCGGCTGAGGGTTTTGTTGGCGCAGCCGATGCCATTGAGGGCGATTGCGGTTTCTTAAAAAGTTATGCGCCAGATCCCGATCCGGGCCTTGCAATACACGCATTGCATGAGCATTGGGAAACCTTAGAGATCGGTGTTAAGCCGTATCCGTCATGCCGGTTCAGTCATGCCGCAATCGACGGCATTGTTGATATCGTCGGCACAGGGGTCGCCGAAACGGATATCACCCAGATTACGATTGGCCTGCCGCGAAAGGGTATGGATCTGACTGCGCTACCCCAGGAATTTCGCCGCAAGCCCAAGGGTGTGGTTGGCGGTCAGTTCTCCATGCACTTTACTGCTGCAGTTGCAGCACAAACGGGTAACCTTGCCTGGGATGACTACGCGCGTTACCTCGACGAGCCAAACACGCTGGCCCTGGCTGAGCGTATTGATGTCAGTCAGGACTCACAGATGGAGGCGATCTATCCCGAACGCATGGGGGGTAGGGTGACCGTTCAGTTTCGTGATGGATCCCGCCAGAGTCGCTGTGTGGAGATACCCCGGGGCGAGCCCGAAAACTTTCCCGAAGACGAGGCGCACCGGGCAAAGTTTTTGTCTTTGGCAGAGCCGGTCATTGGCGATGCGGCCAGTGAATTACACCGGCAGCTGATGTCCCTGGATCAACAGGAATCGGTCGATTCGCTTTTTGTAGCTGCCGCCTGAACCGGATTAACCCAGAACCGAGAGGCTGCTGGCCGGGTTGGGCTGGCGGTTGCGCGAAAAAAAACCCAGGGCAATGGTATGCCCGGTACGCGCAAGGCGAAAGGTCACCGGTTCATGGTCATGATCCTTGCCGTTTTCACATGCGCTGATCAGCGCCGTCATAAGCTCGCCTACCGCCGGCGCCGTCTTGAACTGGTTTCCGCTGGTGCCTATGGCGACATAAAAGCCCGCAAGGTCAGTGCGATCATAAATCGGAATCCAGTCGTCGCTTACATCCCACAAATCGGCCACGCCCGACAGGGTATTGGGAATGCCCAGTGTCGGAATCCTCTGCGCCAGGCGGTATAGTGGCTCAATCGCCTGTGTTGAAAGATTACGGTCGAAATCATCGGGATCAGCAGGCAGTTCAACTTCATCCTGGGCGCCGACACTGCCGGTGAGAATGTTTTCTCCCGTGTCGGCACGCACATAACTGCCAATGTCTGTGTCGTAGAGCATGATCGGAGTGTGATCTGCACTGGCTGCCTGAGGGCAGCGAATATGCACGGTTTCGTGCTGAATGACACGGGTCTTGATCTTGTGTGCCTGCGCAAGGCCGGCCAGTGCACTGATCGCTTCAGCATGCGGTCCAGCGGCGTTCACCACGATCTGGCAGGAGATCTTCTCCCCATTTGAAAGTGTTACGCCTGTGACGCGGCCGTTATCGGCATGAATCGCTTGGGCCGCGCAGCCAAAGCGAAATTCAGCATGATGTTGCTGGGCAGCCCGTTGCAGGTTATGGGCGGCCAGTTGTGGATCCGAACAGTAACCCCCTTTGGGGAAAAAGACACTTCGCAGTTCTTCTTTGGAGCTTGTCCCAAAGCGGGGGTTGTCTGACAGAACTGGCGGGCCGAAAGTATTCAGATCCCAGTCGGGGAAGGTTCGCTGTAGTTTAGACAACGGCCACTCCTCGTAGGGGATGCCCAGTTCACGTGAAAATTCGAGTTGATGCTTGAGAAAGCCATTGTTGGGAGTTTTGAACGTCAGCACACCAGCTGGATGAAACGGGGCAATCGGTTCATCGGTATCGAGATCGAGAAACGCAGACCAGTCCTGCCAGCAATGGAATCCCTCCCATGCCAGTGCGGTGCCCTCACGAGTGGAATACTGGGTGCGCACCATCGCCAGCGAACTGCTGGTCGCACCCTGGCCCGCCCCAGGCCGCGGGTCGGCCACCAGGGTATGCCATCCGTTCTTGCTAAGGGCGAAGGCTATCGCCGTGCCGATGATCCCGGCGCCGATCACGACGGCGTCATATTGCGGGGGCATGGGTTAGCTTCGATTGGGCTGGCTGATGAAGGATCACTGAAGGCAAGCAACAGAGTAACTTATGCCTTTATCGTTGACCAGTACTGCTTCGAAGGCGAATAGCACCGCGCAGATACATTCAATGCCGCGAAGGATGTGGCGCCTTCCGCCGCTAGAAATAAGTGTTGGAGAATACGGAGAAAAAGGCGTTGCTACCTGTTATCAATTACTGTATTATTAAATAAGCAAATTAATAAAAACTAATACAATTATCCTAATCTAGGAGATATGCACATGTCCTCATTTGCACCTGTTGAGTCACTTATCGGTGGCGTTCTGCTTGGCGTTGCGGGGTTGATGCTGTTGCTGTTTAACGGCCGGATTGCCGGTGTCAGCGGCATTTTTGGTGGTTTGTTGAATTTCAAAAAAGGCGAGACTTTGTGGCGCGCCACATTTGTAGTCGGCCTGCTGGCCGGCGGTCTCGTCCTGAGCCTGGTCTACCCACAGGCCATACGCTTTGAAATGACCTATTCGGCACCAGCGGTTATGTTGGCCGGCCTGCTTGTGGGGATCGGTAGCAGGATGGGCAGCGGCTGCACCAGTGGTCATGGCATTTGTGGAATTGGGCGAGTTTCAAGGCGTTCGCTGGTGGCGGTACCGGTTTTCATGATCAGTGGGATGATTGCTGCAGTCGCAGTCGATCGCCTCTTTGGAGGACAGATCTGATGGCCGTTCTCATGATGTTTCTTTCTGGAATTATTTTTGCCCTCGGCTTGGGGATTTCTGGCATGACGCAGCCGGAGAAGGTCACCGGCTTTCTCAATATTGCTGGCGACTGGGATCCCAGCCTGGCTTTTGTCATGCTCGGCGCAACCATGACCTATCTGGTTGGTAATTTTGCCGTGTTGAAACGCAAGTCACCGTTGCTTGGGGGCGCATTTATCTTGCCTTCGCGCACTGATATCGACCGACCCTTGCTGGTTGGCTCAGCCCTGTTCGGCCTGGGATGGGGCTTGGTCGGATTCTGCCCCGGCCCGGCGCTGGTTGCTTTGGTGACCGGATATGATTCTGTCATTATTTTTGTTCTGGCGATGGGTGTCGGTATGTATGCTTTTGAGGTACTGGAAACCCGTTTCGCGATGGAGCCAGACGGCGGCGCTGGCATTGTGGTACGTAACTGAGTACACCGGGGGAGCAACAACACATGATGATTGAACCATTTTTTGACGAGCGCACCGGCACGGTAACCTATGTCGTGTATGACTCAGCAACAGGTGATGCTGTTGTGATTGATCCGGTTCTTGATTACGAGCCGGCCGCATCGAAGATCTGGACCGAGTCGGCCGACAAAGTGATTGCCTACCTGAGAGAAAAAGATCTGAAGCCGCACTTTATTCTGGAGACACACGCTCATGCAGACCATCTATCTGCGGCCCAGGAGCTTAAAAAAG
>JBBWVW010000190.1:0-36050 GCA_050256425.1 Arenicellales bacterium | reverse complement strand
GTCCTAAGTCCCGCTCAAAGACCCCTGATATGGCTGATAGTGAGGCCGTACAGCCACACTATGAGGGTAATCAGGGTCGGGTAATAGGGCGAGCCTACCCATCAGCACAAAGGGGTCAGGATGAGGAGTTTGTAAGCAATGAAAACAAGCAGAACAACTATAAATAATAGAGAGGCGAAGAATGAACAACAACAAAAAATGGAGGAGACGATTCTGTGGACGGTGGAGGCGACTGCTAATCAGCTCATGGTATCGATCAAAACAGTCAAGCGGCTCATTGAGGAAGATGTGCTACCCGTTGTGCCAGTTCGTGGGTGTATTCGGGTACCAAAACAATCCGTTTTGGACTGGGTTGAGAGCCAAACACGATATAATTGGAGGTGCGTGGGGTTGGCGGTGCGTCATCCGAAAGGAGAACGCAAATGCCTAAACAGCGCAAAAAGAAGGAAGGTGTCTACCGGCGTAAAGGAAGTAGGTACTGGTGGGCATCTTACACAGAGACAAGCGGTAGGAGAGTTCAACGCTCTACTGGGACAACCACCAAGAGGGAAGCGTTAGCACTACGCAATAAGTGGAAAACCGAAGTCTGGAATCAAACGGCTAGAGAGATCGAGCCTAACCGTACCTTTGAACAACTGGTGGTGCTGTATCTAAGAGGGACGATCGATGTTAAGCGTAGCACTGACACTGACAAACAGAGATTCAAGGCCCTCGCCGAGTTCTTTCCAGAGGAATTGTTGATGAATATGCTCTGTAGCGCAGATGTACTCGGGTATATCGCATATCGTCACGATACGGGTATCTCGAACAAAACTATCAACAAGGAACTCTCGCTTTTGTCATCGACGATTAAGTGGGCCAAGCAGAAGTTGGATTGGGAGCTGCCGAACCCTGTAGTGGGAAAGCGGTTACCAGAAGAGAATGATGAAGCCAGATGTTTGACGGTGGATGAATTCTCGAAACTGCTCTGTTCTGCGAAGCAAGCGTGGAGTAGTCATACTCGCAGATACCTCCCAGAGTTTTGCATTTTGGGTTTCTGTACCATGATGCGTCCCGGTGAGATGTTGAAATTGGATTGGGAGCGAGTTGACTTCGCCAACGAAGTAGTTCGTCTGGAAGTAGAACACACGAAAGGCAAAGCGCGGCGACTGGTGCCGTTGAATGATGAGGCCTTTGCGGTACTGTTACGATTAAGACGAGTCTGTGATGAGTACTTTCCCGATACACCTTGGGTGTTCACGCATACCAAACCCAGATATTTTGGCAAACGGATACAAGATGTGAGGAAAGTGTTCCAGACTGCTGTGGATCGTGCTGGCATAGCGCACGCTACACCACATTGTCTGCGGCACACTTCAATCACTGAATGCGTTCATGCTCCCAATGCAAACATGGTAGACATATCGAAGGTTGCTGGTCACAGAAGCCTGAAGACAACAATGGGATACGTACATACCGCTGATAAGCGATTACGCGAAGTGGTAGCAAACCTACCAAGTGTGCAGCGATAGTGACACTATAGTGACATAGTGGAAAATCAGGCTGGCAGGATGAAGCAGGAATGCCTATAAAACTGGCTCCCCGGGCAAGACTCGAACTTGCGACATATGGATTAACAGTCCACCGTTCTACCAACTGAACTACCGGGGATCGCAGGGCCGGCAATGCTACTGTCGGATGTCGTTTTGGTCAAGCGGGCAAATCAATCTATTGGGGTTTTACGCGCATCGAACTGGCTTTTTGCCGGGAGCCTGTGCCGACAATCGGGTGCGCCCGGTAAGATGAACAATAACGGCGCGCCGGTTGCTGGCTGTAAGGTCACAAACCCGAAAATGGCCGTTAGGCCACACAGTGCCGTCAGGCTTAAAAAGGAGCCGATCGGGGGTGCGCCAGCCAATGGTGACGCCGGGGCTGCCGGCGCCGGCCAGGATAGGCCTCTCATCCGGGTCTAGAATATAGTTTTGATTGGGATCGCCAAACGCGACCCAGCCCGCTGACCATCCCTTGCCAGTCGCGCATCCTTCAGAAGTGCCCCCGGGGCACAACGTTACCGGATACCCTTGCCTGACAGCCTCGAGTCGGGCCAGGGCAAGATGGTGGGCCAATCTTTCCGCCGTGCGGTCAACCCGATGTGCGTTGGTCTGTTGGTTATAGGCGCTGGCGCTGTAAAGCCCTAGGATGACGAAGATAGATAGACAGATCATAAGTTCCACGAAGCTAAAGCCCAAGCTTGGGTTCGAGACTTTCCGGCGAATGGAAGATAATAGAGGCCTACCGCTTTTGTACATACATCCGATAGTCCAACATTACCCAAGATTGTTCCGTGAAGAAACGCACTGAAATATGACTCGCCAGTTTGTCCTTGAGAGTTCCTTTGCTCCCGCTGGAGATCAGCCTGAGGCGATTGCGAAGTTGAAGGACGGTCTTCTCGCCGGGGAAGCGTTCCAGACCTTGCTTGGGGTTACTGGTTCGGGGAAAACCTTCACGATGGCGCACGTCATCGCAGATTTGAATAGACCTGCGTTGATTCTTGCCCCTAACAAAACTTTGGCCGCCCAACTTTATGCAGAGATGCGGGAGTTTTTTCCAAGTAACGCGGTTGAATATTTTGTGTCTTATTATGATTATTACCAACCTGAAGCCTACGTCCCGGCAAGCGATACCTACATCGAAAAAGATGCATCGATTAACGAACATATTGACCAGATGCGCCTTTCCGCCACCAAGGCGATCCTGGAACGTGACGATGTCGTCATTGTCGCGACGGTTTCTGCTATCTACGGGTTGGGCGACCCAGCGGCCTATCACGGGATGATCCTGCACCTGCGTGAGGGCGGTCTTAGCAATCAACGTGAGATCTTGCGCCGGCTTGCAGAGTTACAGTACACCCGCAATGACATCGAGTTGCGACGGGGCAATTTTCGGGTGCGTGGTGATGTCATTGATATTTTCCCCGCCGAATCCGAGCGCTTTGCGATTCGTGTTGAGCTTTTTGGAGAGCAGATAGAGCAACTCACGCGTTTTGACCCCTTGACCGGTGAAACCGAACAGAAGGTGACTCGCTTTACCATCTATCCCAAGAGCCATTACGTAACCCCAAGGGAGAAAGTTGTAGAAGCAATTGGAAAGGTAAAAGCTGAACTTACTGACAGACTCAAGGTCTTGCGTGACTTGGACAAGCTCGTCGAGGCACAACGTTTGGAGCAGCGCACCCGTTATGACGTCGAAATGATGCAGGAATTGGGTTATTGTGCCGGGATCGAAAACTACTCGAGATTCCTTTCCGGTCGCGAAGCCGGCGAGCCGCCGCCAACGTTGATGGATTACTTGCCAGCGGATTCGTTGCTAATCATAGACGAAAGTCATGTCACCGTACCTCAACTGGGAGCGATGTTTAAGGGAGACCGCTCGCGCAAGGAAAACCTTGTCGAATACGGTTTTCGTCTGCCGTCAGCGATGGATAATCGGCCATTACGTTTTGACGAGTTCGAGGGATTGATGCCTCGCACCGTATTCGTGTCGGCTACGCCGGCGGACTACGAGCGCAATCGTAGTTCCGCGGTGGTTGACCAGGTTGTGCGGCCAACGGGGCTGGTCGACCCGATTGTTGAAGTCAGGCCGGTTGCCAGCCAAGTGGATGACCTGATGTCGGAAATCCGGGAAAGGGCGGGCGTTTCCGAACGGGTGCTGGTGACCACTCTGACCAAACGCATGTCGGAAGATCTGTGTGATTATCTCAATGACCATGGCATCAGAGTGCGTTACCTGCATTCCGATATCGAAACGGTAGAGCGAGTCGAGATTCTTTCGGATCTTCGACGAGGCGTCTTTGATGTGTTAGTTGGCATCAATCTATTGCGCGAAGGGCTCGATCTCCCGGAGGTATCGCTGGTTGCGATTCTCGACGCCGACAAGGAAGGATTCTTGCGCTCGGCGCGGTCATTGATTCAGACGATTGGTCGAGCCGCTCGACATATTAATGGTAAAGCTATTCTCTACGGAGATGTCGTAACGAAATCTATGCAAAAAGCCATTGACGAAACTGATCGGAGGCGGGAAAAACAAGAGGCCTATAACCAGCGCCACGGCATCGAACCTCAATCTATTCGTAAGGAGATCAAGGAAATGATTGAAGGGGCAGGGGGACGGTCATCTCCGTCCAGTGGGCGGCAAAAAGGCCGCAAAAGCCCAGACCTGGCAAGCCTATCTGGCTTCTCTTCAATGGAACCCGGCGAACTCAGTAAGCGGATCAACGACCTGGAAGAACAGATGTACACCTATGCGAGAGACCTTGAGTTCGAACTGGCCGCCCAGGCTCGCGATGAACTAACCCTTCTGAAGCGCCAACAGTTCGGACCGCGAATTGAAGCCGCTTGACCTGCCGATCTAAGGTTCTCACTTAATCACGATACTATCGTCATGGTGAGGGCAATAGATTGGTTAACTGGCATGCTGAGCGGAATCTATAGCTATGTTTAGGAACTCAGTCTGATAACACGGCGTGCAGGGCGTCAACCACCGTATCCAGCTGATCCGTAGTGATAACGAGCGGTGGAAGCAGGCGAATCACTGTCGGCCCGGCGGGTAAGGCCAGCACCCGGCGCTGCAGGAGGGCCTGCAGGTAAGGGGTGGCTTTCTCCTTTAGTTCGATCCCGATCATTAGACCGACCTGACGCACCTCCCGGACCCGGGCAGGCAACTTGGCCGAAAAACGACGAAGAAAGTATTCCCCTCTATCTCTCGCACTCGCTGCCAAGTCGTGTTCCAACATGAAGTCGATAGCGGCCAGTGCGGCTACGCAGGCTAGCGGGTTGCCACCGAAAGTGGACCCGTGCACACCGATACCTGCCTTTACTCGGTCAGTACACAACACGGCGCCCATGGGCACTCCGCCCGCAATGCCTTTAGCGAGGCACATAATGTCAGGCAAAAAGTTGAATCGCTCGCAGGCAAAGAAAGTACCCGTTCGGCAAAAACCAGTCTGAACCTCGTCAATGATCAGTAGTGCACCGCGCTCATCACAAAGGCGCCTTGCTGCTGCCAGGTAATCTGCCTCTGCGGGTCGCACGCCACCCTCGCCTTGGACAATTTCCAGTATTACAGCAGCCGTGGTTTCGTTTACAGCGTTTTTGAGCTTGTCGATGTTATTGAGCGGTATGAAAGCGCAATCTGGCAACAGTGGTTCGAACGCGTCGCGGTGCTTGAATGTGGCGCTCAATGCGCCGAGTGTACGACCATGAAAACCCCGCATTGCTGCCACCAGCCCGCTACGCCCACTCGTTCTGCGGGCGAACTTGATCGCAGCTTCAGTGCTCTCAGTGCCTGAATTACACAGGAATACCCGGTTCAGGCCGGGCGGCGAAAGTTCGACCAACTTTTGCATTAATTGCCCACGTTGATCGTTATAAAGGATGCCGGGGCAGGTCACCAGAATTTCGGCTTGACGGGCAAGAGCTGTAGCAACGGCCACGTTAGCGTGACCCACATTAGCCACGCCTACCCCGGCTGCGCAGTCCAGGTACTCGTTGCCCTCGTCGTCCCAAAGAACGGCACCTTTACCGCGCACGATGTTGATCCCGCGTCGTGGGTAGACCTCCAGCGCATATTCGTCTTCAAGGTGTAAACCCGTCATCGGATGATTGTGCCTTTTCCTGCGAGCGCGTCACGAACCGGGTGCTCAGTACGTCCGTCAGCAATAATGACTTCTTTTGCGCCACCGTCAAAAAGTCGGCGCAGGGCTAGCATTTTGCGCTTCATGCGGCCCTTGACCTGTTCTTCTCGCTCTTTAAGTTCGCTCGCACTAATCAGTGTGACCACACTGTTTGGGTCGTTCGGATCATCGAGAAATCCAGGGGCTTCGATCAGTTGCACGACCCGATCAGCTTGCAGTGCCTCCTGAAGGACGTTAACGACGTCATCGTTTTCCGAGTTGATGGCGTAACCTTGTTCATCAACGATAGGGATACTGAGCACCGGTCGGTACCCTTGTGCGAGCAACATTTCAAGTAACGCGCCGTTTACCGATCGGGGTTTACCCGACAAATCGTGCTTTATCAGTGTTTTTCCTCCCTCTCGCACGCGGATTCCGCGATTGCGTTCGCCCTGAATCAGCCGCCCGTCAAGGCCGGTCAGGCCTACCGCATTAACATTATGACGTTGGCACAACTCCACAAAGCGTCGGTTACGCAACCCTGCGTAGGCCATCATGATCAGATCAATTGCGTCGTCGTCCGAGTAGACGCTGGTGTAGCCGGAAACCGAGGTGAGTTCCTTTTTCTTAAGGCCTAATCTGGCGCCGAGCTCATCGCGGGCTGCGTTGGCGCCTAAGACTACGAGGAATGGGTCCTTCAACAGGGCGAGATCTGCGACGATTCCAGTCAGATTGATTTGGAATCCGCCTCCAACTTTGATGATGTACATGAATAACGCCCGTGGATCAAAGCGACTGAATGGTTCGGTTGCTGATTGGTTGCCAGCCGCCTTCACCGGGGTAGGGTTGAGAGCAAACGATGTCCTCACCCGCCTGCTGGCACCGATGCATCTGAAAGTATGCCGGGTTTTCGTTATAAAGGGTTGCAAGTTCGGATGAATCGGGGCTGGCGATAATCAGGTTCATGGCTCGCAGGTAGCGCGTACGTTTCTCAATAATGTTTACACCTTTCTGAATGGCTGGCAGGGGCCCAGAATGATTGAAACGCTTGATAAAGTTGAAAATCTTTTCGGCACCGATCCGGCCTGTCTCTCGAATACGCACGCCCTGCAGTTCGCCGTTAAAAATAAATGCACGCTGGCCGTCAATAAACGGCATGTTGTTTTCCACCCGGATACCCTCGTCACGAAACGCGCTGCGGGCATGGGCTAACAGCAGCGTTGTGGCTCCAAATCGTGTGAGATCATCCTCCCAAATCGAGCGTATGTCACGATAGACCTTCCAGCCGCCACTCTCTAGCCAGGCGCAGCCCCAACCGTGCCCCTGATACTCGGTGCTTTCGCGTGCCAGCACAGCAAACCGTTGAAGGTGTGAGGCAATTTGGTACGGGCGCTCGGAGCGCACCCACAGTAACCGGCACATCAGTTGGCCTAGACCGGGTGTAGGCCAGGAAACGTCAGCCCCGATGTTTCCTTTAAGCCGTGCATAATGTTAAAACATTGCACGGCCTGGCCCGCCGCCCCCTTCATCAGGTTGTCGATCGCGCTAATAACCACGAGGCGGTTACTGGCGAGATCACGCTCGAAGCCAATGTCACAATAATTCGTTCCAGCGAGTAGTTTCGGTTCCGGATAGCGGTGGATGCCGCTGCGCTCTTTAACAATACGCACAAACGGTTCGTTGCCGTAGTCCTCGCGATAGATTTTCCAAACAGCTTTCTCGTCCAGAGATTCTGTAAGAAAAACATGACAGGTGGCGAGGATGCCTCGCACCATCTCGATGGATGTCGCCGAGAAGTGGATAGAGAGGTTGCCCAGTGATTGTTGCATCTCACCCACGTGCCGATGCTTGGTCGGCCGGTAGGAGCGTACCGCGCCGCTTCGTTCAGGATGGTGACTCGCATCGCTCGAAGCATTTCCCCCTTCGCTCGACCCGGCCTTGATGTCAATGACAACGGAGTCGACCAGTTTACGGCGGACCAGTGGCCACAGGGCCAGGGTGCTTGCAGTCGCGTTGCAGCCCGCGCAGGCGACATGCGCGGCCGAGCGTAGGGCGTCGCGGTGCAACTCTGGTACGCCGTAAACGAAGGTACCCAGCAGGTCTGGGCGAGCGTGCTCACCCCCGTACCAGTGCTGGTAGCGCTCGGCACTGGTGAGCCTGAAATCTGCGCTGAGATCGACTAGCCGTGGCGCCAAGGACTGGAAGCCATCGATACTTTTCATTGTGCGCCCATGCGGTAGACACAAAAACAGAACGTCACAGGGCGCTAACTCGGTGAGTGTGCAGAACTTGAGGCCAGTCACTCCGCGCAAATTCGGATGAGCTTTGGAGACGAGCTTTCCGGCGAATCGTTCCGAGGTGGCTTGAACGACCTCGCAATCGGGATGAAACAACAGCAGCCGAAGCAGTTCACCACCAGTATAGCCGGAGCTGCCGACGATCCCGACCCGGATCATGAGGCTTTTTCCAGGGCATAGTCGACTACCCGGGCAGGAATATTGACACCAGTAGTCTTGATGCTGTTGCGAAACTCCATGGTGTAGTTGACCTCATTAACCAGTAGGCCGTTGTCCGTTTCGAAAAGGTCCACGGCCAGCACGCCGCCACCGACTGCTTGCGCTGCAGCCAGCGAGACCGAGGCAATCTCATCACTCACCAGGCAGCCGCTGGCAACCGCCCCACGGGCCGTGTTGGTGATCCAGTGAGGCGATGTTCGATAGATCGCCGCCACGCATTGATCGCCAATCACGAAACTTCGGATATCCCGCCCCTGCTTCTCGACATATTGCTGGATGTAAAAAATCGAATGGTGATAACTGCCCAAGATCGCCTTGTGTTCGAGAATTGATTCCGCGGCTTCGCGATCATTGATCTTTGAAAGCAACCGGCCCCAGGACCCGACTGCTGGCTTTAGCACGACCGGGTAACCCAGCTGCTCAATGGCCTCAAGGGCAGAGGCCTCTGTGAAAGCGATGCGCACAGGTGGCTGTGGAACATTGGCCTCTTTGAGAGCCAGCGACGTTAGAATCTTGTCGCCACAGACCTGGGACACTTCGGAATTATTGATACAGCGGATCCCGACACTCTCAAGCAGCCGCAGCCCGTGCATGGCCCGCGAGTGGTTGATGCAGCGTTCCAGGACCAGATCGACAGCTGGGCCTGAAAATAGATCAAAGGTCAGTTTACGATCATCGATCATTACTAATTCAACCCCGCGGCCCTTAAATTCATCGATCAGCAGTTTTTCTTCTTTTCTGATCAGTGAGTGCAGGAAACCGATTCTCACTCGCCCCAATCCTCTTCGGTTTCAGGGGCTTCAGCCAGGGTAGGCGGGCCCAGTGCTGTGACTTCAAGCTCGGTGCCGCAGTCCGAACATTCAAGAAGCTCACCCACGACAATGTCATCGGCCAGCGTTAGTTGGACGCCACATACGGGACATTCGGTCATAAGGTTCTCCAGTGGTTAACGTGTGCTGGCGGGATTGGATCAGAAACCCTTCTCCCAGTTGACGACCTATTCTAGTTCGAGTAAGGCCGTTGGGTGAACCACCAATAAAGCGAAGTCGGCCCTCGACCCGGCCGACAATATCCATGGGCCTGGGCCTGTTGGCTTGGGCGACGCAGGGCTTAAGGGGTCAGGCTATGACCGGGATGCTGACTCAGTACTCATAGCAGGACAGGCGAGAGGCTCTCGCGCATTAAAGTGGTGGTGTTGTCAAACACCAGAGGATTCTTGTTCGGTATTTTTTGGCGAAAATTCCCAAACCCTTCAGGTACTCTCCTTATGACGGGCGTTCGAGGTCGAAGTGGAGCTGGCCCGTAACACCGGGCTCGAAGTACGCTAGAATCCGGCCCACAGGCGCGTAGCTCAGTGGTAGAGCACCACCTTGACATGGTGGTGGTCGGTGGTTCGATCCCACTCGCGCCTACCATTTCAGTTACGAAGATTACACTTGATAATGCCGGCCCAGCGCCGGCAACCTTATTTGCAGATTTCGATTCTGTTTTCCTGGATCAGGACCTGAACACAAAAAATGTTCCGACGATGAAGATCACATTACCAGACGGCAGCACACGCGAATATTCGACGCCAGTCACCGTGGTCGAGGTCGCGGCGGACATTGGCCCGGGGCTTGCCAAGGCGGCCCTCGGCGGAGAAATCAACGGCAAGCTGGTCGATTCGTCTTTTAAGATTGAACAAGACGCGATCATTCGCATCATCACCGGCAAGGATACTGAAGGCCTCGAGATTATTCGACACTCCTGCGCGCACTTGCTCGCCCAGGCCGTGAAAGAGCTTTTCCCCGACGCCCAGGTGACTATAGGCCCGATAATTGAAGACGGCTTTTATTACGACTTCGCCTATGCGCCAGGTTTTTCCCAAAGCGACCTCGAAAGTGTCGAACTACGGATGGGAGAGTTGGCAAAAAAAGGCGCGGCGCTCGAGCGTAGTACGATGGCGCGAGATGAGGCAATCGCCTTTTTTCGAAATCTTGGTGAAGAGTACAAGGCACAAATTATCGAGGAACTTCCAGCGGAAGAAGAACTCTCGCTATACCGGCAAGCAGATTTCGTCGATCTATGCCGCGGACCTCACGTCCCGGACATCAGCCATCTTAAAGCATTCAAGTTGACCAAGTTGGCCGGGGCCTACTGGCGAGGCGACGCTAACAATGTGATGTTGCAGCGTATATACGGGACGGCCTGGGCGGATAAGAAATCTCTGCAGGATTATCTACACCGCATCGAAGAAGCCGAAAAACGTGACCACCGACGGATTGGCAAAGAACTTGATTTATTTCATTTTCAAGAAGAAGCCCCAGGAATGGTCTTTTGGCACCGGGACGGTTGGACGCTGTACACAGTGATTGAACGTTATGTACGAGAGTTGCTTGGCGAGTACGGCTATCAGGAAGTGCACACACCGCAGATGCTGGATAGAAGCCTGTGGGAGCGGTCCGGGCACTGGGATAAGTTTCGGGACAATATGTTCACCACCCAGGTGGATGATCGTGACTACGCGATTAAGCCGATGAACTGCCCCGGGCACGTTCAGCTTTTTAATCAGGGTCTACGCAGCTACCGCGACCTGCCGATCCGGATCGCTGAGTTTGGGATTGTCCATCGCAAGGAGCCGTCTGGCACGCTCCATGGCCTGCTTCGCGCACGACGTTTCACACAGGACGACGCCCATGTGTTTTGCACTGAGGATCAGTTACAAGAAGAAGTTTCGACGTTAATTGAACTCACGTATCGGATGTATCGGGATTTTGGTTTTACAGAGATCGAAGTAGCTCTGTCGACACGCCCGGAGCAACGAGTAGGCGAAGACGCGTTGTGGGACCGCGCAGAAAAAGCGCTCGCATTGGCACTTGAAGAAAAAGGTATCGCGTACACCGTGCAACCAGGAGAGGGTGCCTTTTACGGTCCAAAACACGAGTTCGTTTTACGTGATTCGATTGGGAGGCGATGGCAGTGTGGGACGATTCAGGTGGATTTCTCGATGCCGGGTCGGCTCGGTGCCGAGTACGTCACGGCGGATGGGACCAAAAACACACCGGTCATGATCCATCGGGCCATTCTGGGCTCTCTGGAACGTTTTATAGGCATTCTGATTGAGGATACCGAGGGCAGGCTGCCCTTTTGGCTGGCGCCGGTACAGGCAGTCATTCTCAATATTACCGATCGACAGCGCGATTATGCGTTGGAAACAGAGAAATCTCTTAAAAAACAGGCCCTCAGAGTCGAAACCGACTTGAGAAACGAGAAAATAGGCTATAAAATCCGCCAGTCAACTTTGCGACGGGTTCCGTACCTCCTAATTGTGGGTGATAGGGAAATGGCGCAAGGACAAATCGCCGTGCGCACGCGGGAAGGTGAGGATCTGGGAGTAATCCCGGTGAAAGAGTTATCCGAAAGACTCCTCCACCTTGAAGCTGACGCGCGGCGTTAATATTTCTGGAGGGTGAAGCGATAGCAGTAGCAAAACAACAACGGCTGAACGATGATATTTCCGACGCACAGATTCGCCTGATTGGAGATTCTGGCGAACAGTTGGGAATTGTCACCGGAGTCGAGGCCAGGGAAATTGCCGCCGAACACGGGATGGACTTGGTGGAAATAGCACCAAACGCCGAGCCGCCAGTCTGCCGACTGATGGATTACGGCAAATTTCTGTACTCGACCTCCAAGAAGAAGCAAGAGTCCAAAAAGAAGCAAAAGCAGATAACCGTCAAGGAAATTAAGTTCCGCCCCGGAACCGATATCGGCGATTACGATATCAAGGTGCGAAATCTTGTCCGATTTCTGGAAGCAGGGAACAAAGTTAAGGTCACGTTGCGTTTTCGCGGTCGAGAAATGGCTCACCAGGAACTTGGGATGGAAATGCTGAAACGGGTCGAGGACGCCTTGCAGGATATCGGAGTGGTAGAACAGATGCCAAAGATGGAAGGTCGGCAGATGGTTATGGTGCTGGCGCCGGCAAAGAACTGATTACGGAAATACCGACAATGCCAAAATTAAAAACTAATCGTGGAGCTGCCAAGCGATTTACGAAGACCGCGGGCGGCAAGTTCAAGCGCTCGCAGGCCTATCGGAATCATATCCTGACCAAGAAGTCGACCAAGCGTAAACGTCAGTTGCGGGAAAGCCTGCTGGTCGATTCGGCTGACCAGGCCGCAGTCCGCCGCTTGTTGCCCTACAGTTAAAGATTCAAGCCAAAATTACCTAGAGAAAGCATCATGCCCAGAGTAAAAAGAGGTGTTACGGCCCGCGCCCGACACTCCAAGGTTCTCTCCCGTGCGAAAGGCTACCGTGGCGCCCGAAAGAACGTATTTCGAGTAGCTAACCAGGCGGTAATGAAGGCCGATCAGTACGCCTACCGGGATCGACGCCAACGTAAAAGACAGTTCCGGGCGCTGTGGATCGTTCGGATCAACGCGGCAGCTAGGACTCACGACCTTAGTTACAGTCGCCTTATTGATGGCTTAGGTAAGGCCAGCATCCTCATTGATCGTAAAATACTTGCTGACATGGCCGTGAACGACCATGACGCATTTGCGGCGCTCGCTGAAAAGGCAAAATCCGCGCTGGCAGCCTGACACCCGTAACAACAGCGGCCCTGTGTCCAGGGACCGCACCCCGGGGAAAGGTTGCCAGAACCTTTCCCCTTTTTGTTTGGAGGCGCTGAAACCGCGATGACCGGGAAAGTACACGCAACGCTGGATTCGATACTGGGCCAGGCGTTGTCAGCCATTGACCAGGCTGCGGATTCGCGTCAACTCGAAAAAACACGAGTTGAATTCTTAGGCCGTCACAGTTCTGTCACCGCCCAACTAAAATCAATAGGCAGCTTGCCGCTGGACGACCGAAAGGCGTTCGGTCAAGCGGTAAATCGCGCTAGGGATCAAATTAGCGACGCCCTGACCAAAAAAGGGGAGGGCCTGGCGACACGGAAACAACTTTCGGATGCCCAGAAAGATCGCATTGATGTGACATTGCCGGGCAGGCGGAGCCTGTTAGGAGGAGTCCATCCAATTACCCGAACCGTGAGGCGAATAGAACGGATCTTCCAGCGTGCAGGCTTTGATGTGACTCATGGTCCGGAGATCGAGGATGATTTCCACAACTTTGAGGCGTTAAACATTCCCAAGGATCATCCCGCGCGAGCGATGCATGACACTTTTTATATATCGCCTGGCGTGGTGCTTCGAACACATACCTCGCCAGTCCAGATACGCTATCTTGAGTGTCATCAGCCGCCACTTCAGATCATAGCGCCGGGGAGGGTGTATCGGTGCGATTCGGATGTAACTCACACACCGATGTTTCATCAGGTCGAGGGACTAGCGGTTGACACCGATATTTCTTTCGCCGACCTTAAGGGCGCGCTCACCTTCTTTCTTCATGAGTTCTTTGAGCAGCAACTGCCGGTTCGATTCAGACCATCGTTTTTCCCGTTTACCGAGCCCTCAGCCGAGGTCGATATGGGTTGCGTATTCTGTGAAGGGCGCGGCTGCCGGGTTTGTCAGCAAACTGGATGGCTCGAAGTTCTGGGTTGCGGCATGGTGCATCCGCAGGTGTTCCACCAGGTTGGAATAGATAATGAGCAGTTCACGGGTTATGCCTTTGGGCTAGGAATCGAACGCCTAGCGATGCTGCGTTACGGCGTAGATGATCTGCGCCTGTTTTTCGAAAATGAAGTCGCGTTTTTGAGCCAATTTTCCTGAACGAGGACCGGGAATTGATCATTAGTGAGAACTGGCTACGTGAGTGGGTCGATTTCGACCTGGAATTTGCGACTCTGGCAGATCGACTAACAGCGGCAGGACTAGAAGCCGGCGCGTTGGCATTGGTACCGCGGGTGTCTGAGACGGTGATTGCTGGGCGGATCACTCATTTGAGACCTCATCCTGATGCTACCAATTTATCGCTGTGCGAGGTCGACAACGGTTCAGGATCTGTGGTCCAGGTGGTCTGCGGGGCAACCAATGCTCGTGCCGGGATGGTCACTCCTCTAGCTATGCCCGGCGCCATCCTGCCAGACGGCTCAGTTATCCGACCAACCACGATTCGAAACAAAGTCTCTACAGGCATGCTTTGTTCGGGCGCTGAACTGGGCATCGACGACTCGGTGTCCGGACTGCTCGAGCTCGACCCCTCGTTGGCACCGGGTACAAGCTTGAACGCTCATCTCGATCTGGGTGATCAATTGCTTGACGTCGACCTAACGCCTAATCGGGGCGATTGCCTCAGTTTGCTTGGGATCGCCCGCGAAACAGCCGTGGTTGCAAATGGGCGTCTAAAGATTCCGTCGCATCCACGGGTTCGGGCGCGCAGCAAACTTAGGCGCGAAGTTGAGTTAGTTTGTCCGGCTGAGTGTCCCCGCTACATGGGTCGTATCATTGAAGGGTTAGATACTACCTCGCGTTCGCCGGATTGGATCCGGGAGCGCCTTCGACGGTGCGGAATCCGTAGCATTGATGTACTAGTGGATATCAGCAACTACGTCATGCTTGAACTCGGTCAGCCAATGCACGCATTCGATGCCGAGCGCCTTCGGGGCCGTATTACCGTGCGTGCACCGATCAAAGGCGAGAGGCTAAAACTACTTGATGGTGTGGCTATTCGCCTGAGCCAGGAAGACCTGGTTATCGCGGACGATGGTGGGCCGATCGCGCTTGCCGGCGTGAAGGGTGGTATGGCGACGATGATTACTCACACGACCCGGGTGGTAATGCTTGAGGCCGCATTTTTCGCACCAACTGCGATTGCCCGAACCGTCAGAAGTTACAACATGCCGACGGATGCCTCCCACCGGTTTGAACGAGGTGTGGACTTCGAATTGCCCTCAGTTGCAATTCAGCGAGCGAGCGAGCTGATAGTGGACGTCTGTGGTGGAGCCTGTGGACCGATATTCGGCCGCACCATCAAACGCCGACTGCCGCCTCGCAGACCCTTAACCTTGCGGAAATCCCGGCTTGAGCGCCTGTTAGGCGAGAAGATTCCCGCGCGTCAGGTTCGGGCTGTTTTCAATTCGCTTGGAATGAGCCCCAAAGCTGAATCGGGTGGGTGGACCGTTACCCCACCCAGTTATCGTTTTGATCTTTCCGGTGAGCATGATCTCGTTGAGGAAGTAGCGCGCATCGTTGGCTACGATAAAATTAAGTCGCGCACGCCGCGAGTTCGGGTTGGCCGTGGACTCGCCCCTGAAGGGGTTCTGAACGCTGATCGGGCCAGGGACTTGTTGGTCGATAGGGAATATTTTGAAGCTATCACCTATAGCTTTATTAACCCCGCTCTTCAGGCGCTGGTTGCGCCTGGTATACCGGCGATCGATCTGCGTAACCCAATTGCATCACACCTGGGGCAGATGCGTCTGTCGCTTTTACCAGGATTGCTTGAGGCGCTTTCCAATAATGCGAGGCGGCAAATCAGGAACGTCAGGTTTTTTGAGACTGGGCATGTTTACCTAAAGAAAGGGCGGGGACGAACGGAGATTGAGAGAATTGCCGGGGTATCTATGGGTGTGGCACCAGATCATTCCTGGGATAGGCCGGACAGACTGATCGATTTCTTTGACGTTAAGGGGGATGTCGAGGCGCTTCTCAGGCTGGCAGACCCGAAAAGGTGCACCACTTTTGAGCAAAACTCGAACTCCGCCTTTCATCCAGGGCAGTGCGCACAAATATGGGTCGAAGGGAAATCCTGCGGCTGGATAGGGCGGATTTCGCCACAACTGCAGGAGTTCGTTGAACTGGAATCCCCGATTTTTGCGTTCGAATTAGATTGGGACCTAATAAATAAGAGCAACATTCCGCAATTTTCACCAGCCTCAAGATTTCCGGTGATCGGTCGTGACTTATCTTTTGTTTTTTCCAACGATATCACTGCGGCAAAAATTCGTGCATGTATTCGCAAGTCTGCTGGCGAATTGTTGGCGACTCTTGACCTTGTAGATATCTACCGTGGCAAAGGTATCAAAGAAGGGAAAAAATCTGCCACTTACCGCTTGACGTTGCAATCCAATTCCCGCAGTCTTACAGATAAGGAGGCGGACAACATTACCGGCCGCATCATCGCCGCGATAGCGAGCGACCTCGGCGGAGAACTGAGGACAGGGTAGGCCGGTATTCAAATACAATGGCGACACGCACTATTACTAAAGCAACCCTCGCGAACACGCTTTTTGACCAACTCGGGTTAAATAAGCGAGAAGCGAAAGAATTTGTAGAACTGTTTTTTGAGCAGATTCGCCAAGCACTCGAAATTGGAGAGAGTGTCAAGTTGTCAGGCTTCGGCGGGTTTACCATTCGCGAGAAAAACAGCAGGCCTGGCCGAAACCCAAAGACAGGGGAAGAGGTGCCAGTGTCAGCACGGCGGGTGGTGACCTATCGAGCGAGCCAAAAAGTAAAAGAGCAGATTAGCGACAATACAACCACGATCAATGCGAGTATCGGTAGAGGTCATACGTCGTGACAATGCTGGATCCGGGCTCGGACGAGCTTCCTCCGATTCCGGGAAAAAGATATTTCACCATTGGAGAAGTTGGACAGTTGTGTTCCGTAAAACCCCACGTGCTTCGTTACTGGGAGCAAGAATTCCCTCAGCTGCAACCGGTCAAGCGACGTGGAAACCGACGTTATTATCAGCGCCACGAAGTTGAACTCATCCGGACTATTAGGACACTACTCTATATAGAGGGGTATACCATCAGCGGCGCCTGCAACCAATTAAAAGGGGGCGAACCGAAACGCGATGGCGCGAGCGGTGATGAGGTGGTGGCTCAACTTGTCGATGAATTGCAAGAAATCTCCGCACTTCTGGGACCCTAGTGCTTTAGAATTCGTCGCAGGATATCGGGGCGTAGCGCAGCCTGGTAGCGCACCGCACTGGGGGTGCGGCGGTCGGAGGTTCAAATCCTCTCGCCCCGACCAATTTTGGATTCGCAATTTATTGCTCCTCTTCGCTGCGCCGAGCATGCCAAATCAGACCCTCCGGTCAGCGACTGCTTGTTTTATACAGCCAAGGCAACTTGAAACGTGAGCCGACTAGATAGTTCAATTCGACGGCTACAGGCCCAGCGCCTTTGTCTGAATGTTGCGGTCGCCTGCGTAAAAGAGCTCCCAGGGCCATTTCTCGAACTGGGCCTTGGAAATGGCCGCACCTACGATCACCTTCGAGAGATAGCCCCGAATCGCGATATCTACGTATTTGAACGCAAACCCGCCGCGCACCCCGATTGCGCTCCGCCAGTCGAATTTTTGATTCAAGGGAGCTTCAAGGAAACGCTGGAGAAGGCCTCTTCGCGAATTGGTCAACTGGCTGCATTAGCTCATTGCGATATTGGCAGTGGGGACCTTGGCGTCGATAGGGGCCTGGCAGCCCAGATTGGACCAGCAATTTCGGGATTGTTGGCCGAGGACGCCATAGTTCTTTCTGATCAACTGTTCAACTGTAGTGATTGGGACGCGATCCAACTCCCAGATGGCGTCACACCTGGCCGCTACTACATGTATCGCAAATCCAGCATTGGAAAACACTGATATACCAGATATGCCGATTCCGTCTGAAAAGGATTTAAAACTCGGGCTATTCAGTCTTTCTCGAACATTGAATTTCCACATAGAGTTGACTGATAAGTGTAATGCGGGGTGCCCGATGTGCGGACGAACCGTCCAAATGGACCGTTGTCGACCAGACTTTGAGAAAGTCCGAAACATCGAGTTAAGTCTAGACGTGATTAGGCGAAATTTCCCTCCGGACTTCTGTCGGCGTGTCGACACCATCGATCTTTGCGGCGGCTTGGGAGACCCTCCTGCGGCACGAGAATGTCTTGAAATCTGCGAGTATTTTATTGACAACGGCATCAAGCTGATTCTGTCGCCAAACGGTGGACTTCGAAGTGAAGATTGGTGGCGAAAACTCGGGCATCTATTCAGCCCTAATTCGTCTTTTGTAGAATTCCACATTGACGGCCTAGCTGACACGAATCATCTTTACCGAATTAATACGCGTTTTTCAAAGATTATGACTAATGCGCAGGCTTTCCTTGATACCGGAGCCACTGGTGAATGGCACTTTATTCCTTTTAAACACAATCAACACCAACTCGCGGAGGCCTTGTCACTTAGTCGTAAGATGGGTTTCAGGAGCTTTCGGGTAATCGACACAATCCGATTTGGAAACAGCGAATCTTTCGCCTACCAGATGCCAGATGGGTCGATTCGCCACTTGGAGCCTTCTAGTGACGACATTGTTAGCCACGCGCTCGGAAAAGATACTCCACGGCAGGTAACGAAAGCGCTGGATGCCCAAGCCCCTCCGCCAATCAGTTGCAAATCGGCTAATGAGAATCGGCCGTACATTGTTGCCGATGGTAGCGTATCGGCATGCTGCTGGGTCGAAGGTTCCGATGACGAAAAACATATGTATTCAAGGGCAAAGCTCAGTCGCAAAGAGCACAATATCAACCGGCGACTGTTGCAGGAGATTCTTCTGGAGGAGCCCTACCGTCAAATATATCCGCAGGCCTGGGAAGAAGGATGCAATCCAGTTTGCATCCGGAAATGCGGCCTGATGCGTAGAAATACTCGCAGGGAACTTTAATGAGGTATGCAATCAAAGCAGCACTTTTTAAAACGACTATACCCGGTTTAATATGAGACCTGATTGGGAGTTATCAGTTGGTCATCTGCCGGATAAAATCCCGAAATCGAAAGCCGCAGGGCAGGCTATATGAAACACATGCTTTTGTTGATCTTATTTCTATCGTCACCGGCCCTGCTGGCGGATCTCAAAATCGGTGAGGCCCCACCGTTTTTGCTTCTGGAAGGAAAAGCAGGAGGGCGAGTCGATGGGAGTGCTTGGTCGAGCGCAGAACTAACAGGGAAGGTGCATGTTTTAATGTATGTCGACCCTGACAAGGTCAAAGTCAACAGTCACGTTGAAGAAGCGCTCGCGGGCGAGAAATTTGACCCACAAAACTTTGCTACCATTGGCGCCATCAACATGGCAGCGTCCTGGAAACCCGATTTTGCTATCGACCTGATCCTCAAGGGGAAGCAGGAGAAATACCCGAATACGGTCTATGTACGGGACAAGAATCGTGCTTTTGTCTCCCAGTGGGGACTTGTGGATCAGGGCTACCATGTGCTCGGTGTTTCAGGAGACGGCAAAATTATTTTTTCGGCAGCGACTAAACTCACTGTGGACCAAATTAGAGAACTAATCGAACTTATTCGCAAGCACATCAGTCAGTAAGGCGTATTTGACCTATGGCCAAGACAAGTAACATTTCAGTAACCCTCATCGAAAAAAGCGCTCACGCCGAAACCGCTTTTGACAACCTGGGTTTCGGCGACGCCTTTTCGGACCACATGCTTTTATGCGACTGGGCTGACGGCAAGTGGAATGCCCCGCGTATTGTGCCACGCGAGCCGCTTAAAGTAGATCCGGCTGCACTTGGGCTCCACTACGGGCAAAGCGTCTTCGAAGGGCTTAAAGCTTATCGGGGAACTGCCGACAATCGGATAAGATTGTTTCGCCCTGATAGAAACGCACAGCGCTTGGCTACCTCCTGTAACCGTCTGTGTATTCCCGCCCCCGACGGGGATCAGTTAATTGACTGGATCAGTTCACTCGTTGCGGTAGAAGCCAAATGGGTTCCGGCAAACTTCGGTGAGGCGCTTTATATCCGACCAATGATCTTCGCAACAGAAGGACATCTGGCTGTCCGCCCCGCCAATCGGTACACACTGGTGATCGTTGCCGCACCGGTCGGTCAATACTTCGCCAAGTATGGTCGACCGTTGAGAGTTAAGGCGGAAGACCGATATACACGAGCAGCGTCGGGCGGAACCGGCGCCGCGAAGACTGCCGGGAATTATGGTGCGACCCTGAAACCAATGTTTGAAGCGGCTTCAGAGGGCTTCGACCAGATTCTCTGGTTGGACGGCAATGAGCACGCGTTCGCAGAGGAAGCCGGGCAGATGAATATATTCTTTCGCATTGGTAACGAGGTGGTCACTCCCGAGCTTTCAGGAACGATTCTCCCTGGGGTCACTCGTGACAGTGTGTTATCGTTGTTGGAACAATGGGGGATAAAAGCCACCGCTCGCCGAATTTCTATGGCGGAACTTCGTAAAGCCGCCGAGTCGGAAACCTTGCTCGAGATATTCGGCGCGGGCACGGCAGCAGTGGTTGTGCCCGTGGAATCGATCCAATATCAAGATCTTGATATCCGTGCCTGCCCGCCGTCGGCTAATAGCCTTTCCCAACGACTTTTTCATTCACTGCTTGCGATCCAACACGGCCAAGTTGATGACGCGAATAACTGGATTCATTTTGTCGATACTGAGTAAAAGCCTGAATCCTTTGGATCCTTGCGGTCTTTTTGATCGCCATTTGACTTGGGCAATCATGTTGATCTTTTGCACGCCATTCACGGCTCTTGCCGATTCTCAGACCGAACGCGGTTTTGAACTCGCCCGGCAGTATTGCTCTCGCTGCCACGTCATCGGGGAATACAATCGAATGGGGGGGATTGGAAACAGTCCTTCTTTTTCCTGGATGGTGAAGAGCGCCGATTGGCGTGAGCGTTTTCAGACTTTTTACACCCTCCGTCCTCACCCGGTTTTTGTCCGAGTACCAGGTTATGCACGATGGTCCAATGTTGACCCCTACTACCCGCCTTTTGAAATTCTTCTTAGTGAAATTGACCTTATCACTGAGTACGCTGGCAGCCTTCAGACAGCGGACTGAAAGCGCCTTTGCAGGCTTTTGCATAGCTGCTCGGCTGAATTCTCCTTTTTAACTCATGCGCCAACTAATTTTCCACTGTAGATTGCCCAGGGCACCAGATTCAGTTGCTCACTCGTTTACGGCGAGGATCAGTTGACGGCAAGTCATGGGTGAGGGCCTGCTACTATTGCTGTTGCTTTTTCTTTCGGCTTTTTTTTCCGGATCGGAAACGGCCTTGGTAAAGTTATCCCTTGGTCGCGCGGATGCCCTTGCCCGCGACAGACGGCGCGGCTCGCGAGCCTTGTGCGTACTAAAGGCGCAGCCCCAGCGCATGTTGGTTGCGATCCTTATCGGTAACAATGTTGTGAATATCAGTGCATCTGCGCTCGCGACGGTGATTGCTACACGCGAATTTGGGAACGCAGGGCCTGGCGTAGCAGTGGGAGTGCTAACGATTATTATTCTTGTCTTTGGAGAGATCACGCCAAAAAGTTTGGCGACCCGTTACTCGGAACGAATTTCTCTTGCAGTCGCGCCGGCGATTCTCGGTTTTGTCTACCTCAGCGCTCCAATTGGAATCATGGTTGAACGCATCGCTCTCGCAATGAGCAACGGTGCTTCAGGACCGGGTGAGGAACCCGTGGTGACCGAGTCCGAACTCATCAGTATGGCGGGATATGGGGAAGAGGAGGGTACGATCGAGGAAGGCGAGAAACAGCTGATCGAGCGGGCATTCGCCTTTAGCGATCTTTCAGTGTCCGATGTGATGACCCCACGGCATAAAGTCTTTCGCCTTCCCGCTCAGATGGCTATGGTAGATGCGCTAGGACAGCTTCTGGCTTCGCCCTTCAGCCGCGTTCCTTTGCATGACGACGATCCTGATGAAATTATCGGCATGCTTCACCTTCGCGACGTACTTAGGCCATTGGTTTCTGGTGATCGAGAAGCCTGCCTGACTGATCTCGCCCGGCCGCCGTATTTCGTCCCGGACCGACAGTCCCTGACGGATAGCATCTCCGCGCTGCGCCAAGAGCGCCATCATCTCGCAGTCGTCGTCGATGAACACGGCCTCATGGAGGGGGTTGTGAGTCTCGAAGATTTGCTGGAGGAGCTGGTTGGTGAGATTTATGACGAGAGCGATATTGCACCGCTCGACCTGATCCCGCACGGCCCCGACAGGGTGACTGTCGAGGGTGCGTCAGAGTTGCGCGTGCTAACGGATTATTTCGGCACGCCACTTTCCGGAAAACCGACAGATTCGGTGAGCCGGTGGGTCTTGGAGAAAGTGCAGCGAATACCGAAAAGCGGAGAAACATTTGAGTTCGACGGATTAACGGTCACGGTCAAGCGTGCGACGCAAAGACGTATTCTTGAGCTAGATGTTTCCCGCTAAAGGCGGGCCTGGGCACGGGTTCCGGCAGAGGCTTCTTTGAAAGGTGATCGTAATAACGAGGTCAATTCACCGACCAGCTTACGGGTGTGGCGTCGAGGAAAACAGGACTTCCACCCGGTGGATTGGGGTAGACGCAACAATGTCGGTTGAAATTTGACTGGCATATTCGGCGATTGCACCCGTCTGGTCGGTCTGCGGCAGGGGCAGAACCAGTTGCGCGTTGAGTTGATTGCCAACAAAGTGAAGAATGAGGCCCGAGTACCCGTTATCACCATGCCGTTCCAAAGCAAGGCCATGGCGTTCTAATATGCTCACTACACCACGTTCGATTTCAGGCCGCTGTGGTAGTGTATCGATAACAGGTGGCACTGAATCATCCTCCGGGTCAATATGCACGACTACATCAATCATCCGGTCAAAACGATCCTTTAAGGCTTTCATCACTTCGTCGCCGATGTGATGCCCTTCAGAGACGCTGATAAATGGCGCAACGCGGATGTGGACATCCGCGTACACCTTGGAGCCCATGCGGCGAGTTCTTAGTTCGTGGGCACCCAGCACGCCCGGAACAGCCATAATCGTTTGGCGGGCCTCTTCCTGGGTTGCCGGGTCCACCGCGGTATCAATCAGTTCTTCGACAGATTCCTTGCCAATACGGAAGGCGACGTACAGGATCAAGGCTGCGACCCCAATTGCCGCGACCGAGTCGGCCCAGGGCAAGCCGAGCATGACGCCGATTACTCCGGCTATCACCACTAACGAAGAAAGGGCGTCAGTCCGACTATGCCAGGCATTCGCACGCAGCAAAGAAGAGTTCAAACGCGTCGCGGACCGCATGGTGTAGTGAAAAACACCTTCCTTCAAGACTACCGACACAGCGGCAATGGCAAGAGCTTCCCAGCCCGGCTGGAGTAGCGTATCGGAACCCCGCAGTCGGTCTACGGCATCCCAGGCAATGCCAGAGGCGACCAGTGCAAGTGAGGCCGCGAGAAGGGCGGTTGCAATCGTCTGGATGCGGCCGTGGCCATAGGGGTGTTCTCGGTCAGCTTGATGGCTGGCTTTCCGAGCCGCGACAATGACAAGCAGATCGGTTATAAGGTCTGAAAAAGAGTGAATACCATCTGCAATCAGTGCCTGGGAGTGACCGAAATAACCTCCCGCGATCTTTGCTAAAGCCAGAATGCCATCTAAGGCGCTTCCGACCAGCGTAACCGATCGGATTTCCCGGTACTCGGCTGAGTCGTCCGTCGAGTTTGCGCGGGGGCTTGCCTGATTCATCTCAGAAATACTCTTTAAAATCGCAATCAGTCTATCAGGTTGGTCCTAGCCGTCCGATGGGGCCAATCAATTAAATGCACTGTAAGGATTATGTAGTTGCAAGATCATTAGCCCGAATGATATAAATTCTGGGATAATTAGGGTTGGAGGACCGCGTGGTTCGGTTCGTCCTAGCAACGGACCATCTATGCGAATCTTGATCAGTAATGACGACGGCTATCTCGCCCCCGGGCTACTAGCGCTGTACCAGGCGGTGAATTCAATAGCTGAAACATTGGTCGTCGCACCTGATCGGAACCGTAGCGGCGCCAGCAATTCTCTGACTCTGACACGGCCGCTGAGGGTTCACCAGGCGCCAAACGACTTTTATTACCTGGATGGCACGCCAACCGACTGTGTACACGTTGCCCTGACCGGATTGATGACCGATGAGCCCGATCTGGTGGTCGCCGGGATCAATCATGGCGCTAACCTGGGTGACGACGTGATTTATTCAGGAACAGTTGCGGCGGCGATGGAGGGGCGCTTTTTGGGATTGCCGGCGATTGCCGTGTCATTGGTTGGCTCCCACCCGACCTATTTCAATACGGCGGGGCAAGTCACGGTACAACTTCTGGAGCGGCTTGTAAGGCAACCACTTTCGACTGACACTATCATCAACGTGAATGTGCCGGATCGGCCGATAGAAGAGATCCGTGGGATTCAGGCAACCCGACTGGGGTACCGTCATAAGTCTGAACCAGTGATACGCGCCAAAGATCCTTATGGCTCGGAAATATTTTGGGTCGGCCCTGCTGGTCCGGAACAAGATGCCGGACCGGGAACTGATTTCTTTGCAGTTCGTGAGGGTTTCGTCTCGGTAACCCCACTGCATGTCGATCTGACCCGTCACGAACATGTCAATCAGGTTCAGTCATGGTTGGAGGCTCCCTGATCGTGAGTTACAAATCAGCGGCGTTAACGGATGGCTTTACCTCTGAACGTACCCGTAAAAGGCTAGTCGCTGGGCTACGAAGCAAGGGTATCGCTGACGAAAAGGTGCTTCTAGCGATGGGCAGCATCCAGCGGGATCTTTTTGTGGAGGATGCGCTTAAAAGTCGGGCCTACGAGGATACCGCCTTACCGATCGGGTACCGACAAACTATTTCCCAGCCCTTTGTAGTGGCGCTCATGAGTCAGATATTGCGATCGAACCGGGATAAATTGGGTCGAGTCTTGGAGGTTGGTACCGGATCGGGTTATCAGGCGGCGGTGCTATCGAGGTTTGCTGACCGAGTCTATACCATCGAACGTATTCAACAGTTATTGGATGCGGCAAAGTTGCGCTTGGCACCGCTTGGAATTACCAACATTAGCTTTCGCCATGGAGATGGGACTTCGGGTTGGACAATTAATGCACCATTTGACGGAATAATTCTCACGGCGGCGCCGGCAGTGGTGCCAAGCAATCTCTTTGACCAACTGGCTGACGGAGGTATATTGGTTGCGCCAGAAGGCGGGGAGCAAAACCAGACCCTGGTGTACTGGAAAAAAAGACACGGGCACGTTCGACGATTTGAGTCAGTTCCTGTGGTTTTTGTTCCGATGATGTCTGGAATTATTTCGTGAAGATCTTTACACCTTTGTACAGCGCTGTGCTTCGGTGGGCAACTCATCGCCACGCCTCAAGATATCTATCGGCCTTGTCTTTCGCTGAATCGTCTTTTTTCCCTATTCCGCCGGATGTCATGCTGGCGCCTATGGTTCTGGCTCGTCGGGATCGGGCGTGGTTTCTGGCTGGTTTGACAACAGTGGCATCGGTTGCTGGCGGCTTATTCGGCTACCTCATTGGAAAGTTTCTGTTCGGTACCGTGGCAGAGCCAATCATCGAGTTTTATGACGCTGGGTCGGGGTTCGAGCGGGCACGGACATGGTTTGAGATCTACGGGGTATGGGTTGTGTTTGTTGCCGGTTTCACCCCGATTCCCTACAAGATCTTCACTATTAGCGCCGGCCTAATTGGTATGAGCCTGGTGCCTTTTTTGCTTGCATCGTTGGTAGGGCGCGGAGCGCGGTTCTTTTTGGTCGCGGGTTTGATTTTTTTCGGAGGTGAGGCGCTCGAAACTCAATTACGCCGCCATGTCGATGCCATTGGCTGGGCCACGGTAGTTGTAGTGATTTCGGGTCTTCTCTGGCTCAGTGTCTAATGCCGAACTCCGTTTGATCAAGGCCTTGGCCTTATTTTTAGGCCTGGCATGGATTGTGGCGGGGTGCACCGGTAGCCCGGTGGTTCCAGTCAGTGATCTAACCAATGCCCGAACCAAGCACAGCGTACGTATCGTTCGACCCGGGGACTCCCTCTACACTATCGCTTGGTCGGCCGGTCTAGATTATCGTGATGTGGCTCGGTGGAACAAACTACAAACCCCGTATGCCCTTCAGGTAGGTCAAAAAATCTATCTTGGAGGGGAAATGTCTGAGACCGAAACTTCGAACTCTCAAGTGGTTAGCGGGTTACAAGCTAAAAGGCCCGTTTCGGCTAGCGACGCGCCCGTGGCGGTGCCCGCCGCTTCGAGCAAACCCTCAACCGGCCAGGCTGCCCCACCCGTCAGCAGCAAGGCGCCAGACAGCGCAGAGGGTTGGGTGTGGCCAGCAGATGGTGACCTGATAACCCGGTTTAACAATACGGCGGGCGAGAATGGTATTGATATCGCTGGCGCTGATGGAAGTCCAATACGTGCGGCTGCCAACGGCAAGGTCGTTTATGCGGGAACGGGACTCAGGGGTTATGGTTTATTGCTTATCATCAAACACGATGAAACCTTTCTTAGCGCCTATGCCCATAATCGCGTGGTGACCGTTAACGAGGGGGATCAGATCTATAGTGGGCAGGTGATTGCGGAAATGGGTCAATCCGGCGCCAGTTCCGTTAGACTCCATTTTGAAATTCGTCGCAACGGGCAACCGATTGACCCGCTAACGATCTTACCTAGCCGTTAGAGGCAGAGGGCGCAGCACCCTTCAACGGTAAAATTATTGCGCCGACGACCGACCGCTGGTCTATAGCGAGCAGATTGTAGCTTGTACAAGCTGAGCGCGAGTTCATAAACTCGACTCCACGACCCTCGGTCGCGAGAACTTCAAGTAGTTCAGACCCGGGAAACTGCTGTGTGGTGCCGGTACCAATTATCAAGACTTCCCAGGAAAGGTCAAAAAGCGCTTGGAGTTGCTCGACTGAAAGTAACCCAAAACTTGCCACCGGCCAGGCTTGCGGCGCAAAACTGGGTGAGACCAGAAAACTCGTGCTGCACAGCGTTGACCCGATAGACACCGAAGCAGCGTCATGTCCTTGGATGACCCTGATATTCGCGCTGTTCTCAATCTGCAAGCCCATGGGTCAACGGGCCTTTACGATCTGCCAAGTCTTCAACGGCGGGCACCTGCAACCGAGCGACTCACAACAGAATCACCTGAAAGAAGTTTGGGATACAATCCAGCGCTCGTGAGTACTCCCGCGCATTCGAAATCCTTGACTTTTCTCCGGATTGAGATCATATGAAACCAGTCAATGTCGGTGTTATCGGCCTGGGCACAGTAGGCGCCGGAACGGTAGATGTTCTTCGGCGCAATGGCGATGAGATCTCGCGTCGGGCAGGCCGGGAAATCAAAGTTACCCGGGCAGCTGTTCGGGATCTAACCCGCCCGCGTGACTGTAACACTGCAGGTATTTCGCTTACAGCTAATCCCCATGAAATAGTTGAAGACCCCGAAATTGACGTCGTTATAGAGCTTATTGGTGGATGCGATGTTGCCTTTGACCTGATCAGTGCTGCTCTGAATCATGGTAAGCACGTTATCACCGCTAACAAAGCGTTAATCGCAACACGGGGAAATGAGATCTTTGACCAAGCCTCTTCGGCAGGGCTGGTCGTCGCCTTCGAAGCAGCCGTCGCCGGAGGTATTCCTGTGATTAAGGTCCTCCGAGAGGGGCTGGCGGGTAATCGGGTAGAGAGGCTAGTTGGGATACTCAATGGCACCTGTAATTTCATCCTCAGCGGAATGCAAGACGATCGTTCTGACTACGCGGAGGTCCTATTGCAGGCCCAGGCCAACGGTTACGCCGAGGCAGACCCCAGTGTTGATGTGGAGGGGGTTGACGCCGCGCATAAGCTCACTATTCTTGCGTCTATTGCCTATGGTGTGCACCTCGATTTTAAGTCGGTACACGTTGAGGGTATCACCGAAGTCACGAAGGACGACATTATCTATGCCCGGGAACTTGGTTATCGAATCAAGCACCTCGGCATCGCACGGCGCTTGGGCAATGGATTGGATCTTCGAGTGCACCCCTGCCTGGTGGGAGACGATCACCTACTGTCGAGCGTCTCGGGCGTAATGAACGCTATCGTCGTGAATGGAGACGCTGTGGGAGAGACCCTTTTCTATGGGGCCGGGGCTGGGGCTCAGCCTACAGCATCCGCGGTGGTCGCAGATTTGGTTGACGTTGTGAGGACGCTAACCTCTGACCCAGGTAACCGGGTGCCCCATCTGGCATTTCAACCCGCAGCACTTTCCGCGCCTGGAGTCGTCCCCTTGTCCGAGATTGTTTGCGCGCATTACCTTAGATTAACGGTCCAGGACCGCCCGGGCGTGCTAGCCGACATTACCCGAATTCTCGGGGATTATCAGGTAAGCATTGAGGCGATACGACAGCAGGGGAGAGCCGATGCGCTTGGTAATGTGCCAGTTGTGATCGTGACCCACAGGGCACTGGAGGCGAACGTTGCAATGGCCGTCTCGGAGATTGAAGCCCTTTCAACGAATGCAAGGGCGGCAACAAGGATTCGCTTAGAAACTCTTGAGACCTCCGTCGATGAGTGATAGTGGCACAGGGTTGATCTCGCGGTACCAGGCGAGGCTTGCATTGCCGGCTTCTGTCAAGCCTATTAGCTTGCAGGAAGGGTCCACACCCCTGGTATGTTTGAATTCCCTGTGTGATCCAGAACGGGGAATTGTGGTTTACGGCAAAGTGGAAGGAGCGAATCCCACAGGCTCATTCAAGGATCGGGGGATGACAGTGGCGATTACGATGGCCGCCCATGAGGGAAGTGAAGCGGTCATCTGTGCGTCCACCGGTAATACGTCCGCAGCGGCTGCTGCCTACGCTGCCAGGGCGGGTATGAAGGCATTCGTTGTGATTCCAGATGGAAAGATAGCGCTTGGCAAGTTGGCCCAGGCCATGATGCACGGGGCTCGGGTCATTCAGATCGCCGGGAACTTCGATGAAGGAATGCAGATAGTGAAAGCGATGCCCGAAGAGGCACCAGTGACATTAGTCAATTCAGTCAATCCTTACCGCTTGCAAGGGCAAAAAACCGCAGCTTTTGAGATCGTCGACAGCCTGGGCAGAGCACCCGATTACCACTTTCTTCCGGTGGGTAATGCGGGCAATATCAGCGCCTACTGGTTGGGATATTCCGAGTATCATCAGACCGGCGACCTCGACAAACTGCCTATCATGGTTGGCTGCCAAGCAGCAGGGGCTGCGCCATTTGTACGTGGTCAGATTGTCGCTCGCCCAGAGACTGTTGCGACTGCGATTCGTATCGGCAACCCGCAATCCTGGGATCTTGCGCAGGCCGCCCGAAGTGAGTCGGGGGGCTGGTTTGGTGCACACGAAGATCAGTTAATTCTCGATGCTCAGCAGTATTTGGCACAACATGAGGGGATTTTCTGCGAGCCCGCTTCCGCGGTTTCTGTCGCCGGATTAATCTCGGCTTTGGGCGAGTCTGCAATTCCGGACCAATCCGTCGTCGTATGCACCTTAACTGGTCACGGACTTAAAGATCCAGATACGGCCATTAGTCAAAGCCCAGAACCCCTGCGGGTCGCGCCAACACTGGGCGCAGTGCGAGATGCTATCCTTAGTTGAGGAGATCAGTTTTTCGGTTAATGATGTAGTGTGGCTCGCAGGGAGACCTTGATGCTCGGGGGCAATGTTCTGGTTTTTGATATCGAGACCGTTCCCGATATAGAGGCCGGTAGACAGTTATTTAATCTTAGAGACCTTAGTGACGAGGACGTTGCGTTGGCCATGCGGGCACTGCGTACACAAAAAACCGGAAAGACAGACTTTCTCTCTCATTTCCAACACCAGATAGTCGCAATATCAGCCGTATTGCTTAGCAACGACAACCTTAAGGTTTGGTCGTTAGGTAATCCCGCTTCAGGGGAAAAAGAATTATTGGAACGGTTTTTCGATGGCATAGAGAAATTTGCTCCAGCCCTTGTGAGTTGGAACGGCAACGGCTTCGATCTCCCCGTCATCCATTATCGTGCTTTGAAACACAGTGTCGCATCAGCGCGTTACTGGGACAGCGGCGATATTGATCGCGAATTTCGTTGGAATAACTACCTCAGTCGATACCATGCCCGGCATCTTGATCTGATGGATGTCTTATCCGGGTATCAGCCAAGGGCTTCTGTTCCGCTCGATGAGTTGGCGGTGATGCTGGGTTTTCCTGGGAAGATGGGGATGAGTGGCGCTCACGTCTGGGAAAGTTTCTGCTCCGGGCAAATCGATGCAATCCGGGATTACTGCGAGACTGACGTCTTGAACACCTACCTGGTGTATCTGCGGTTTCAGCAGATTCGCGGCGTTCTGAACGCAGGCGAGTTAGAGCACGAGCAAAACCGCCTGCGGAATCTTCTTGCGGACAGTGGCAGGCCCCATCTAGCTGAGTTCCTTGCGCGCTGGCGGGTCTTGGACAGTGCGAGCTGATCAGATCGCGCCTTTCCCGGCGGTCGTCGACTCTTTAAGCCATGATGGCCGAGGGGTCGCCCGGGTTGAGGGAAAAGTGTGGTTTGTTGAGGGGGCTCTTCCCGGTGAGACTGTCATCGTTCGGCCCACCAAAACTAGACGTTCTTTTTCGTTGGGGCTGGTAGATAAAATCATCGTTCAATCAAAGAATCGGACACAGGCGCCTTGTCAATATTTTGGGACCTGCGGCGGCTGTGTCTTACAACACCTTGAGCATAGCGCCCAATTAACCTTTAAGCGCCAGATTCTCCTTGATGCACTGGGTAAGGCCGGCGTTGGTCCAGTGGCGGTAACAAATCCCATCGCTGCTACGCTATGGGGATATCGGCGGAAGGCCCGGCTCGGCGTCCGTTTTGTACCGAAGAAGGGCGGGATTCTGGTCGGCTTCCGTGAGCGAAATAATAAGTATGTCACCCCACTGGCGGAGTGCCTGGTGATCGATCCTTCAGTTAACTCTGTTCTCCCGACGCTACCAAGTCTTCTACAGGGGATGAGTGCGCCTGATCGATTCCCTCAGATCGAAGTGGCCGTTGGGGATAACGCAACCGCACTGGTCTTTCGACACCTCGAACCCTTAACGGCTGGAGACACTTATCGTCTGGAAAAGTTTGGTCGTGAAAACAACCTGCTGATCTATAGCCAAAGCGGCGGTCCAGACTCAGTTGAAGCGATATTTCCAAGTCAACCCGTACTTCTCAAATACGCTCTGCCTGAGTTCTCGGTCTCGGTCGGCTTTTCCCCGACCGATTTCATTCAAGTTAATCGCCTGGTTAACCAAGCGCTGGTTGGGATGGTTCTTGACTGGCTGGACATTGGACCGACGGATTCGGTACTAGATCTATTTTGCGGACTGGGTAACTTTTCGCTACCGGCAGCCCGCGGGGCAAAGAGGGTTCTCGGGGTAGAAGAAAGCCCAAGCTTGATCTCGCGAGCTCGTGACAACGCCCACCAAAATGGGATCTCTAACGCCGCCTTTGAGTGTCGTGACCTTTTTAGCAAAGATTTGGGGGAATGGGATCCAGGACAATTCTCAAAGGTCATCGTGGACCCTCCCAGGAGCGGAGCCATAGAGGTATTGAACTTAATCAGCGAACGGGTTAAGCCCCGCTTCCTCGCTTATGTATCCTGTAATCCTGCAACGCTGGCGCGGGATGCAGCATCTCTCACCATAACTGGGACCTACCGGCTAGTGAAACTGGCACTGGCGGATATGTTTCCACATACCGCTCACGTAGAATCCGTGGCCCTGTTTCACCGGTGTGAAGAACCCGTTCCGGGTACAAAATAACGATCGCACGCCTCGGTCAACCTTCGGTGCCGGTTTTGCCCGATTCCTCCGCAGCAGGGGCCGGTGATGAGTCAGTGCTGCTCTTGGATGCCCGATCCTGTTGTTGGTTACCAGGATTAGGGCGCGGGCCTTGCCCTCCAGAACGACCTCTACCTCCCCGCGATCGGCGCTGGCCGGATTTTTGACCTGAGGTCGAACTCGAGGAGCTATCTGCGCCACTTTGGCGGTTGCGGTCCGCATTACCCTGTGCCTGTGCGTTGCGGTTGCGGGCTCCTTCCGCGCCTTCTTTTCGCTCCTGGCGTTGCCCATCTCTACGCCCGCCGGAACGCCGACCACGAGAGCGACTTTGGCCTGGTCTACCCCCTCGTTGGGCCGACCTTTCCCGTTTTGGCTCAGATTCTGGTGTCTCGGTGCTCTTTGTAAGCTGCTTCCAGATCCGCGTCAATAAACCGTCCGCCTTGGAACTATCTTGAGCGCTACTAGGCACTGGCGGCGGAGGAGTATCTATCTGATTCAGATTCACTGCCGGGCGAGTCTTTCGGTGCGTCAGCGAGTATTCCAACTCGTTTTCACTGGCGGGTGTAATTCGAATTTTATGGCTTTCAAGTGTGTTGCCGGTCGCATCAATATCCTCGCTACGCAATCGCTGAATATTAAACTTGGAGCCCTGCAAGTCGGGCGAGGGAATAAGGACGATACGTGTGCCTAACCGTGATTCAATCTGGTTGACCTCGTGACGTTTTTCGTTGAGCAAGAAGGTGGCAATATCAACCGGCAATTCGGCAAGGACGGCCTCGGTATTCTCTTTGAGCGCTTCCTCCTCAAGAATTCTCAGGAAACTCAGCGCGGAAGAAGTGACATGGCGCACTTGCCCCGTACCGTCGCACAGCTGGCAAACACCATAATTTGACTCACTAATTGATGAGCGCAAGCGTTGGCGGGACATCTCAAGCAGGCCGAATCGAGAAATATGCCCGACTTGAATGCGGGCCCGATCGTTGTGCACCGCCTCTTCAAGCCGTGTCTCGACTGTTTTTTTGTTTCGGGCGGAGGTCATGTCAATCAGGTCAATCACCAGGAGTCCGCCAAGATCGCGAATTCGCATCTGCCGGGCCAGTTCATCGACTGCCTCAAGATTGGTTTGAAGCGCGGTCTCTTCGATATCAGATCCTTTGGTCGCACGAGCCGAGTTCACGTCTATCGAGATGAGTGCTTCGGTGTGATCAATGACAAGTGCCCCGCCGGAAGGCAGTTTGACTGTACGAGCGTACGCATTTTCAATTTGGTGTTCAATTTGAAAACGAGAAAATAATGGCACTGAATCCTCATACAATTTAAGTTTCGCGACATTTTGCGGCATGACCTGTTCCATGAACCGCGATGCTCTATCAAAAACCGAGGGCTCATCAACCAAAATCTCCTGAATATCGGTCCGCAGGTGATCCCTGATAGTTCGAACGATCAAATTGCTCTCTTGGTACACCAGAAAAGGCGGGGATTTGCTCGAAGTCGCTTCCTCGATGACGCCCCAGAGTTGCATCAGGAAGTTAAGATCCCATTGGAGCTCTTCGGGAGTCTTGCCGATGCCCGCCGTCCTGGCGATGAGTGAGTGCTCAGTGGGCACTTCAAGCCCCATCATGGCATCCCGCAAGTCGGCACGCTCGGGACCATCGATACGCCGCGAGATTCCACCGCCTTTAGGGTTGTTAGGCATCAGGACCAGGTAGCGGCCGGCGAGGCTGATAAAGGTCGTCAGCGCGGCACCTTTGGTTCCGCGCTCATCTTTTTCGACCTGAACCAGCAACTCCTGCCCCTCCTCAATGACATCCTTGATACGAACTTGTGCCATTGGAGTCGCGGGAGAGAAATTGCGAAAGTCCGACCGAGAGATTTCCTTCAAAGGCAAGAAGCCCTGGCGCTCGGTTCCATAGTCAACAAAGGCGGCCTCTAGGCTAGGTTCGACGCGTGTTACCCGGCCTTGGTAAATATTACCTTTGCGTTGTGAGTGCAACGAAGATTCAATATCTAAATCTATAAGTTTCTGTCCATCGACAATTGCCACGCGCAGTTCTTCAGCATGGGTGGCATTAAATAGCATTCGTTTCATTTTCGTGTTCCGTTTTGCCCCGAAGGCGCCGATTGCGGCGGTTATTATGGCCACTGACTCGTGGTCAGGCTGACTTGGGGGTGTTGTTTATTTTTCCCTCTGGAGCAGGGAAGTACGGGCGAAACACAAGGCGGGCGAACGAAAAGGAAGAAACGACAGGCGGGTGACGGGCATTCGACGACGGGGTCGACCCTGAGTCGACAAGAGAATCGTCATCACTACACCGATTTCCTGTCGGGCGGTTTAAATCATCGCCGGGGATCAGTTCCGTCTAGGCCTCTTTCACTCCTGAGGCAGGTTGCTCGCGTTAGCCCCGTCGACGACGGAGCCTTTAACCCACTTTACTTGGCCCGCGTGCTGTCACGCGGACGATATCCTGTTCGTTACATCAGCGCCCAAACCTGTCTTTGGGCCGCTTTCCTCACCGCAGCATCTGGGGGCTGTTGCGCCATGCGGGTGTGTCCTGAAATAAGACCACACCCAAGCTGGTTGTGGGTCGCCCTTGTCCGACTCCCCGGCCCCGCGAGTGCGTTTGCACTGCGCCTTTGCCACACTGGCGTACTTCTGCTCTACAGAAGAGGGTGGTATTCTAGTTAAAACCTGTCGTTTTTTCAATTAGATAATGAGCGAACCACATCCCACACAACGGCAGCAGCCGAAAACGCCCTCGCAAACCCTTACTGTGACAGAAATGGAGTCAGGGCAACGGCTCGATAATTATCTGATTAAGCACCTCAAGGGTGTTCCTCGAACTCATATCTATCGGATCGTGCGAGATGGGCAGGTTCGGGTTAATGGTGGTCGAGTCCGGCCATCCATCCGACTCGCCTTGGATGATCGGGTCCGTATACCCCCACTTCGACGGCCGGAGCCCGGCGCCGACGCTACCGATCAAAGTCCGCTTGATCTAAGGGAGGCTATCCTTTACGAAGACGAACACCTTCTGGTCCTCAACAAGCCCGCTGGAGTCGCCGTCCACGGTGGTACCGGCCTTCACGGCGGGCTCATCGAGTTCATGCGCGCCCATTCTAAGGATCATCTAGAGCTGATCCACCGACTGGATAAGGATACATCGGGCGCTTTGATGCTGGCTAAAGATTCCCGGACGCTTCGGGCCATGCACGCCGTTTTGCGTCAACCAGAACGTGACGCCGGGATAAAGAAAAACTACCAGGCGTTACTCGTGGGGCGGTGGCGAGGAGGAAAGCGCGAATTGAAACATCGCCTGCAGACCTTCCGAGGTCCCGGCCAGATTAAACGATCCGAAGTAAGTTCCCAGGGCAGGGAAGCTCATAGCATTTTCAACCCGGTTACCCGGTTTTTTGAACACACACTGATGGATGTCGAGATCAAGACGGGGCGGCTGCACCAGGTTCGGGTGCATGCCCAAGCCATTGGCCTTCCGGTGGCCGGAGACCGTGTCTACGGCAACGCCGAGGCTAACCGGCATATTCGTAAATTTGGTCTAGCCCGCCAGTTCCTGCATGCTGATCGCTTGGTTTTTCAGCATCCAATAGACAAACGCCAACTTGACATTCATGCGCCGCTACCCAGGGAGCTAGCTAGTGTGCTCGGGCAGTTGCAGACACAACTCACGGGCAGTCGTTCGAGTTAGCCTGTGCGGGCATACTTATGCGAGTCGATAAAGATCTCTGCCGGAGGCATTGGGTTTCGGTTCGAAGTCCAATGCAAGGATCAGACCTTGCCGGCCTTCATCATTCGACATAGTCAAGGTGTGTCTGGATTTATCAACCGTTGCGCTCACCGTCAGTTAGAGCTGGATTGGTCGGCGGGACATTTTTTCGATACCGATGGAGGGCAGATCGTTTGCGCTACCCACGGCGCCCTCTATGACCCCTCAGATGGGAGTTGCACTGCCGGACCATGTCGCGGTAAATCGTTGGCTGTACTGGCTATAGAAGAGATTGACGAAAAGATCTATCTCGTCGACCCTGTTTATTGGTTAAAGTAGGCCGGTTCTAAAACTGACGTAAAATACAGAGTCGTCTACACACTATTCTCAGTTACGCTAGACTTCGCTAGGCCAATTACTCGCGTTTTTGTAGCGCAGGATTTTGCGAATTCGGGCTAAGAAGCTACCCAGGTTTGCAACCAGAGATGGCGAGTTCTATTGGACTCCACCCACCAACGGCAAGCCCCAGCGAATAGTCGCGCGAAAGAATCTGCGCCACGATACACGCGGCGCCTGGCAGATACTCGTTTTGTCTGTACGCTCTAAACCTTGTTTTCGTCCGATCAACCGGTTAACTTGAAGCAATGATGAGTGACGGAAAAC
>JBBWVW010000189.1:0-49590 GCA_050256425.1 Arenicellales bacterium | reverse complement strand
CCGCCGCGCGCCGGACAGGAAAGTCAGGGCGTAGTACAGCCAGTATCGTTTGCGCAGAACCATGTGACGATGCTGGCGAACCTTGACGGGGAACTGTGGGAAAGACACAGCACAGACTAGAGCGATCAGCACCGTGGCAGCACCACCGAGCGCGTAGACCACAGTGAAGCCCAGACCGACCAGATCAAACGCCAGCCAGATCATGCCGAAGGTCACAATCGAGGTGAAAGCGCCCACAGCAATGATCTGCCCCAGCAGCTCAGGCGCTTTGTCCTTATCCAGCCACTGTAGCGACAGGGACGTCTGGATCGTCTCATAGTAGTGATAGCCTACGGACATGATGACCGTGGTAATGTATAGCCCAATCACGCTCGGGAAAAATCCCGTCATAGCGGTGCCAATGCCCAGTAGCGCCAGAGAGATCAATGCAATGTGTTGTTCGCGAAGCACAAACAGCAGGAAGACTACGGCAAAAGCAAGAAAACCGGGGACCTCGCGTAGACTCTGAAGGATTCCGATTTCAACCCCGCTGAAAGTAGCTCGCTCGATTGCGAAGTTATTCAGCAACGCCTGCCAAGTGGCATAACTCAATGGCACCGCGCCGGCCATCAGCAGTAAAAGGATCTTTGGTTGTTGCTTAATTTTTTCTAGTTTCAATAGCTGTTACAACAGAGTCTCAGGAATCTCGAAATAGGCTATTCCGCATGAAGCCTAATGAGAAAGTGCAGATGAGAGCATCATTGGTAGGTGTAAATATTGATGAACAGGTTCCATCCCTCACTGATGACCGTAATATGATGGCCAGTAATTATCTTTAGCGGAGTAATAGAGCGGCATCTCGATGGTGCGTCAACAACTATAGTTCGACGATACGGCTGGCCTACATAGAGGCCGAATTATCATAACTGATTTGTTACTATCGCCGGCAACAATATCAACCTATGCTAAGGGAGTGTTAACGGCTATACCCGGGTGTGAAAGGACGGTAGATTCAATAGAGTCCTTGCGATCCTGAAAATAATCTAGAACATTGACGCTTGAGCTGATTGTGTGATCATGAGCTGCCTTACCTGCTTTGTCGCCATCGGAGTTCAATATCGCTTCTATAATCTGACCGTGCTCTTGGTAAGACTCGGCGATCCGACCTTTCGTTCGAAAGAATGCCGATGATCTGAATGGTGCCAGTCTTTGTCGAAACGAAGCAGTAATCTGATGCATGCTTTTATTGTGAGCGCCAATGTAAATTAATTCATGTATTTGCTCATTTAGCTTGGAGTATTCTTCAGTATTACCCAAGTCGACAGTATTCTTACCGTTCTCATGAAGTGTTTCCAACTGCAGACGCTCGACAGCCGTCATTCTTGTTGCCGCGAGGCGAGCGCACAGTCCCTCGAGTTCACTTTGGGTTTCAAACATTTCTAATAGTCTTTCAATACCGATGTTGACAACTGTGACACCGCGCCTAGGGCGAAATTCAACGAGCCCGGTAGATGCAAGTTGACGAAGAGCGTCTCTGACTGGAGTCCTGGAGACTCCATATTGATCAGCAAGCGTCTTTTCTTCCAGTTTCATGCCAGGTTCTATTGCCCCAGAAACAATTTCTTTAGAAAGATTTTTTAGAATTGTCTCAGCTATAGTGGAATTTTTGGTGAGATTACGCATGATTGGGATCGGAATTAGTTAGGTTTTTCGGAACAAGGGGCGGGTGTACCATCAGGTGCGCGATAGGAAAATTGGCAACCTTCAAACTATAAGACATTACAAGCCCTATCAAATTCAAGTCTGGGGAGCCTTTCGTCTAGTTGTTCAGGATCGCCGTACCCTAGGCCACATAAGAAGTTGGTCGTGATATTCGTATTGGAGAAGAAATGTTTGTCTACGTAGGCTCGGTCAAAACCGGATATTGGCCCACAATCAAGACCCACGGATCTTGCAGCTAACATCAGATACGCGGCCTGTAGTGTACCGTTTCGCACTGCGGTTTCTCTGCCCAGGGCGCCATTCCCTTCAAAAATCAGGCGGATATCCGCGTGTGGGAATAACTTGGATGAATAATCCAAGAAATCGAAGTCATAGCCAATTATAGCAACGACTGGTGCTGTCCTTATTTTTTCGTAGTTACTTTCTATGACCGCAGGTAGAAGTTTGTTTCTTTGCTCATTGGAGCGAACGAAGAGAACCCTCATTGGGCAACAATTGAAACTCGTCGGCCCCATGCATGCTAAATTGTAAATCTCTTTCAGAAGTGCGTCATCAACCTCTTTCTTGTGCCATCCGTTATGACTTCGAGCCTTTCGAAAAAGAACGTCTAAGGAGTCGTCATCCAAGAGTTTTTGGTTAGAGCGGCGGTCGGGAGAATTTGAGTTCCGATCAGGGCTCATTTGAATAACTCAACAAGTCTTGAAACTGTATCAGGACTGGGACTGGGAAGCCGATCCTCAGGTGGTGGCATACTGGATTGGTACGAATCTCTGGCTTTGAGGCGTTCAACCCAATCCAGAACAGATGATCGTCTTTTGATCAGAAAGCTAAACCCAAGATGCTCAATTCGATCTACGAATGGCATCGACATTACATCAGCAAGGCTGAAGGTATCCGTGGCGAGCCATTTTGTCGTCTTTAGGCAGAATTCAATTCGTGTGAACGCCTCCTCAGCCACGCGGGCTGTGTGGCTGATCGCATCGTAATCGATTTCAGCCGCTGCAGCTTTTCTATACGCGTCTGCACGATCTGGCTGCGGATGTGATGCGATTAGTTCTTCGAGTTCTGCTGAAGTGTAAAGCTTAAGCCGAGGTTTGATCATCAGTTCGAAAGTAGCGGGTCGGACGCAGTGGTGAAGTACATCATCTCCATATTTCACCCATGAACGAACTCGTGAGCGTTCGAGCAGATCGGACGGTCTCAAAGTTGGGGTGGGAAAAACATCGTCAAGGTACTCGTTGATGACAGATGACTCAATAATCGGTTCACCGTCGTGGACTAATGTTGGAACCACGCCATTGGGATTTAATTGGAGATATTGTTCATTCAGATGTTCAAAGCGGGTAAGTTTGATCGGTCGGCTAGTCCACTGTAGCCCTTTCTCCGCAAGGCAGACTCGAACCTTAAAAGACATCAACGAGTCCCAGTCATGGTAAAGCTCTAACATCGGTATATCCTTTTGATGCCGTCATTTGCCAGGGAGCCTCGCAGTTAGATTCGCTGGGGCAAAAGACTCCAGTTCCTAAGAATAGTATTTGACAGGTATACGTAAACGGAGCAAAGTATACATTCTTAGCTAAAAGTGTACATTAATAACGAGAGATTCAGGGGCTTTGCTAACGAGTAATAGCCAGAGTCCACAAGGGAGGGGTACGGATGCGATATGGATTGGCAACATACCGAGTAGGAGGCGAAACACTCCCAGCGTTGGTGTTTGGTGGACATCTGGTGGATCTCGCTACTGCTAGTTCTTCCATAGGTAAAGATGATTTGCTCAATCCTTTCCAAGGACGCGGATTGGATCAGATTTTCGAGCAGTGGGGTGACGCCAACGAAGAACTGAACGCCTTTGCGGCTGAGATAGCTGGACAGTTAGATCAGGGTAACGTCGAGTTTCTACCAGACGATGTTGAACTAATGGCTCCAATCACCCCAAAAAGAATGTTTTGTGCGGCCTCAAATTATGTCGAACATGCTGATGAGATGGGAACTGTTCTTGCCGAAAAGTCTGAGAGCAGCCCATATATCTTTATGAAAGCCCCATCGTGTGTGATTGGAGACAGGGGCTCAGTTGTAAAGCCCGCTAGATGTGAGATGCTCGATTGGGAGGTAGAACTAGCAGTAATCATCGGTCATCGGTGCCGACATATACCTGTTAGTGATGCACTGAGCGTGGTTGCTGGATACACCATAGTTAATGACATTTCGGCCCGTGACCTCAATGTGCGAGATGATTACCCTTTCAAGTTCGATTGGTTCCAGGGTAAATGCCATGACACATTTGGCCCCCTAGGCCCGTGGATTGTGCCCGCATCGTGCTTTGGCGATCCTCACAATGTAGGGTTACAACTAGATGTGAATGGAAAGAGAATGCAAGACGGTAATACCAACAAATTAATATTCAATATTTCCGAGCAGATTAGTTACCTGTCAGAAATACTGACTTTAGAGCCGGGGGATGTCATTGCCAGTGGCACCCCAGATGGAGTCGGAATGGGGCGAGGTGTATTTCTTAAGCCAGGAGATGTCATGGTAGCTACGATTGATGGCATCGGCACGTTGACTAACCCAGTTGTTGGCTACGATGGTAGCTAATTCCCATTGAATAGTAGAGAGATTACTGAGGGAGAAAGCGTGATCTGATGTGCGATCAAAAGAACTAAGTGGACATGGTTTAATCCAATAAAAGGAGGAAATAATGAAACATATCAACAAGCTTTGTTGCACTGCAAAGGTGCCTGTAAGTACTGGGCTTCTGCTATTGACGTTAATGAGCACGCCAGCAGTACAGGCTGCTGATCAGATTACGTTCAATATGTCGTGGCTGCCTCAGGGAAGTATGAGTGGGGTAATTACTGCAATCGAGAAAGGGTTCTACTCCGATGTAGATCTGGAAGTAGAGGCAGTGCGTGGATATGGCGGAGTGCGCACCACCAACGAAATCGATCAAGGTCTATTTGAGTTTGGATATGGAAATCCACTGGCTATGGTTATTAACCATTCCAAAGGCGGAAAAACAAGAATCGTTGGCGCCATAAACCAGAGTTGGCCGGCCGGCCTTTGTCATGTAAGAGAGCACCACAAACTTGATAGCCCAGCTGACCTCAAGGGGATTACTATAGGAGGTTCGGGGTGGTCACCAGTTCACGTAATGGTACCCGTCTGGCTGGAGATGAATGGACAAAGTCGAGATTCGGTAACGTTATTGAAGATGGATGGGGCCGTTGTGGACGCCGCTTTGGTGGAGGGAAAAATCGACGCCGCAGAATGCTGGCTTGGTAGCAACAAGGCGCTCATTGAAAAAATGGCTAAAGAGGCCGGATTGACGATCGGGTTCCTCAACTACTCGGATTTCAAATTGGATATTCTCGGAAGCGGGATCGTAACTTCAGACAAGGTCATCGCTGAGAATCCGGATAAAGTCAGACGCTTTGTAACGGCAACATTCCGGGGCTATGAGTATGCTAACGCTCATCCGGAGGAAGCAACAGCATATATACTGAAACAGTTTCCCGTACTTGATCACGATGTGACACTTCAGCAGGTTAAGGAAACGATTGACTTAACGACAGGAAGAGGAAAGCTTGGGGTGATTGATCCAGCTCAAGTGCAACGGACCATCGATTTCATTGGTCCTGCCTATGGAATCGATTCTGTTACCGCCGAGGAGTTATACACAAATGAATTTCTGCAATAGGGCATCGTGCAAGTTTATTCTTTGTTTATTGGCTAAGAAGTGTCTTCGGCAATAAAGCCAACGAAATTAGGGCACTTGGTCCTAAAGGTTCGTGATATACACGATTCAGTAAGGTTTTATACAGAAATCTTGGGTTTGGAGGTTTCTGACTGGATTGAAGAGCAAATGGTTTTCCTAAGATGTGGTTCGGATCATCATGACCTTGGACTGTTCCAGTTGCCGAAGGATTCTTGCGATCTTGATAATTTTCCCACTGAAGGAAGCCCAGGATTGGAACACTTTTCGTATGAAGTAGAGAATTATCAGGAAGTTGAACGAGCCGTTTCTTTGCTTCAGGAAAATAATATTGAGATTGTCCGAGGACCAGGAAAGCATGGACCAGGTGAAAATGTATTTCTGGTTTTCAAAGATCCTGATGGAAACTTTGTCGAAATTTATTGTGAAATGGTGCAAGTAACCAACGATCATCCGTATGAGGCGAGAACCTGGCCGGATAATCTCGATGCCTTTGATCAATGGCATTTCCGGCAGTTTGCGGTTGAACCACCGACTCTCTATCAAGAGAAACTGAAATAGTAGGTGTAGAAAAACTGCATGTTCCATCTGTCAGTAACGGGGTTAACGGGAGTACCGCTTTTGTCGTGACCCCCCCACATGTTGCAGGAGGTGCCAACTATTGAGTTCTAGATATAGAGTTGGTTGGCATCTACTGCAAGGCCCGCTATTTTTTCTTCTTCTCGGCTCGGTATGGGAATTTAGTGTCCACGCGTTGGACATAAGATCGTATCTACTTCCACCGCCAAGCGCTGTTTTTCAAGCCCTTTGGCAATCACGCGCTCTACTTTGGACTGAAGGTTTGATTACCCTCGAGGAAGTCCTCTGGGGATTTGCTTGGGCTGTTCTCGCCGGAATTGGGATCTCGGGATTAATTTACTCAATGCCAGTAGCTAGAAGGACGATCTATCCATTGGTCATTGCGCTACAAGGCATCCCTAAGGTAGCGCTAGCTCCACTGATCATTGTTTGGGCAGGCTACGGATTGCTATCAAAAGTAATCATGGTGTTCCTATTCGCGCTTTTCCCAATCGTAATCTCAACTCTTGGGGGCTTAAATAGTACTCCAGATCACCTAACGGAACACTTTCGTGCACTTCGGGCAAGTCCCTGGTTTACTTTTTGTCACCTTCGCTTACCAGTCGCTCTGCCATATTTTCTGGACGGTTGTAAGGTGTCGCTGCCTCTTGCCGTAATTGGTGCAGTAGTCGGTGAATTTGTTGGTTCTAGCAAAGGATTGGGCAATCTTATTTTGTATGCAACCAGTGCTGGGAAAACGGATCTTACATTTGCTACTTTGATTGCCGTAACTGGGATTTCTTTAATTTTGTTTGCGTTAATTGAATTCATAGAGCGGTTAGTCTGGTGGCGCTCCAAATAGAGACATCTGTGAATACACTATCGACATCAGATCAAATGGGCGCAGCCATCTCAGTTGTTCGCGTATCGAAAAATTTCGGTGGCGAACATGGCATCAAGGCGCTTGACGCGGTGTCAACGGTTATTGAAGATCAGGAATTCGTGGCGCTTATTGGCCCGAGCGGTTGCGGCAAAAGTACTTTGTTGCGAATAATCGGTGGTCTCATGCCATACGAGGGTGGTGAGGTATCCGTCCTGGGCCAAGATGTCGTAGAGCCAATTGATGATGTGGGCATTGTTTTCCAAACCGCTAATCTTCTTCCCTGGCGCACGGTAGAGAAGAATCTTTGTCTCGGCGAGGAAGTTCGAGGGCATTCACCAAAGGCGCTTTCAGATCGAATTAACAAAATGGTTAAGTTATTGGGCTTAGATGCTTTTGGCCGACACTATCCCCACGAACTTTCGGGCGGTATGCAGCAGCGTGTTGCTCTAGGGCAAGCTCTTATTCGTAACCCACAGGTCATGTTGATGGATGAGCCTTTCGGCGCATTAGATGCCCTAACAAGAGATCATTTGAATCTTGAACTCCTAAACATATGGGAAGCACAGCGAAAAACTGTTTTGTTAGTGACCCATAGCATTATTGAAGCTATTTTTTTATCTGACCGGGTGCTCGTTATGTCAGAACGCCCGGGCCGCATCGTCGAGGAGGTCACGATTGATTTGCCAAGGCCCAGAGATGCCCGCAGTACCAGAGAAATGCCGCAGTTTAACGAATATCTTCTTCATCTAAATCACCTCTTGGGCGTTTTCTAGCCCATATATTACTGGGAGAAAATTATGGTAAAACTCCGTCATATAGCAATGTCGGTTACAGATCCAGAAGCCTCAGCAGAATTTTATGGAGCTGCATTCGGCATGAAGCGTGTAGGCGAAACAGACTCCGAATTAGCGAGTGGAGTCTATATGTCTGATGGCACTGTATCGCTAGCGCTATTGAAGTATAAAGACGATAGATGGGCGGGAGAACGATACGGAAAGGATTTCGTCGGCGTACATCATGTAGGGTTCTGGGTCGACGATCTAGACGTCGCTGAGGAGAAAGCGATCGCAGCTGGTGCTAAGTACTTCGCGGAACTGCCGATAGAAAAAGAATCCCTATATTATGAAAAAAAGTATCAAGATCCCGATGGAATTATCTTTGACCTGACGCCGAATGGATGGGTTGGGGCCGAGAGATGAATCCGAATCACATCTCGAATCCGGTTTCCAGTCGAGTGATTCGATTGTATGATGCCGCGAAGGCCGGTGATTTTGATACTGCCCGTCATATCAGTGATGTATTGGCGCCACTTAGCATGGCCTGGGCCTGGGCGTCATTTCCTGTTGTGATCAAAGAAGCTATGGCATTAGTAGGTCGAGGAAATGGAATTGCACGCGCACCTATCTCTGGTTTATCTGAAGAAAAGAAAAAATCTCTAAGGAAGATACTTGCGGCAATAGAGAACTTTGAATTAAAGACCTGTAGTTAGGGACTGTATCTAATAAAACTTTTCTGAAAATTACTTCTTTATCCGAGAGGCCATACTGATACAAGATGACTGAAATGGATAAATTAATGCTCTCAACTTCACTCGGGTTAGGTAGCAAAGTCACCCGGAATCGGATAGTTGCTGCTCCAATGTGCGTAATGTTGGCCAACTCAGATGGAAGTGTTTCTGAAGATGTAATAAGTCACTATAAGGCGCGCGCACGTGGTGGAGCAGGCATAGTTATTGTAGAGATTACATTTACAGATGATCAAGGGAGTCGAGCGTTTCATACACAACTTGGAGCACATAATGACAGAATGATCCCAGGCCTTAACCGTTTATCTGAAGCGATTAAGATAGAAGGAGCCATTGCAGGGATTCAATTAGGTCATTGTGGAGCTCAGCGGGTCATCTCGGAACCTCCAATCGTAGCACCATCTCCTATACCTTGGATGAAAGGTAAAAGAACACCTCACGAATTAACCTCAGACGAGGTGGAGCAAGTTATCGAAGATTTTATTGATGCAGCGGGACGAGCATCGGACGCTGGATTTGATTTGATTGAATTACACGGTGCGCATGGTTACCTTATTAACGCTTTTCTTTCTCCACCGCTCAACCAAAGGAATGATTGTTATGGTGGGTCGGCAGAAAATAGACTCCGAATGGTAAGAGAGTTGACGCAGCGAGTTCGTGACCGAATCGCTTCTGATTGTTTACTAGGCATGCGAATAAATGGTGATGATCAGTTGGATGGCGCACTAGAGATTAACGATTACATTGGTATCGCGAAAGAATTGTCTGAAGCAGGGGTCGATGTATTTCACGTCAGCGCTGGTACATATCGTGTAATGGAGCAGCGCATCACTCCGATGTATCTACCAGAAGCTCCATTTGTTAAGTATGCTGAGCAGTTTAAGCAACATCTTGATGTTCCGATTATCGCGTCCGGGTCTATTCATAGTATCGAAACATGTGAGAGCGTTGTCCGAAATGGAATGGCGGATTTGGTTGCGTGGGCAAGGCCGCTATTCGCAGATCCGGAATTACCAAGAAAGATTTTTGAAAGAAACGAAGCGGCTATCATCCCGTGCATTCGATGTAATACCTGTGTCGCGCGCGAGCAAGATGGTGCACGTGGGCATTGTGCGGTGAATCCTATCGCTGGCCGGGAAACAGAGCAGTTAGAAAAATCAGAAAACCCCCAGACTATCTTAGTCGTTGGTGCGGGCCCGGCTGGAATACAATTGTCATTAAGTGCGCGTAGCCGCGGCCATAAGGTGCTTCTTGTTGAAAAAGAAAAGCACTTAGGTGGGCAGATTGCTCTAGCTGCGACATTCTCTTTTAAGAAATCGTTTACACGATTACTCGAATACTATTCAGAGGCTCTTGCTTCCGCAGGCGTTGAGGTTTACCTAGATTCAAAGATTAATGAAACATTAGCAAAGTTTGGTGATTGCATCGATGTGGTCGTTTTCGCGACAGGTAATAAAATCCCAGTTCCAGATCGTTTTATAGCTTCACCAACAATTTCCTCATCTGTCCTGGATGGCCTGTCGCATTTGGGAACGTTGGGCTCTAAGGTCGCGATTATTGGAGCTAACCTTTTAGGCGCAGAAGCCGCTTGGCATTTGGCAAAGCATGGCCGTGAAGTAAGTTTAGTAGAGCGATCTAACAGATTTGCCGACGACGTTAATCTAATTAACCAGATTGTTTTTCCTAATGTGTTGCCCGAGGCCGGCGTTTCGGTTTTGATGGAAACTGAGGGCTTGATGGCAACTTCACGAGGCCTCAAAGTCCAATACAGAAATAGTGAAAGAGAAATTGTGGTTGATAACATTTTGATTTCTTTTGGGGCCGCTCCAATTGGGGTATCCGATCAGCTTCAAGAACTATGTAAGAACTCGGGTGCGGGTATTCATGTTATTCAACAACAGCACAAGAAATATCCCCTGTATTGGGCTACACATTCCGCACATCAGCTTGCGCGAGTTCTATGAAATGCCCTACCCGTTATATGTTTAAAGATTGGACAAAGTGTATTTCTTGCATACCTGAATAAAGAGGAGATAACAGAACTATTCGTCCCCGTTTCTTGATAATTTGTTTCCCCATTGTGTTAATTTGTTCTAGCGTTTCGGTCATTAATCAGTGAGTTTGGTTGGATCAGTTGCCTCGACCTTCTGTCAATCGTTGAAGAAGAAAACGCTGTAAGCTGTATTCGGTCTGGGCTTTGTGATGGGTTGGCTGATGTTTTTGTACTATCTAATTGTCGAGTTCAATGATAGTGACCAGAACTACTACTAGTAAAGGCGAGAGGTTAGAGAGGTGCTCTAGACAGTGACGAGCCCGTTAGGTGGGTTTGTAAACTTTTCGCTATATGTTTGCGGTACCAAAGGAGGACGATATCAGAATGTCCCTAGATATCCTCGAAGACTCCAATCTCACTGGTCTGGCCACAATAACATAGATGTTTTAGCGTATTGAGTTAACTATGTCTTCTACAAAACTGTAGAGGTAGCACCGCACATGCCTTGATGCTACATTGAATGTTGTTTCAAAGCAGTACATTATCAATGAATCAAGAGAAAACAAGAACACCGATTCAGGTTGGGCTGTTTGTTACCTGCCTGGCCGACCTTATTCGCCCGCAGATTGGTTTTGCGGCGGTGGCGTTGCTGGAGCATGCTGGCTGCACAGTCCGGGTGCCACGTGACCAGACCTGTTGCGGACAGCCTGCGCTCAACAGTGGGGACAGTGCCAGCACGATTGCGATCGCGAAAAAAGTGATCAAAACTTTTGCCCAGGATGATTACGTCGTCGCCCCCTCGGGTTCCTGTGTTGACACTGTATGCCACAAGTACCCCGAGCTTTTCCGTAATGATGCACTCTGGGCGGGGCGAGCTCACGCATTAGCGGCAAAAACCTGGGAACTGACAAGCTTTCTGGTTGAGGTCATGGAGTTGCAGCAGGTGGAAGCCACCTACGACGGTGTTTGCAGTTACCATGATTCCTGTTCAGGGTTACGGGAACTCGACATCCACGATCAGCCGCGCCAACTGCTGGCCAGTGTCGTGGGTTTGGAACTCAAGGAAATGAACGAGAACAACGTTTGTTGTGGTTTTGGAGGGCTATTCAGTGTCAAGTATCCTGACATTTCCACCCGGATGGTCAGTGATAAATGCGCTAATGTCGGTCACAGTGGGGTCGATACCTTGCTCGGCGGAGATCTAGGCTGCCTGCTCAATATCGCCGGTCGCTTGCGCCGTGAAGGCGCTCCGGTCAGGGTTTTTCATGTAGCTGAGGTGCTTGCTGGAATGACCGACGGACCTGCGATCGGCGAAGGGGAATCTGACTCATGAGCACTGCTGCCAGCCAGAAAGTGGCGTTTCGTGAGCGCACAACACGTGCCTTGCGCGACAGCAATCTGCAACAAGCTATGGGTAAGGCCCGCGGCGGTTTTGTTGAAAAACGCCTTGAAGCGATGGCCGCGTTGCCGGAATTTGATGAGGCACGGGATGCGGCCCGTGACATTAAGGACCATGTGCTGGCAAATCTCGATGGGTATCTCGAACTGTACGAACAGAAGGTGATTGAAAATGGCGGCCAGGTACACTGGGCCCGCACCACTGAAGAGGCCTGCGAGATCGTTGCGGATATCTGCCGCGAGGCCAATGCCCAGATAGTGACCAAAGGCAAGTCGATGGTTTCGGAGGAAATGCACCTCAACGCGGCGCTTGAGGCCGTCGGCCTGAAGGTGGTTGAAACCGACTTAGGAGAATACATCGTCCAACTGGCGGGGGAGACGCCCAGTCATATTATTGCCCCGGCGGTACATAAGACCCGCGAGCAGATTACTGAACTCTTTCATGAGCACCATAGCAAGCTTGGCTACACCGACCGGGTGACGCAGCGCGAGGCGCTGGTCAATGAAGCCCGCAGTGTACTGAGGGGCACTTTTGTCACGGCTGATGTGGGTATCACTGGAGCCAACTTTCTGGTGGCAGAAACCGGAGCAAGTGTTATCGTGACCAACGAGGGCAATGGGGATCTGACCAGTTGCCTGCCCCGGGTACACATTGTGACAGCAGGGATCGAAAAAGTGATTCCCTCGTTGGACGATCTCTCGGTTTTGTTGCGAGTGCTCGCGCGTAGCGCCACCGGGCAAGAAATGTCGGCCTACACCTCGCTGTATTCTGGGCCACGCCAAGATACCGACAGCGAAGGCCCTGAAGCCTACCACGTGGTCTTGTTGGATAACGGACGCTCTACCATGCTGGGTGGAGACTATCGGTCTATGTTGCGCTGTATCCGCTGCGGAGCTTGCCTGAACCATTGCCCGGTCTATAGTGCGATCGGTGGACACGCTTACGGTTGGGTCTACTCCGGACCTATGGGGTCGGTGCTTACCCCTTTGCTTAATGGTTTTGACGATTCGGTTGATTTGCCAAATGCCTGCACTTTGAACGGGCGCTGCAAGGCGGTTTGCCCGGTACGCATACCTTTGTCCGATCTGTTGCTCAAACATCGCCTTGAGCAGTATCGGCGTCGACTGACGCCATTGTTCGGAAGGTTTTTAGTGCGAGCCTGGACTTGGGTTGCGACTCGACCGAGGTTGTATCAGGGATTGATGGCTTTGCCGCTGTGGCTGATGCACCGGCGCGGGCGCCGTCGAGGCGCACTTGAACACATTCCCTTTGCTGGTGGGTGGACCGACAGTCGTGATTTCCCAACACCCGCTGGCCGTTCTTTTATCCGCCAGTGGCATTCGCGAAAGGGCAAGTCATGACTGAGGCCCGTACTCAGATACTCGCCAACATTCGCAGCGCCCTGACCGGCGGTGAGCCGCGAACACCCTTGCGTATGAATGAACTGAAAGCTCGCATCGAGTCCTCTACCCCCAAGGCTCAACCACAGTTTGAAGACGATTTGCTCAGACGCTTTTGTCAAAAGCATGTCGCAGTCCATGGAACCTATGAGCGGGTGGCAGCACAAGATCTCGAAGGTGCCGTGCTCCGCCACATCGGCGCCCATCAGGTTGATCCGCAGTTGTATCTGGGCGCTGGACCCTTGCTTGATTCGGTGCAGTGGTCAGCTCAGGTATTTACCTATTTCAAGAGTGCGGACCAGCACACCCGGGTCGCGGTCAGTGAAGCCTTTGCTGCGATTGCTGAGACGGGAACGGTTGTGCTGTGTTCTGGGGCCGGTGCGCCCACTTCACACAACTTTTTACCTGAAGACCACATTGTAGTCGTCGACAGCACCCGGATCGTCCGTCACCAGGAGGATGTCTGGACGCTTGTGCGTAAGCGCACGGGTGCCGCCGTGCGGGCCGTAAATCTTATTACAGGTCCTTCGAAAACCGGTGATATCGAGCAGACCATCCAGTATGGCGCCCACGGGCCGCGGCGCTTGCACTTATTAATCGTTGAGCCTGGCTAGTGCTTTGATGCCCGTGTGGCGTCTGCATGCACTCGCTATAATTCCCCTGGGATACCGGGTTAACCAGCAATTCCCACCGCGCCTTCACTGGAGACCGGACGACGCGGCGTCAACAACAGGGCGCGATCAATGCAGACAAGTTTCACCCATGAACAGTTGCTGGAATGTGGGCACGGCAGGATGTTTGGGCCGGGAAATGCCCAATTACCGCTGCCACCGATGCTTATGTTTGATCGCATTGTCCGGATTTCCGACGACGGTGGCGAATACGGAAGGGGAGAGATTGTTGCTGAGCTCGACTTGAGCCCACAGCTGTGGTTTTTTGATTGCCACTTTAAGGATGATCCAGTAATGCCTGGCTGTTTAGGTCTCGACGCCCTCTGGCAGTTGGTGGGATTCTTTTTGGGCTGGAAAGGTGGCCTAGGCCATGGCCGGGCGCTTAGCGCCGGTGAGATTCGCTTTACCGGCCAGATTACCCCAGAGTGTAAAATGGTCCGTTACCGGGTTTCACTTAAGCGCGTGCTGATGCGCCGAGTCTACATGGGTATCGCCGATGGCCATGTCGAAGTCGATGACCGTACGATTTATACCGGACGAAACCTTCGGGTAGGCTTGTTTACCAACACTAGTGTGGAGCCTGCAAAATGAGACGCGTGGTCATCACCGGAATGGGTATCGTCAGTAGTATCGGAAACAACTGCAGTGAAGTCGTCGCATCGTTGCGCAGCGGGCGCTCAGGGATCGTTTTGGCCGATGAGTATCGTGATCTGAATTTTCGCTCGCAGGTTCATGGCAGCATAGATATCGATCTGGATCAGTTAATTGATCGCAAGCTTAAACGCTTCATGGGTGATTCGGCTGCCTACAACTATATCGCGATGCGCGAGGCGGTCGAGGACTCAGGGCTCGCCGAAGCCGATGTCTCGAACCCCCGTTCCGGTTTGGTAGTTGGTAGCGGGGGCGGCTCACCAGCAAACATCGTCGTGGCTGCAGACCTGCTTCGCGAGAAAGGGGTTAAGCGAGTGGGGCCGTACATGGTGACCCGGACCATGGGCAGCACCAACTCAGCATGTCTTGGCACAGCGTTTGGTATCAAAGGTGTCTCCTACTCAATCAGTTCTGCATGCTCGACCAGCGCCCACTGTATTGGCAATGGCATGGAACTGATCCAGATGGGCAAGCAGGATATTGTTTTTGCAGGAGGTGGTGAGGAGTTGCATTGGTCCACGTCGGTACTGTTTGATGCGATGGGGGCGATGTCGTCGCGCTACAACGAATCGCCCCAGACGGCATCTCGCACCTACGATGCAGACCGGGACGGTTTCGTTATTTCGGGAGGTGGTGGCGTCCTCGTGCTGGAGGCGCTTGAGCATGCACAGCACCGAGGTGCACAAATCTATGCCGAACTGGCGGGATACGGCGCCACCGGCGATGGGGTTGATATGGTCCAACCCTCTGGAGAGGGTGCAGTTCGTTGCATGAACCTGGCGCTTCAGGATGTGACAGAGCCTGTGGACTACATCAATACCCATGGCACCAGTACGCCGGTAGGGGATATTCGAGAACTGGAGGCAATCCGCGAGGTTTTTGGCGCTAAGCTCCCGCCATTGAGCGCGACCAAATCTCTGACAGGGCACGCGCTCGGCGCGGCGGGAGTTAACGAGGCTATTTATTCCCTGTTGATGCTGCAGGGGGGCTTTCTTGCTCCGTCCATCAATATCGAAAACCTGGATCCGCAGGCACTGGGCTTTCCGATTGTTCGGGAGGCCGTAGAGGTCGAGGATTTACATACCGTAATGTCTAACAGTTTCGGCTTTGGCGGCACCAACGCAACTCTGGTTTTTCAGCGCTTCACCGACTGAATCTTTTGTTTAACTGCCTGTTGCGCTGCGGCATTGATTACCCCGCAGCTGTTTCTTAGATTTTCTGGGACGACCTGGGCTTGGGGTCAAATCGATCTTGGACATAGTCCTCGACCAGCGCGATAAACTGTGCTGCGATATCGTTACCTCGCAAAGTAAGTACTTTTTTCCCATCCTGGTAGACCGGTGCCGCCGGTTGCTCACCGGTGCCTGGTAGGCTAATGCCGATGTCGGCATGACGACTCTCCCCGGGCCCATTGACTATGCAGCCCATCACTGCGACAGATAATGACTCTACACCGGGGTAGCGCGCCCGCCAGTGAGGCATGCGTGCTTGCAAGTGGTCTTGTACCTCACTTGCCAGGTGCTGAAAAACATCGCTGGTGGTTCGACCACAGCCGGGACAGGCTGTGACCTGTGGCGCAAAACTGCGCAACCCAAGGGACTGCAGTATTGTCTGGGCAACCCGAACCTCCCGGGTGCGGCTCTCACCGGGCTGCGGCGTGAGCGATACCCGGATCGTGTCGCCAATGCCTTCGTGCATCAGAATTGCCAAGGCGGCGGTCGACGAAACGACACCCTTGTCCCCCATGCCTGCCTCGGTCAGGCCCAGATGCAGTGCCAGGTCCGAACGGCGCGACAGTTCGCGATAAACCTGAATAAGGTCAGATACGCGGCTGACCTTGGCCGAGAGAATAATCTGGCTGGATTCAAGGCCTTCCCGCTGCGCCAGTGCCGCGCTGCTTAATGCCGACTCGATCAGCGCTTCCCGGGTGATCGCCTCCAGGGAGCGCGGCTGCTTGGCGGCTGCGTTCTCATCAAGTTTTTGTGCCAGGAGTTGCTGGTCGAGTGAGCCCCAGTTGACACCGATCCGTACTGGCTTGTTACGACGACAGGCTTGTTCAATCATCTGACAAAAACGTACATCCCGTTTTTGACCCTTACCGACATTGCCTGGGTTGATTCGGTATTTGTCCAGCGCATCGGCACAGTCGCCAACATCGCGCAGCAGGGCGTGACCGTTATAGTGAAAATCACCCACCAGCGGAACGTCGCATCCTGCCGAACGTAAGCGATGGTGAATCTTGGGCACGGCCCGCGCAGCGGCCTCTGTGTCGACTGTAATGCGTACGATTTCGGAACCTGCTTCGGCTAGTTCCAAAATCTGACAGGTCGTCGCCTCGACGTTTGCAGTATCGGTGTTGGTCATTGACTGCACCACCACCGGGGCATTGCCACCAATTCGTATACCGCCCACGTTGACAGTGTGGTTCAGTTTTCTGGGAATGAGAATCTCGTCCATGCTGAATGACCGGGAGCAGGAGAGGGTGATTCTAGCGGGCCTACATCCGAAATACACCGAAATGACTTTCTTCAATCGGCGCATTATGAACAGTTGTTAGAGCCAGGGATAGTACCCGGCGGGTATGAGCCGGGTCGATGATCCCGTCATCCCAAAGGCGAGCACTGGCATAAAACGGACTTCCCTGGTGCTCATATTGACTGGCGATGGCAGAGCGGAATTGTGCCTCAGCCTCGGTGGACCATTCCTGACCAGTCTGCTGGGCGCCATCGCGCCGCACTTGCGCCAATACCTGTGCTGCGGTATCTCCACCCATCACAGAGATACGTGCGTTGGGCCACATCCACAAGAATCGCGGGTCATAGGCACGGCCGCACATGCCGTAATTGCCAGCGCCAAAACTGCCGCCGATGATTACTGTGAGTTTGGGTACACGGCTACAAGCAACCGCGGTTACCAGTTTGGCACCATCGCGGGCGATGCCTCCATGCTCATAGCGGCTACCAACCATGAAGCCGGTAATATTTTGCAAAAACAGCAGTGGAATCTTGCGTTGACTGCACAGTTCAATGAAATGGGTGCCTTTGACCGCAGATTCGGAAAAAAGAATCCCGTTGTTGGCGATAATGCCGATGGGGTAGCCGCCAATCCGGGCAAAACTGCAGACCAGGGTCTTGCCATAACGCGCCTTGAACTCGTCGAACTCGCCGGCGTCGACAATGCGACAGATAACTTCACGAACATCAAATGGTAGGCGTGGATCAGTTGGAATAACGCCGTAAAGCTCCTCTACTCCATGGATGGGGTCCGCAGGCTCAGGCTCAACGGGGAAGACCGCGGGAGGCGGGCGGTTCAGATGAGAGACGATGCCCCGTGCCAACTCCAGCGCATGACGGTCGTCATTGGCAAGATAGTCGGCTACCCCCGAGATACGGGTATGCACATCAGCGCCGCCGAGCGCCTCGGCACTGACTTCCTCGCCAGTCGCCGCTTTTACCAGTGGCGGCCCACCGAGAAAAATAGTCCCTTGCCGGCGAACGATAATAGCCTGGTCTGACATGGCCGGTACATAAGCGCCCCCGGCGGTACACGACCCCATGACCACTGAAATCTGGGGAATCCCTGCAGCAGACATATTCGCCTGATTGAAGAATATTCGGCCAAAATGTTCCCGGTCGGGAAACACCTCATCTTGGAGGGGCAGGTAGGCCCCGCCGGAGTCGACCAGGTAAATGCAGGGCAGGCGATTTTGTTCGGCGATAGCCTGCGCCCGAAGGTGTTTTTTGACCGTAACCGGGTAGTAGGTGCCTCCCTTCACTGTGGCATCGTTGACGACTACTATGCAGGGTCGCCCGTGGATCTGGCCGATACCCGTGACAATGCCCCCACAAGGCACTTCGTCTTCGTATAACTTCCAGCCCGCGAGCTGTGAGAATTCGAGAAAAGTGCTGCCTGGGTCGAGCAGTCCTTCGATTCGCTCGCGTGCGAGCAACTTGCCCCGAGCGGTGTGACGCTGGCGTGCCTTTTCACTTCCGCCTTGGGCAACCTGGTCGATGACTTTGCAAAGAGTTGCCGTTTTTTGCAGCATCACCTTGCGGTTTGCAGCAAAGTCAGCTGAAGTGGTATCTATCCGACTGGCGAACGCACTCATGTGATCAGTCCAATTAGTGTTACCAGCTGCCGCGTGATAGTTGCGGGTCAAGATGCCCAAAGCGATCGACGCCCCAGAATGGCTCCTGGTTTATGAGCAGGAATGGCGAGCCAAAAACGCCTTGCGCGCGCGCCTCGTGATTGACTGCGCACAACTGGCGTTTGAGGTCCTCGGATTGGATGCCAGCTTCAATATGCTGTGGCGCGTTGCCAGCCAGTTTGTCAATCCGGTCACTGGCAACATAGCCATAGGGCGATGAGGAATCAAAGAACAACTCGATGGGTGGAGTCATGGCGATCTCACTATTGGGAAGTCGATCAGCTAATACGTTCGAAAGCCATCGCGGTGGCTTCACCACCGCCGATACACAACGAAGCTACACCCCGGCGCAGGTCGTATCGCGCCATGGCGTGAAGCAAGGTCACGATGATGCGAGCGCCCGAGGCGCCGATTGGATGTCCCAACGCGCAGGCGCCACCGTGGACGTTTAGCTTTTCGTGCGGTATGGCGAGATCACGCATAGCTGCCATCGCCACTACGGCGAAAGCTTCATTGACTTCAAAAAGGTCAACCGAATCGACACTCCAGTCGATTGAATCGAGTAGTTTGCGCATGGCGAATACAGGCGCGGTGGTAAACCAGCCAGGCTTGTCCGCAAAACTGGCGTGCCCGAGTATTCGTGCCAGCGGCACATGGCCGCCTTTTTCGGCATCGGATAAACGCATCATAACTAGAGCGGCGCCACCGTCTGAGATCGAGCTCGAGTTGGCAGGGGTTACGGTACCATCTTTACGAAAGGCCGGCTTCAGATGCGGGATCTTCTCGATATTGGCATTGAGCGGTTGTTCATCGAATTCGACTGTCACGGTCTCTTTGCGTCCAACAATCGAGACCGGGGTGATTTCATCGCGAAACGCACCACTGTCTGTTGCTTCCTTGGCCCGGGTGAGCGACTCGATAGCAAAGTCGTCCTGGTCTTTGCGGCTGAAGCCATAACGCTCAGCGCAGTCTTCCGCATAATGGCCCATCAGTTTGCCGGGTTCGTAGGCATCTTCAAGTCCGTCGACAAACATGTGATCTAGCAGCTCGCCATTACCGAGTCGGTAACCCGCGCGGGCTTTAGGCAGCAAGTAAGGGGCATTACTCATGCTCTCCAGTCCACCGGTCACAGTGACGCGACCGGCACCGGCACGAATGATATCGTGGCCCAGCATGGTGGCTTTCATGCCTGAGCCACACATCTTGTTGATGGTGGTGCATGGTATGGCAAGCGGCAGTCCAGCCCCGAGTGCTGCCTGGCGGGCAGGGGCCTGACGTTGTCCGGCCGGGAGCACGCATCCCATCAGTACTTCATCCACTGAATCTGGCGCACTACCTGAACGCTCGATCGCTGCGGCAATAGCTGCGGCACCCAGTTCGGGGGCTTTGAGCCCTGTTAGACTGCCCTGGAAACTGCCCATTGGGGTTCGGGCGGCGCCAGTAATGACGATTGGATCATCGTGCATGATGAGTCCTCCTTCAGTTACTTTCGTTAAAGAGTTCGCGGCCAATCAACATCCGTCGCATTTCACTGGTACCGGCACCAATTTCATAAAGCTTTGCATCTCGCAGCAGTCGGCCGGCGGCCTGTTCGTTGACATAGCCTGAAGCGCCAAGCAATTGGATCGCGTCCAGGGCCATCTGAGTCGCCCGCTCGGCACTGTACAGGATTGCCCCGGCCGCATCTTTGCGTGTGGTTTCTTTGCGGTCACATGCGCTGGCCACTGCATAGACGTAGGCGCGACAGGCGTCGAGTGTAGTGTACATATCGGCCAGTTTGGCCTGTACCAGTTGAAATGTGCCAATAGGCTGGCCGAATTGATGACGCTCGTGTACGTACGGCAAAACGATATCAAGGCAGGCTTGCATCAGACCAAGCGGTCCCCCGGACAGAACCACGCGCTCATAGTCCAGCCCGCTCATCAGCACGGCTACCCCGGCATTTTCGAGTCCTAGTATATTGTCCCCGGGAACCTCACAGTCCTGAAATACCAGTTCGCAGGTGTTCGAGCCACGCATTCCTAGTTTATCCAGCTTGGGAGAGGTCGAAAAACCGGCAAAACTGCGTTCAATAATGAATGCGGTGATGCCGTGAGCCCCTGCTTTAGGTTCGGTTTTGGCGTATACCACTAGCGTGTCAGCATCGGGCCCGTTAGTGATCCACATCTTGGTGCCGTTCAGCACGTAATGATCGCCGTGCTTATCTGCCCGCAGGCGCATACTGACGACGTCGGACCCTGCGCTGTGCTCACTCATGGCCAGTGCGCCTACACATTTGCCGCTGATCAAATCAGGGAGGAAGCGCGCTTGCTGGTCTAGCGAGCCGTTACGGCGAATCTGGTTGACGCACAGGTTCGAGTGGGCGCCATAGGACAGACCAACAGCCCCCGAAGCGCGGCTGATCTCTTCCATGGCTATGGTGTGCTCAAGATAGCCCATTCCAGCGCCGCCGAACTCAGGTTCAACCGTAACCCCGAGTAAGCCCAGGTCGCCGAACTTAGCCCAAAGGTCGGAGGGGAAAGTGTTTTCGCGATCTATCGCTTGCGCGCGCGGCGCAATTTCACGGGCAGCGAACTCGGCAACTGTCTGACGCAGTAGTTGCGCTGTTTCCCCCAGATCAAAATTGAGTCCGAGGGTAGAATAGGATGAGATCGTCATGCTTGAAACCGTTGCTAAAGGCTGTTTAGGGGGTAATTTTAGATTGACGTTTACGTAAACGTCAATCTAAGGTTTAAATCGACCGGCACCGGATCGCCTGAGAGTTGACCCAACGCTAGGATTTTGAGGCCTAAAAAGGGGCTGATTTGCAGTAACTGGCGAGCAATACTATGCGCGAACAACATGAAATGCCCGATTTATCTAGGCAAGGACAGCTGAAACACATCATTTTTGACCATGATGCCCTTAAGGCATGCTTACTGATCGGTTACAAAAGGCGCTAAATTTGTGACAAGCACGATAATCACATGGGCGATGAATGACACGATATATGGGGGGCGCGGCTTTGAGTGAGAAAACAATCTGGGTCAGCGGCACTCAAGGGGTATCTCTGGCAGCCAGGGTCTTAGCGGGCCAATTGCCCCGGGTGGTTTTTCTAGGAGGTTTTCGATCGGATATGGACGGTACCAAGGCGCAGTACCTGGCTGAGTGGTGTGTCAAGAGAAACCAGGCCTTCTTGCGCTTTGATTATTCGGGCCACGGGTTGTCCGGGGGGCATTTTGAGGAGGGCACTATCAGCCGTTGGACAGCCGATGCGCTGGATGTCATCCGTGACCAGGCCGGGGGCCCCTGCGTTCTAGTTGGCTCCAGTATGGGTGGTTGGATCATGCTGCACGTGGCCTTAGCGCTGGGTCAGCAGGTCAAAGGCCTGCTGGGTGTTGCCGCGGCACCCGATTTCACCCGGGATCTCGTATCACAGGAAATGGACGATGCGCAGCGCGATGAACTTGCGAGCACGGGCCGCGTGCACCTGAGCAGTGATTATGACCCCCAGGGGTATCCGATCACTGAGGCGCTGATCAGTGACGGCGAGACGCAGTGCCTATTGGACTCGCCTGTCAGGATCAGCGCGCCGGTTAGGTTACTTCAGGGCTTTGCTGATACTGAGGTGCCCTGGCGCACGGCATTGCGCTTGTCGGAGGCCCTGGCAGCGCACGATGTACGTGTGCAATTACTCAAGGATGGCGATCATCGATTGTCGAGCCCTGCGCAATTGGATCTACTGGGCGATACGCTGGCCGAACTTCTAGAGACGGTCAGTCAGGATTGAGGCCTTGATCAGGATTAATCACCGCTGGCCCACGTTAGCGGCCCTGTCCGGGGCGTGAGCATTTAGCAAGGCATCACGTGATTTTCAAATGTGTGAGTCTGGCGTTAGTCGATTGCTTGCACGAAGGCTCGAATGAGGACTTTTGACCTTTGTGACGGCTTGAGTACCGTAACTCCCGGGTGCGGCCTGCCAGATTGAAGCCGCTTTAGCGCTCATTAAAACTGAATGACAAATCCGCTATCGAGTTTATTTTCAACGCTATGCTGCACAATGGAACCAGGCTGGTTCTCAAGGTTATGAAATTGTCTCGCCGCTAGATCGGATCAGGAAATAGACTCACGTCAGCTGTGGTATTGGACTTTTGAGCTTGATTGCGAGTGTTTGCCTGCATGCTAGGATTGTCAAGACAACTGAAGGAGGTGCAATGCAGGAACTGATCCAGAAAATTGAGCACGAAGGCGAGCACGTCGGCGGCGGTATCGTCAAAGTCGATAGTTTTCTCAATCACCAGGTCGACCCCGCACTGACCAAGCGAATGGCCAAGGAGATGAGCGAGCGGTTTCGCGCTGCGGGAGTCGGCCAGATCACCCGGGTATTGACCGCAGAAGTCAGTGGTATTCCTGTTGCATTGGAGGTTGCCGGGCAGTTTGGTGCCCTTCTGATTTACGCGCGCAAAAGCCAGTCGCGCATCATGACGGGAACCTACTATGTTGCCGAGGCGATCAGTCGGACCCACGGCACAAGCTCTGATCTGATGGTTGATCGCCGTTTCCTGGGCTCGCAGGACGAGGTGTTGATCGTTGACGATTTCCTTGCCACTGGTGCGACCCTCAGCGCACTGGCCAAGCTGGTTTCAGAAAGCGGCGCACGCCTGTGTGGTATTGGTTGCGTGATCGAAAAACCAGCCGAGGGTGGGCGCGATGCCTTAGGTAGTGTGGGCGCGCCGGTGATTACGTTGGCTAAGATCCTGTTTGAGGATGGTGGCCTGCGGGTGGTGCCCTGAGGGTTATCATGGGAGGTGGAATTTACAAAGTTATCTATACGCTGGTGCAAGCGGTGCCTTTTGGGCAGGTAGCGACCTACGGTCAGATCGCTGGTCTCGCCGGCTGCGGCGCACGCCAGGTGGGTTATGCCATGGCTGCGGTGAAGGCGCCAGACATCCCCTGGCATCGGGTGGTTAACAGCCGCGGCGCGGTCAGTACCCGCTCAGTCGGTGCACCTGATCCCGAGCAGCGTCGCCGGCTCGAGGAAGAAGGCGTATTGTTCGACATCTTTGGGCGAGTGAATCTTGCAGTTTTCCGGTGGCCGGGACCGGACGGCAGTTGGTGGATTGAAAAGGGCATGGAACCGCCTTTGCTGATGCCCGCGCCTTGGAATAATTAAAGATATACGCAGCTCAAGGAGGTCAGACACTATGAGAAGTGGTCGTTGTATTCATGTGGTCAGTTGCCATGCGGAAGGCGAGGTTGGGGATGTCATTGTTGGCGGGGTTACGCCGCCGCCCGGTGAAAATCTGTGGGAACAGTCGCGGGCGTTGGAAAGTGACGCTGAACTGCGTGATTTCCTGCTGAATGAGCCTCGTGGCGGAGTTTTCCGACATGCCAACCTGCTGGTACCTCCGATGGATAACACCGCGGATGCCGCATTTATTATTATGGAGCCCTCGTTCTTTCCACCGATGTCTGGATCAAACGCGATATGCGTTACCACCGTTCTTCTGGAAACCGGCATATTGCCTATGATGGAACCTGAGACGGTGCTGCACCTGGAAGCGCCGGGCGGACTGGTGCGCGCCACTGCGACCTGTCACAACGGTACTGTCGAGCAGGTGAGTATCCGGAATGTGCCGTCTTTCGTTGATCGGCTCGGGGCGGTAATTGAAGTAGCAGGGATTGGTTCACTCACGGTTGATACCGCTTATGGAGGCGATAGTTTCTGCCTGGTAGATGCCGAGGAGCTTGGGTTTGCTGTTAGCGCCGATGAGGCGGCCGCGTTGGTCGACTGTGGCCGCAAGATTACTGTCGCAGCTAACGAACAGCTCGGCTTTACCCATCCGGACAATCCACAGTGGACGCATTTATCTTTTTGCATGATGACATGTCCGTTAACTTCGGAAGACGACGCCTTGGTCGGTCGTCACACTGTGGTGATTCAACCCGGTAAATTGGATCGCTCGCCATGTGGCACCGGATGCAGTGCCCGGATGGCAGTATTGCATGCCCGTGAACTGCTACAGACGGGGCAGCGCTTTATCGGTGAATCAGTGATCGGCTCGCGTTTCAATTGCCAGATCGACGAGACCGTTACCATGAGCGACGGTCGCAATGCGGTAGTCCCGTCTCTGGCTGGAAGAGCCTGGATAACCGGCGTACATCAGCATATGTTGGATCCAAATGATCCATGGCCAACCGGATACCGACTATCGGACACCTGGCCAAGCGATGATTAGCGATGCCACAGGCGGGCGGCGCCACGCACACCCGCGCTATCACCATGCTGATTGCGCCGTATGGGGGTGTCTAATGAGGCATTAAAAACGTGGGCGGCAACCCGTTGAGCGCCCTCGGTATACAGACAGTCGATGTTGGAAAGACCACCCCCGAGAACCACGACATGTGGGTCCAATATGTTGATCACGCTGGCAAGAGCTTTGCCGAAGCGTTCAAGCAGGTTTTCGACTGCGAGTTGTGCGATTGCATTCTGGCGCTCAGCGTCGGCAACGATCTCTTGGGGTGATAGAGTTGGGTCGCCGCCGAGGCGCTGGTAGTCGGCGCTGAAGCCCGGGCCCGAAAGGAAGGTTTCGATGCAGCCGTGTTGGCCGCAATAGCATAAAGGCCCATTTTGTTCTAGACAGTTATGACCCCATTCCCCGGCAATGTGCTGCAGTCCGGGCAACAGTTCTCCGTTGACCACGATGCCTCCACCGACACCTGTTCCCATGATGACCCCAAAGACACTGGCTGCATTTTGCCCGGCGCCATCGACCGCTTCAGCGAGCGTAAAACAGTTGGCATCATTCTCAAGTCGCACGGGTCGCGACAGAAGTGTCTCAAGGTCCTGGAGCAGCGGCCGACCAATGAGACACTGGGTATTCGAGTTTTTTACCCTGCCGGTATTATCCAGTGCACCCGGGGCCGCGACCCCAATTGAGCAACGTGTCTCACTGTGTGCCTCAAGGTCGGTCACCAGGGAGGCGATATTCTCAAGGATCGCCTGGTAGCCTTGTTGTTGGGGGGTCGGGCGACGTTGTCGTGCGGTTTCGGTGCCTGCGGTATCGAGGAGAATCCCCTCGGTCTTGGTACCACCCAGGTCGATCCCGATTTCCATCCCGCTTGGGGAGGGTGCCGCTGTGGATGGCTCGCGGATCAGTTATCCCGAGTGAAAGTGATCTGGGCGTAGGCTGAATGGTTGTGGATAGATTCAAAGTTTTCGGCTTCTACCACGTAGCCGTTGATGCGCTCATCTTGGTTTAGTTGACCCGCGACATCACGTACCAGGTCTTCAACGAATTTGGGGTTATCGTAGGCCTTCTCAGTCACATATTTTTCGTCTGGCCGCTTCAACAGGCCGTAGAGTTCGCAGCTGGCTTCTTTCTCAACGATATCGATGATCTCTTCTATCCAGATAAACGCGCTGGCTTTGATACTGACGGTGACATGAGACCGCTGGTTATGCGCGCCGTATTCAGAGATTTGCTTGGAGCAGGGGCAAAGACTGGTTACGGGGACGACAACCCGCACCTCGGTTGAAACCGTGTTTCCGACGATTTCACCGATCAGAGTAACCTGGTAATCCATTAAACTCTTTACCCCGGTGATGGGGGCTGTTTTTTCTAAAAAGAAGGGGAACGTCATCTGAATATGGCCGGTCCCAGCATCCAGGTGTTCGCGGGTCTCCTGCAGCATGGCGCGAAAAGAACGCACCGAGATTTCACGTTCGTGATTGCTTAGTATCTCCACGAACCGGGACATATGGGTTCCCTTGAAGTTGTGTGGTAATTCCACATACATATTGAAGGTTGCAACGGTATGTTGCTCGTTGCCGCTACGGTCCTGAATACGCACGGGGTGACGCACATCCTTGACGCCAACCTTGTCAATAGTCAGGTTGCGGCTATCGGGGCTGTTCTGAACGTCGGCTATATCCGCAATCTGGGTGAGGGCGGTTTCGGCTTTAAGCATGAAAGGAGATGGTATTTCGTTGTGGGCAAGGAAGTTTAAGCAGAATGGCGTGAAGCGGCAAGTTTATCGGGCTTTCGATGGCGTACCGATCTCACGATACCCGTTGCATCAAGTCCGCATTGGGCAAGTACCTCGGCCGGGTCACCTTGCTCAATATGCTGGTCGGGCAGGCCCAGCATCAATAGGGCGCTAGCCCGTTCATGTTGAGCAAGGGTTTCCGCAACACCTGCGCCTGCCCCACCGCGAATACTGTTCTCCTCCACGGTGACCAGAAGCTCGTGTGTGTCGGCCAACTGTTTGATCATCTCGGTGTCGAGCGGCTTGACACTACGCATGTTGACCACAGTAGCATCAAGGTCTTCTCCAGCTTCAAGGGCTGGCGCCAGCGTTGTGCCAAAAGCCAGCAGTGCTACCCCCCGTCCTTCACGGCGCAACTGGGCTTTGCCGATTGGCACTTGGGTCATCTGCTGATTTTCTGCAACACCTGGTCCAGATCCGCGCGGGTAACGCACCGCTGTGGGACCCGGATGCAAAAAAGCCGTGTACAACATATTCCGACACTCCGCTTCATCAGCTGGCGCGAATATCGTCATCCCTGGAACGCAACGCAGGAAACTAAGGTCAAATGCACCCTGATGGGTAGGACCATCGGCGCCGACAATGCCGGCGCGGTCAATGGCAAACGTCACATCCAGACCCTGCACGCTGATATCGTGAATCAACTGATCATAGGCGCGTTGCAGGAAGGTGGAATAGATGGCGACCACAGGCTTGAGCCCCTCGCAGGCGGTGCCAGCGGCAAAAGTCAGCGCGTGCTGTTCCGCAATACCGACATCGAAGTAGCGTTTGGGGTAATTCTGAGCAAAGCGGGTCAGTCCAGAGCCCTCCCGCATCGCCGGAGTGATGGCAACCAGTCGTTCATCGGCGCCAGCCATGTCGCATAGCCAGTCGCCGAACACCTGGGTATAGGTTCGCTTACTGGATTTTTTTTCGACTTTGCCTGTGCTTGGGTCGAAGGGTCCGATACCGTGGAATGCCACCGGTTCGCCTTCGGCGGGTTTGAAGCCTTTGCCTTTTTGGGTCGCAACATGCAAAAAGCGTGGTCCTTCCATCGCTTTCATGTTTCTCAAAGTTGAGATCAGCGTGGGCATGTCGTGCCCGTTGATTGGGCCGATGTAGTTAAAGCCAAGTTCTTCAAACAGCGTGCTGGGCATGACCATGCCTTTGAGGTGCTCCTCCCAGCGGCGCACGAAGGCCTGCACTGGTGGCGCAGTGCCCAGAACAGTTTTGCTGCCCTCTCTAACGGTGGTGTAAGCCCGGCCTGAGAGAATACGTGCAAGATAGTTAGACATGGCGCCGACGTTGCGCGAAATGGACATCTCGTTATCGTTAAGGATTACCAAAAGATTGGCATCCATGTCTCCAGCGTTATACAGCGCTTCCATGGCTTGACCAGCAGTGAGCGCGCCGTCGCCGATGATGGCAGTCACCTGTCGTGGCGCACCGTCTAGTTGGGCAGCAACCGCCATGCCCAGCGCAGCACTGATTGAGGTGCTGGAATGGCCAGCGCCGAAGGTATCGTATTCACTCTCGGTGCGTTTCAAAAATCCCGAGAGCCCACCTGCCTTGCGGATAGTGGACATTTGCCGGCGCCGGCCAGTGAGGATTTTATGGGGGTAGGCCTGGTGGCCAATATCCCACACCAGCCGATCATTAGGGGTATCGAAGACGTAGTGCAGCGCAATCGTCAGTTCCACCGTTCCAAGGCCCGGCGCGAGATGCCCACCGGTGGTTGAGGTCACCTCGATCAGGAACCGACGCAACTCCTCTGCAAGCCCAACCAGCTCGTGTTCGCCCAGCTGACGCAAATCTGCAGGTGAGTCAATGGTATCAAGAAGAGGCGGCATAAACGGGGGTTGTCATGCTAAATGAATAATGGGTTGGCCTGGAGGGATATGAGGCCTAATGGATTGATCATACCGTGTTGGCGACAGTCAGTGGGATCGTTCAATAGTAAACCGGGCCAAAGCGATCAGCAGCGTACTGTTAAAAGCGGCATGGTCAAGCGCCGCGATTGCCTCATCACCGAGTGCCTGGGCATAGTGTCGTGATGATGATTCACCCAGCACGCTGAGGAAGGTAGGTTTCTCTTTTTGACGGTCAGCGCCGGCGAGTTTGCCAAGAGTCGCGGTATCGGCCGTGCCATCGAGGATATCGTCTACTACCTGAAATGCGAGGCCAAGTGGTCGGGCGTAGCCACTAAGCTGTTGCAGTACAACGGGATCACGGGTTGCGGTGAGCGCTCCCAGTTGCACGGCTGCCTCAATAAGGGATCCTGTTTTCAGGCGGTGCATAGTGGCGAGGGTGTCGACCGGGGCATCGCAGGCAACCAGGTCGAGGTCAATCGCCTGGCCACCCGCCAGCCCTTGCGGGCCAGCAGCGTGTGCCAGGGTCTGCACCATCTGCAGTTGACGAGCCGGTGGCAGGCCTGTCGCGGGGTAGGTGGACAGCGCCTCGAAAGCAAGGGCCTGTAACGCATCGCCAGCTAAAATGGCAGTTGCTTCATCAAAAGCCTGGTGGCAGGACGGCTTACCCCGGCGCAAATCATCATCATCCATCGCTGGCAGATCGTCATGGATCAAAGAGAAAGCATGTATCAGTTCTACCGCACACGCAGGTATGTCCAGAGTTCTTTCATCAGCACCCAGAGCGCTGCCGCTGGCATACACCAATGCCGCTCGGTATCGCTTACCCGCGCCGATACTGGCATAGCGCATAGCCTGGTGAAGCTCGCGAGGCTCGCAGTCCGATGCCGGTAACAGGATTTCCAGGCGCTGATCAACTTGCTCCCGCCACTGTGTCCAAAGGGGGGCAAGCGGTTGATTGTTGGTCACGCTTCGTCCGGGTCGAAGGGGGTGCTTTGCAGTTCCCCCTCTTTTTCCAGCAATTGCTGCACTCGGGCCTCAGCTGCCTGCAGGCTGTCGCGGCAATCGCGGACCAAGCTCATTCCGCGCTCAAAGTCCTTCAGCGATGCTTCCAGAGATTGCTCTCCGCTTTCCATTCTCTCAACAATCGTTTCCAGTTCTTTGAGGGATTTTTCAAACTCCCCGACGCGGGAACGGGATTTTTTGGCCATGAAATTGTCTCTGTCGTGGGTGCGGTCAGCCGCCCCGGGTGGGGCAGTACTCAATGTTCAGGGATTCTATCCCAGCGTCGGAATAATCAACAATCGTGCCCACTGGACATATCAGTCGGGATCAGACTTGGTACTGCCGAGAAGGCGAAATGGCTTTGCCGGTCGGGCTTTCGATCGCAAACTCGTAGCAGTGGCTTAAGCGTGTCTCAGTGATTAACAACGGTTGCCCGTGGCGCAAATACTGAGCCAGAGGATCAAGAAAATCTGGGCTGGCAGCCGGATGGCCTTAGTTCTTCGTGTATGATTCGCGCCGACTCGATTCCTTGGTACCTGCAAACCTGTAATTGATGGCTGAAAGTTACGACGCCTCAGCAATCGAAGTCCTTACCGGGCTTCAGCCGGTCCGCAAACGTCCGGGTATGTACACCCAGACTGATCGGCCTAATCACCTTGTCCACGAGGTGGTGGATAACAGTGTCGATGAGGCTATCAGTGGGTATGCGCATCGGATTGAAGTGATCCTGCATAAGGATGCTTCAGTCAGTGTCAGTGATGATGGGCGCGGCATGCCCGTTGATCGTCACAGGGGCGAAAAAGTAAGCGGCGTCGAGGTCATTCTCACGCGACTGCATGCCGGTGGAAAATTTTCGGATAAATCCTACGCTTATTCCGGGGGTTTACATGGAGTAGGTGTCTCGGTGGTTAACGCGCTGTCCTCGAAACTCGAGGTCAGCGTCAAACGCGGCGGCCAGCAACACCGAATGCAGTTTCGTGATGGTATGCCGACAGCGCCACTCAAAGCCGTCGCTAAGGTTGGGGCGCGTAATACCGGCACCACGGTACGCTTTTGGCCGGACCCCCAGTTTTTTGATTCTCCCACAGTTTCAACATCCCGACTGAAATGGTTGCTCAAGGCGAAGGCGGTTCTGTGCCCTGGGCTGAGGATCGATTTTCGCGATGAGCAGAATCGCAAAAACAACGAGACCTGGGAATACGAAGACGGTTTGCCCGATTATCTGTTAGGGGAAATTGGGGCAGACGAGTGGGTGCCTGATCCGCCGTTTGTCGGTCACATTGCCGCAGAAGAGCAGCAGGTACATTGGGCGGTTACCTGGCTTGAGGACGGCGGTGAAGGCATCGCCGAAAGTTACGTCAACTTGATTCCGACAACACAGGGCGGCAGTCACGTCAGTGGTTTTCGCAGTGGCTTGACTGATGCAGTGCGAGAGTTCTGCGATTACCGGGCACTGTTGCCGCGGGGTGTCAAGCTGGCGCCAGAGGACGTCTGGCAATACTGTGCTTTTGTTCTTTCGCTACGGATGAAAGAGCCCCAGTTCACCGGGCAGACCAAAGATCGCTTGTCGTCACGCGACGCCGGGGCCTTTACCAGCGGTGCAGCTAAAGATGCGTTCAGCTTGTGGCTCAATCAACACGCAGAGCAGGGTGAACGCATCGCCCGTCTTGCCATTGATAGTGCGCAGTCGCGGATTAAGTCTGCTCGCCAGGTGGAGCGCAAGAAAGTAGCCACAGGCCCGACCCTGCCGGGCAAACTGGCCGATTGCACTAGCCAGGACACTGAACACACCGAACTCTTCCTGGTAGAAGGTGACTCTGCGGGTGGTTCAGCCAAGCAGGCACGCGACAAGAACTTCCAGGCCATCCTGCCGTTGCGCGGTAAGATTCTGAACACCTGGGAGGTCGATCCAACAGAGGTTCTTGGGTCGCAGTCAGTACACGATGTTGCCGTGGCTTTGGGGGTCGATCCTGGAGCATCGGACTGCTCAGGGTTGCGTTACGGGCGGGTTTGCATACTCGCCGATGCCGATTCTGACGGCGCCCATATCGCGACCTTGCTGTGCGCTCTTTTCGTGCGCCACTTTCGTCCTTTGGTGAGTGCTGGGCGGGTCTGCGTCTCTTTGCCACCGCTTTATCGAGTTGATGTTGGCAAGCATGTTTTTTATGCGGTCGACGATACGGAGAAGGAAGCTGTGCTGGAAAGTATCCGCAAGGAAAAGCTGCGCGGATCGGTCAATGTTCAGCGTTTCAAAGGTCTGGGCGAAATGAATCCCTCGCAACTTCGAGAGACCACCATGGATCCTGCATCACGGCGCCTGATTGAACTGACTCTGGACAGCGGCCACAGGACCGACAACATGCTGGATTTGCTGCTGGCGCGAAAGCGGGCTCCGGATCGTAAGGTCTGGCTGGGCAAGATTGGAGACCGGGCCGAGGTTGCATAAGCGATACCCGGCGCCTCTGCGCGGCGTGGTGCTTTTCGCCTCAGGGACTGCCCGCGGGCGGTTGATTCCAGAACGGAGCGCTTCGTGGGTCAGTAATGGTGCAGGTTTCCTGGCGGTAAGGTGAAAACCCCGCACGTTGGTAGACAATAATGGCCTTGGGATGATCCAGATCGCAGGTATTGACTATTAGTCGAGAGGGGCCGCTTGCCCAGGCAGTCTCTACTGCCCATCCCAGCAGCCAGGGTCCAAGGCCCATGCCGATTTGCTCAGGAAACAGGCCGAAGTACGCCAGTTCCACCTCTTGCGATACCCGGTGATCCAGTTCGACAAAGCCCGCTGGCGCACCTTCCCTGTAGAGCACGTATAAGTGCACTTTATCGTCACAGATAATGGCCTTGAGTGCTTGGTCCGACAGGGCGCGACGTTCATACCAGAGCCAGGGTGCGCCGACGTGGTTGTACAGGTACCGATAGAAAGACACTGCAGGTCTACGTGCGCGCAGGACGGCGAGCTCATCCAGACGCGGACGGCGCAGCGTGGTAGTTGGTCGCTTAAGCATCTGTAGATAGGTAATAGTCACTTCCAGCCTGCCGTCCGGCCCGGGCACCGGGATCGTCGCGAATGTTTTGCAGGAAGCCTTCATTTACAAGGGGCAAGGCTGCTAGGGGTCACCCGCCTCTCCGCTCATCGGCTGCTCTTTGGGATGTGCCCGGCGATCAATCAATACCAGTAGACCCCCGAGCAGCGACCACGCAGCCACATGGACGCGGTGCAACACCGATAATGCCACGCCGCGGGTGCGCATCACTTGTTCGGCATCAGGCACACCGGGCAGCACGGCCACACCAAACTTGCCGACCAGAGCGCCGTAGGCGGCTTCGCCGATGCCCCAGCCAGCCGGTGCAATCGGTATGCCCTGAATCACCGCGGCTACCGGTACGATAAAGAAATAGTCGGCAATCCCCAGCCCCACTCCCAGCGCCCGGTCCATACAGAACACGCTGCCCACGAACAGCGAATAAATCACCGGACTTGCCAGGATCCAGCCGCCAATGCCGAGCAGATGATCCCGGTAATGCAACACAGCCCCATCCAGTTCGGTGACAACGTTGCTGATCTTGCCCGGCAGCCGGGCGACCAGAGCATCGAAGCGCAGCAGTCGGCGCAGTGCCGGACTGATGAGCAAAAAGCAAAACCCGAAGGTGCCAAGGCCAGTCAGCCACATGCTGGTGGCAAATACGGGAAAGCGGCCCATCGCAAGCAGGCTGGCCAGACTGCCGACAACAAGCAGTGACAGTACACCGATGATGCGATCCACGACGATCGAGACCACCGCCCGCACCTTGTCGCCCGAACAGCGCCGGACGATGTACACTGCCTTGATGACATCGCCGCCGGTGGCCCCCGGTAGCACGTTGCTGAAAAAAAGGCCGATCCAGCCGAAGCGCTGCGCCTCGAGAAACCGCACGCCCAGACCGTTGGCACGCAGCAGGTACCACCAGCGTGAGTTGATCACGGTGACAAATACAAAGAACAAACCGGCGCCAGCCGCAAAAAGGCGAAGATTAAGATTTCTGAGATAAGTCAAGAAACCCGGAGTGATGACAACCGTCGTGCCATCATCCCCTCGCCCGCCCTTGAGTGTTTGGGGCGCGGCTGAATCGTACGCCTGGAAACGGACCGGGTCCGTATCCCAGGGCCCGAGAATTCGGCCAGCGACCGTCTCGATCGGGTCACCCTTTGCCGAGAGGCGGGTATAACTGTCCTGCCAGTCGATCGCCCAAAAGATCACGCCCAGAAGAATGGCAACCACCAGAATCTTCAGCAGCACAACGAGGGAACTTCTGTTCATATTTCGCACGCGACTCGTATGTGAAATAGCATCTTCAAGGGTATTGGCGCGTTAACTGTGCCCAGCGGGTCACCTCAACTCAGATTAAGCAGTTGGTGGATTCTAACGGCTGGTTGGTTGGGGTATGGGGGTTCACCCAAAAATACGACCCCGGTACTGTTTGAAATTGTCAGGTGAACGTGTAACATAGACGCAGATCGCGTGGTCGCGGCAGATATCGTGATCGTGTACTGAACACACACCTAAAATCAAGAAGGAGGCGGAGAGATGCTTAAATCGCTCCATATCGATCCAGGAAAATGCACCGGTTGTTTGCAGTGCGAGATGGCCTGTTCGTTCGAAAACGAGGGCGTGTTTAATCCCTCCAAATCTCGAATAAAAGTTTTTACCTTCCATCACGAAGGTCGGTTTACCCCGTATACCTGTACGCAGTGTGCCGAAGCCTGGTGTATGCAGGCCTGCCCAGTCGACGCCATCGTTGCCAATCCGGTGACCGGGTCCAAAGACGTGATCTCCGATCGTTGCGTCGGTTGCAAGGTCTGCACCGTCGCCTGCCCGTTCGGCACGGTCAACTACGACCAGGACAGCGGCAAGGTGATCAAGTGCGACCTCTGTGGTGGCGACCCGGCTTGTGCAGAGGCGTGTCCGACCGGAGCAATTACATACATCAACGCCGACCAGACCGGTTTTGAGCGCATGCGTGCCTGGGCGGCCAAGACAGATAATGCACCGCAGGCAAGTGCGTAACCACATTCAGGAGAAAAGACATGGCATGGGCTAACAACGTACTGCGGGTCAACCTGACCGAGGGGACCTGCACGAGCGAGCCACTCAACATGGGGTGGGCGGCCGACTATATTGGCCAGCGTGGTCTGGCGACGCGTTACATGGTCGAAGAGGTAGACCCGACCTGTGACCCGCTGGGACCGGAGAATAAGATGATCTTTGCGACCGGCCCGCTGACGGGCACGATGGCTTCCACTGGTGGTCGCTACTCAGTCATCACCAAGAGCCCGTTGACTGGGGCAATCGCCTGTTCCAATTCGGGTGGATTTATTGGCGCCGAACTTAAATCGGCCGGTTGGGACATGATCATCTTCGAAGGCAAATCGCCCAGCCCGGTTTACCTATATCTGGAGAATGACCAGGCGCAACTGCTTTCAGCTGATGAGATCTGGGGTAAATCGGTTTGGGAGACCGATGAGATACTGCACAAGATTCATCACGACCCCCAGCTCAGGATTGCAGCCTGCGGTCGATCGGCCGAAGCCGGGTGCCTCTACGCAGCGATAGTGAATGACCTGCACCGGGCTGCCGGGCGTTCTGGGGTCGGTACGGTCATGGCGTCGAAGAACCTTAAGGCGATCGCGGTGATCGGCACCCAGGGTGTTGGGAACATCAAGGATCCGGCACGGTTCATGCAAACGGTTGCCGAGCAGAAACAGGTGCTGGCTGATCACGCTGTCACCGGCCAGGGATTGCCAACTCTCGGTACGCAGGTGCTGATGAACGTCATCAACGAATCCGGTGCTTTGCCGACGCGTAATATGCGGGAAGTGAAGTTCGAGGGCGCGAATAATATCTCCGGTGAGCAGATGCTTGAACCACGTAAGAGTGATGGCAAGCCTAATCTGACGACCAATGCAGCCTGTTTTGGTTGCACCATTGCTTGTGGCCGAATCTCGACGGTAGATCAAGGCCATTTCACGGTAGAAAACAAGCCCCAGTACTGGGGCAATTCCGGGGGCCTGGAATACGAAGCTGCCTGGGCGCTGGGGGCTGATACCGGCGTTGATGATCTGGATGCCATGACCTATGCCAACTTCGTGTGCAATGAGGATGGCTTTGATCCGATCACGTTTGGCGCGACGGTTGCCGCAGCAATGGAACTTTACGATCTCGGGGCAATCACCCAGGAACATACCGGTGGTATGGCACTGAAGTTCGGTTCCGCCGAAGCGCTGGCCTGGTGTGCTGAACAGGTCGCGACAGGCGAGGGATTCGGCGCTGAACTTGGACTCGGCTCCAAGCGGTTGTGCGAAAAGTACGGTCACCCGGAACTCTCGATGACGGTCAAGGGGCAGGAGTTTCCGGCCTATGACCCGAGGGGAATACAGGGCATGGGCCTGGCCTACGCCACGTCGAACCGGGGTGCTTGTCATTTGCGCGGCTATACGGTTTCGTCCGAGATTCTTGGGATACCCGAGAAGACCGACCCACTCACCACCGACGGTAAAGCGGGGCTGGTCAAGGCGTTCCAGGATGTAACAGCGGCGTGGGACTCGACGGGCCTTTGCCTGTTTACCAGCTTTGCCTGGTCTCTGGAGAATGTCGCACCGCAATTGGATGCTGCTTGCGAGGGGGACTGGAGTGCCGATCGGCTGATGGAAACCGGTGAAAGAATCTGGAATCTCGAGCGCGATTTCAACATGAAGGCCGGTCTGACCGCAGCAGATGACACCCTGCCCAAGCGATTGCTTGAGGAAGGTGCCAACACCGGTCCGGCCAAGGGCAAAGTTTGCGGTCTCGGTGAGATGCTTCCCGAGTATTACGAGCTCCGCGGCTGGACAGCCGACGGGCAGCTCACTGACGAGACCCGTTCACGCCTGGGTGTGCCCAACTGAGACTTTACACATTCAATTGGTAGACCGATAGGGCGGCCATCTGGCCGCCCTATCGGTCTGCGGGAGGAGTCATCATGCGCCACGTGATTATCGGCGCCGGTCCAGCCGGTGTCGTTGCGGCCGAAACTTTGCGTGGACTGGATTCGCAGTCGGCCATTACCCTGATTGGCGATGAACCGGAACCGCCTTACTCAAGGATGGCGATCCCCTATTGCCTGAACGATATGATCGGCGAAGCGGGGACGTATTTGCGTAAGACCGATGGTCATTACGACGGCCTCAATATTGAGGTAGTCCAGGATCGGGTGAGCGCACTGTCGACGCAGGACAAAACCCTGACTCTGGTTTCCGGTGCAAGTCAGACTTACGACCATTTACTGATTGCTAGCGGATCCACGCCAACCGCGCCGCCGATCGACGGAATTGATCTGCCAGGTGTGCATGCGTGCTGGACCCTGGACGATTACCGGCGAATCATTGAACGCGCCAAGCCTGGTTCGAGCATCGTTCTGATGGGTGCGGGATTCATCGGCTGCATTATCTTGGAAGCGCTGGCTGCCCGCGGGGTCAACCTGACCGTGGTGGAGTTGGAGAACCGTATGGTGCCCCGAATGATGAACGAGGCCTCTGGGGGACTGATCAAACGCTGGTGCGAGGACAAAGGCGTTCGGGTGCTGACGTCGACCCGAGTTGAGGGCATTGAATCCGATTCGTCAAACGACATGTTGAAGGTCAGTCTGTCCGACGGTCAGACGCTGGATGCTGATCTTGTGATCTCCGCGACCGGTGTTGCACCGAATACGGCGTTTCTTGAAGGCAGCGGTATTGAAGTGGATCACGGCATACTGGTGAATGATCGTCTGCAAACTAATCTCGATGCTGTTTATGCGGCTGGTGACGTGGCGCAGGGGCGCAACTTTTCCACCGGCGAATACAGTGTCCAGGCGATCCAGCCGACTGCAGTTGAACATGCCCGGATAGCCGCCACAAATATGTCGGATGGCCACGAATCCAAGCATCAGGGCAGCTTAAATCTTAACGTTCTGTCAACCATGGGCCTCATTTCGGCATCATTTGGTGCCTGGGAGGGTGTTGATGGCGGTGATTCAGCCGAGTTGTCTGATTCGGGCCGTTACTGGTATCTGAACCTGCAATTTGAAGAGGATGTACTGATCGGCGCTCATTCATTGGGACTGACTGCGCAGGTGGGGGTTCTTCGGGGCATGATCCAGACCGGGCTGCATCTTGGGGTCTGGAAGGATCGGCTCATGCGCAATCCGCTTAACCTGACTGAAGCCTACGTGGCTGCCACTCAGGGAGTGGGTCTGGCAGTCAAGGCCACGGGGTAATTACCGCTCACCGTGATGGCTTTGAGGTGCAGGTAACGTTCAAGCTTTTTGCCGGGCTCGCGGAATTTCTGCCACCTGGCGCGGTGCAGAGTGCGGTACAACTTGAATTACCGGAAGATGGGACTGTGAATTCCTTGATCGAACGCTATCACCTGCCACCGCAGTTGGTCCACCTGGTCTTGGTGAACGGCATTTATCAAGACAAGAGTGCGCGTGAATTGACCCGTTTGCGAGAGGGGGACACTGTCGCGATGTGGCCGCCCGTGGCCGGGGGTTAGGGTTCGCGGTGTGAAAGTCGACAGCTATGAATCGAACACAGTATCCAGAGATATGGGTTTCAGCCACAATGAGTTCTTCCGTGCTTTTGCACCGCTGGCCCGCGAGTGGCGTTGCGATGTGCACAACCTGGGCGTCGACGTGCGGTATGATGGAGGTAGAGTATCGATCCGTCTGGGTCCTGAAGGTGAACGAAGAATAGCGTCTATCAGACTGCCGAGAACTTGCGTGACATTCGAATTCATTAATCTTTCTGAGCAACAGCGCGAATGTTTCTTCAATCGATTCGATCTCGCCTTCCGGCGTGGTGGCGGTTAACCGATTCAGGCTGATGAGCGATATTATTCCTTATCCAGTTAAAGATACTCTGGGCCGACCGATCCGGGATCTGCGTGTGTCGGTGACCGACCGCTGTAATTTCCGTTGCGTTTATTGCATGCCCCGCGAAGTCTTTGGCCCAGGTTATGCCTTCGTGCCACGCGATGAACTCCTGACCCTTGAAGAGATTGCCCGAATTGCGCAGGTATTCGCGATGGCAGGGATGCGCAAGGTACGCATCACGGGAGGCGAGCCGATGATCCGGCGTAATCTTGAACATCTGATTGAGATGCTGGATGCGATTGAGGGTGTAGAGGATATCACCATGACCACCAATGGCTCGATGTTAACTCTAGGCAGGGCGCAGGACCTCAAGCGCGTTGGGCTCAAGCGCCTGACGGTTAGCCTTGATGCACTCGATGATGAAACCTTCAAGCGCATCAACGACGTGGATTACCCGGTATCCCGCGTGCTTGATGGTATCGAGAATGCTCGCGCTGCCGGTTTCACGGGCATCAAGGTTAACGCGGTCGTGCGCCGGGGGTTCAATGAGCACGCCGTATTGCCGCTGGTCGAGCATTTCCGGGGGACGGACTGTATCGTTCGTTTCATTGAGTTCATGGATGTAGGTGAAACCAACGGCTGGAATATGGAAGATGTCATACCTGCGCGTGAACTGATCCGACAGATCGATGCCAGTTACGGGCTAGAACCTGTGTCGCCGGATTATCGCGGCGAGGTGGCCAAACGCTGGCGTTACCGTGATAGCGCAGGGGAGATTGGATTTATCACCTCGGTGACAGAATCATTTTGTGGCGAGTGCTCGCGGGCCCGGTTGTCGGCAGTCGGAAAGATCTATACATGCCTATTTGGCACTGAGGGGCATGATATTAGAGAGCTGTTGCGTGCCGGAGCCACTGACGCTCAACTACTGCGCCGCTTAAGCCAGATCTGGCGATCTCGGACGGATCGCTATTCAGAGCTGCGTAGCCAGTTCACGGCTAATCCCACGACGCGGCCGAAGGTCGAAATGTCGCACATCGGCGGCTAATACCGGCGATTCTCAGTACGTTGGGCGCAGTGCGCAGGCAGGGCAATCGGGGTTGCGTGGCAGGCTGATTGTCTGCCATTCCATAGCAATTCCATCAAACACCATCACCCGGCCGCGCAGACCTTTGCCAGTCTCAAGCAGTACGTTCAGTGTTTCTAGGGCCTGGAGCGTACCGATGACCCCGACGATCGGCGCGATGACGCCTTCCATTGCACAGGTGGCAGCTTCAATCCCGGTATCGGGGTATAGGCACCGGTAACAGGGGCTTTTGGGATCGCGAGGGTGAAATGTGGCCACTTGACCTTCCCAGCGAATAGCCGCGCCTGAGACCAGCGGCGTGCCCGTTGCCAGGCTGGCATTGTTGAGTTCAAAGCGTGAGGGAAAGTTGTCGGTGCAATCAACGACAACATCGACCCCCCGCATCCGCTCTATAAGTTCTTCCCCATCCAACTCATAGTCCAGGGCCTCAACCATGCATTCCGGGTTAAGTCGTTCGATTGCATCGCGCGCCGACTCCGCCTTTAGTTGGCCAATCGTCTCTTGGCTGTGAATGACCTGACGTTGCAGGTTAGATTCGTCAACCCGGTCGAAATCAGTGATCGTCAGCCGTCCAACCCCCGCACTGGCAAGATACAAAGCGACTGGCGAGCCCAGTCCACCCATGCCGATGATCAGCGCCTGAGCGTCCAGTAGTCGCTGTTGCCCGCGGCTGCCGACCTGGGGTAATTTTATTTGCCGGCTGTAACGTTCCTGTTCTTGGGGATTCATGATTGTCACCAGGGTCCAGGCCTGCGTCGAGCCTGGGCGACTCGAATGCCGTATCGGTGGCCGTAGTGGTGCAATTATACTGTCATACCGGCTTGTCCCAGAATCAAAAAGTTGTCTCGAATACCCGGTAAGCCGTTTGTGACATACCCAGATTCTGATACACAGCCTGGGCAGTGTGGTTGTCTTTTTCCACGTACAACCTGATACCGCGCGTATCAGGAGTCTGTTGTGCGAGTTCATTCACATGTTGATACAGAGCTCGGAATACACCTTGGCTGCGCCATTGCGGTGGGACATAAACACTTTGAATCCACCATAGCCTACCGTTGCGCCAGTCGCTCCATTCGTAGGTGATCAGTAGTGCGCCAACAACTTCCCCGGCCCGGCGGGCCACAAGATAGAAGCCGTGACCAGCCTCTTCAAGAACTCCGTGTACGCCGGCCAGAACGGTCTGCAAGTCCAGTGCAAGGTCCTCGGTCTCACGAGCCATGGCGATGTTAAACTGCGCCAGGGTTTGAGCATCGTCTGTTGTCGCTTTACTGACGATCAGTTCGGTAGGTAGCATTGGAGTAGTTTCCGTTTTTCATTGATGATTGGCATCGCCAGTTTGCCACGGGAGGTTTTTAGATGTCGCAAAAGTCGGACAAGGAAAGTATCAATAGCGTGGCCTTCATTGGTTTAGGGGTAATGGGTTACCCCATGGCGGGGCATCTCGCACGTTGTGGCTACGAGGTAACCGTATTTAACCGCACCAGCCCAAAAGCGCAAGATTGGGTGGCCCAGCATGGGGGAAAGACCGCCGCCACGCCGGCACAAGCTGCCGCCGGCGCCCAGTTGGTTTTCGCCTGCGTGGGAAATGATGATGATGTTCGCTCAATCAGCACCGGACCCGACGGCGCATTCTCGACTATGGCGGCCGATAGTATTTTTGTTGATCACACCACGGCGTCTGCCCAATTGGCCCGGGAGCTGGCCGAAACTAGCCGTACTCGGGGCTTTGATTTTCTGGATGCTCCGGTATCGGGCGGCCAGGCCGGGGCCGAGAATGGGGCACTCACGGTAATGGTTGGCGGTGATTCAGGAATTTTCGAACGTGCCCGACCGGTCATAGACAGCTATGCTCGTGCTGTGGGGTTGATGGGTCCGGCAGGCAGCGGCCAGTTGACCAAAATGGTGAACCAGATCTGCATAGCGGGCTTGGTACAGGGTTTGTCGGAAGGTCTGGATTTTGCCCGGCGCTGTGAACTGGATGTTGAGCAGGTTCTGGATGTAATTTCCAAAGGGGCAGCCCAGTCATGGCAGATGGAGAACCGAGGCGCGACCATGAACCGTAATGAATTCGATTTCGGTTTTGCTGTCGACTGGATGCGCAAGGACCTCGGTTTATGCCTTGGTGAGGCGCACCGTACAGGTGCACGGCTGCCAGTTACCGCCTTGGTCGATCAATTCTATGCACAGGTGCAGGCGCGCGCGGGCGGGCGTTGGGATACCTCGAGCCTGATTTCTTTACTGAGTGACCGCTGATCTCACAAAAGAAAAAGTATGCCGCTGATTGAGCGTGCCAACAGCGTTTTGATGGTTGTGGATGTACAGGATAACTTCCTGTCCAAATTGGCATTGCATGAGCGTGAGCCGCTAGTCGCGCGTATTGCCTGGATCATGCAAGTCGCAATAGCCCTTGAAATTCCCATAGTCGCAACCGCAGAGGACGTATCCGACACCGTCGAATTATTGCCATCGCTCAAAAACCTTCTGCCGCCCGGGCAGCGTGTTTTCAACAAGATGGTTTTCAGTCTGTATGGTCAACACGATATCCGTGAAGCGATAAAGGCCTTAGACAAAACTGACGTAGTGCTTGTGGGCCAGGAGACTGATGTGTGCATTGCCCAATCAGCTATAGACCTACGGGATGCCGGCTACCAGGTCTGGGTTGCCGATGATGCGACTGCCTCGCCCTGGCCCCATCATGGCGCCGGGCTGAGACGGATGGAGAATGCCGGCGTCATTATCAGCGGTATCAAGGGCATCTATTACGAATGGGTTCGCGATGTGCCGACCGCGGTCGCAATAGACAAGGCTGTCAATTCTGCGCCGTCGGATCTAACACTGTAAACGACATCGTAGTGGCTCAGTCGTGGCTTAGTCTTGCCGCAGCCAGTCACCCGTCACACGTTGGTGGTTCAGGGTCAGCCACTGCAATGCAATCAGCGTCATACTGTTGCTGATCTGGCCGGTATCGAGTAACGCCAAGGCATCGGTTAACGGCCAGACCCGGGCAAGAATATCCTCGCCTTCGTCAGCCAGGCCGTGAATGCCGCCGAGTGTTGTGCTGTCGACACGGCCACAGAAAAGATCGACGATCTCTGAGCAGGCCCCGGGTGAGGAGAAGTAGCGGGCAATCAGTTCCAGTTCCATCAGTTCGCACCCAGCTTCCTCAAGCGCCTCGCGACGTACCATCTCGCCAGCGCTTTCATCATCCTCGATCACTCCAGCGACGCACTCCAGTAGCCACGGGGTCGGCCACCCGCTAGCCCAGGCCCCCACCCGGAACTGCTCAACCAGCACCACCTCCTGGCGTACCGGATCAAAAGGCAGGACGGCGGCAACCTCGCCCCGATCCATAACTTCGCGTGTCAGGGTATCGGTCCAGCCACCGGCGTATTTCTCGTGACGAAGAGCGTACCGGAGAACCTTCAGGTACCCTTGACTGATAGACTCTTTTGCGTCAGTGCGAACCCGGGTCGGCTGATACGCTTGGGCCATGGTCTAAGGCGAATGGTGTACGGGCAGGGGTGGCGTACCGAGGCGCTCTCGACCTGAGCCCAGTATCGCTTCAATACAGGTGGCGATAGCCAATAATTGTTCCTCATGGCTGTGCGGTGCCATCAACTGCATGCCTACCGGCATACCGTGGGCATCGAGTCCCACGGGGATCGTGATCGCACACAGGCTAAGGTAGTTGGCGGGGCAGGTATTGCGTAAGGCGGCCATGTTGTTGGGCCGGTACTGTTCGACGGCCAGTACCTCTTCCAGGGCAGGCGGCGAAACCGCGACGGTTGGACTGACCATCACCTGGCAATCTGTAAACTGCTGAGCAGCGCTGGTACTGAGTTCACGCAGCCTGCGGCGGCGCTGCAGATATTCAGTGGCACTGATCGAGCCGCCATCGCGGATGCGAGATGACACGATAGGGTCGAGGGTTTCACGCCACGGCACCAGGGCGGATGAAAGCAGTTCATCAATCTCTGCCGAAACGACGCTGCCGACTTTGAGCAGTTCGATGGCAGCCGTAGCCTCGGGCAGCGGCGTTTCTATGATACGTACACCTGCATCCGCCAGCTCGGTCAATGCCGCCTGTACTGTCTCTGCGATGCCCTCATCACAGTCTGACCACAATGCCACCTCTCCGGTGCCAATGCAGAAATCACTGGCACTGCATTGAGATACTTCCCGCAATAGGCGCGGGCCGTAACTGCGCTGGAGGGGATCTATTGCTGCAAAGGCGCTCACTGCATCAGCAACATCCCGAGTCAGGGTTCCCGCAGTGTCCAGAGTTGGACTCAACGGGAAGATGCCATTGATTGGCCATCGCCCGTAGCTGGTTTTAAGACCCACGTTGCCTGTCATGCTGGCGGGTATGCGAACGGAGCCGGCTGTATCGGTACCCAGAGCCAGCAACGCCGAACCCTCGCACAGGCTTACCCCCGCGCCACTGCTGGAGCCTCCCGGTACACGGTGTGTTTGCGCGTCCCACGGGTTGCGTGGCGTTCCCCAGTGTGTGTTGACGCCCAGTCCGCCGAAGGCAAATTCAACCGTGTGGGTTTTTCCAGTAAATACCGCATGTTGTGCCCGCAGTGTTCCAATCACAGCGCCTTCGGTTTGCCACGATGGGGGCAGCGCGGTGGGCGAGCCGGCAAAGATATCCATCTGACTCACTCCATAAAGATCCTTGACCGACACCGGGATCCCTTGCAGTGCTCCCAGATCCTTGGCTTGGGCAAATGCAGCGTCTGCTTTGCGCGCCTGTTCGCGGGCGAGTTCGGGCTGCCACTCCCGATAGGCGCCAAGTGATGGATCGCGGTTCTCGATGCAGGCTTCAACCAGAGCGGCCGCGCGCACGGTTCCGTCGCGTAATGCGCGGGCAATGGCCGCCAGGCTCATTTGGGCCGGGTCAAGATTCATTAACGGGCTTCTTCAGAAAGGGGGTCGCCGCAGTGTACGCCATCTGTATCAAAAGTGATTGTGTACGCAGGGTGCCCGGTCTGGGCGATAAAATCCAGCAGGTCGCAGGTTGTCATGGTGGAGGTCCGGGTATTGTCCAGTGGGTGCAGGTAGATAGTCTCACAGGCTAAAAGGGCGTTATCAATGACGAACGTGACCGATCGCTGCCGATCATTGATTAGGGCTAGTGGCGAGACAGCGCCAGGAGCGACCCCGAGGTAGAGCATCAGACGTTGGTGTGAAGCAAAGGAGAATCGCCCGGCACCCAGGGCCTTGGCAAGTGCCTTTAGGTCGATTTGCCGATCTTCCTGGCAGGTAATCAGCCACATTTGCCCCTTTTTGTTGCGTACGAATAGGTTTTTAATATCACCAGCGCCGACCGGAGTAACGCGCATGGCCTTGCTGTCCTTAACGGTAACCATCGGAGGGTGTTCGATTGTCGGTACACTGATGCCAAGTAAGCGTAACTGGTCCAGCAATGCCTCGGCCGTCATCGGCGCTGAACCGTCAGCCAGGCGAAGTGGGATCTTGTTATCTTCCATTGCGAACAAAGTCCGAAGTTGCGGATGACTATAATCTGTCCAAAGAGGCGGGCGCCCGTTGTGGCCCGCATATTCTGCCACAGCCATGTTCGAGCTTTGCTATGACACCTAACACCCGCCGCACCACGACACGAAAAAAATCCCGATCTTCGCTTGCCGTAAAGAGTCCGATCCAGCGCAAGTTGGAAACGGTCTCCGTGGCGGATTTTACCGAGCGCTCCTATCTCAACTATTCAATGTATGTGGTTCTGGATCGGGCGCTACCCCACCTGACTGATGGCCTCAAGCCGGTACAGCGGCGGATTGTTTACGCAATGTCCGAACTCGGACTGGCCGCTACGGCAAAGTACAAGAAGTCTGCCCGGACGGTGGGTGACGTGCTCGGCAAATTTCACCCGCATGGCGATAGCGCGTGTTACGAAGCCATGGTGCTGATGGCGCAATGGTTCAGTTTTCGCTATCCGCTGGTAGATGGTCAGGGCAACTGGGGTTCTCAGGATGATCCCCGATCCTTCGCCGCGATGCGTTATACCGAGGCCCGACTTTCGCGTTTTGCAGAAATGCTGCTGTCGGAATTGGGGCAGGGTACCGTAGAGTGGGGTCTTAACTTCGATGGCACTTTGCACGAGCCGAAGTTCTTGCCGGCGCGGTTGCCGAACGTGTTACTCAACGGTAGTTCGGGAATAGCCGTTGGCATGGCAACAGATATTCTGCCGCACAATCTGCGTGAGGTGGTCACGGCCTGCATTCGCTTGTTAGACAATAGCCGCACCAGCATTGAGCAGTTGTGCGAGCACATCCAGGGCCCGGACTTTCCAACCGCCGCTGAGATTATCACCCCATCTGATGACATTCGGCAAATCTACCGTACAGGCTATGGCTCGATTCGCCAGCGGGCTGTCTGGGAGGAAGAGGCAGGCAATATTGTTGTCAGTGCGCTGCCCTACCAGGTATCTGGCGAGCGGGTGATAGAGCAGGTTGCTGCTCAGATGACAGCGAAGAAACTGCCGATTGTCGATGACATCCGGGATGAATCAGATCACGAGAACCCGACCCGGCTGGTTATCGAGCCACGCTCCAACCGGGTCGATCGCGGGGCTTTGATGGATCACCTGTTTGCCACAACAGCACTTGAGCAGAGCCATCGGCTCAACATGAATATCATTGGGCTCGATGGGCGACCCCGTGTTTTCGATCTCAAGTCATTACTAAAGGAATGGCTGGATTTTCGGCTTGCCACTGTCAGACGACGGCTTGAGTTTCGTCTCGAACGGGTACTTAAGCGGCTGCATGTGCTTGATGGCCTGCTGATTGTCTACCTGAATATCGATGCGGTCATCCGCATTATTCGAGAAGAAGAAGAGCCCAAGCGGGCATTAATAAAACGCTTCAAATTGAGCGATACCCAGGCTGAGTCAATCCTCGAATTGAAGTTGCGCCACCTTGCCCGCCTTGAGGAGATGAAAATCAATGGTGAGCAGCACGAACTGACCCGTGAAAAGACCGAGTTGCAGAAGATTCTCAAATCCCGCGATCGCTTGAAGAAGGTGGTCCGCGAGGAACTGCTGGCTGATGCTGAGGATTTCGGCGATGAGCGACGCTCGCCCTTGGTTAAACGTGAGGCCGCGCAGGCGCTGAGTGAAACTGCGCTGATTCCGGCCGAGCCGATTACCGTGGTGTTGTCACGTAAGGGCTGGATCCGCGCAGCCAAGGGTACCGAGGTCAATCCCCGTGAGTTATCCTACCGAGGTGAGGACGGTTACCTGCACTCGGGTACTGGCCGGACCAACCAGCCGCTGTTATGTATTGACTCCACGGGTCGGGTGTACGGCCTGCGCTCTCATGAGTTGCCCTCCGCCCGGGGCATGGGCGAGCCCGTGGGTAAGCAGCTCAAGACTCCAGCGGGTGCGAGTTTTTGCGGCGTTATGATCGGCGACAACGATAGCCGTTATCTGTTGGCCTCAGATGCCGGCTACGGTTTCGTTGCCACCTTTGAGGAACTGCTGACACGCAACAAGTCAGGCAAAGCCGTGTTGAGCGCCCGCGGTGCCGGAGTACTATCTCCCCAACGGGTGTTTGACTACGAAGATGATTGGGTGTGCGCCATCACTGACAGTGGCCGTTTGCTGATTTTCCCACTAGCCGAATTGCCGCTGCTTTCGCGTGGTAAAGGGGTCAAGCTGGTTAATATTCCGGCCTCTCGCTACAAATCTGGTGAAGAGAAATTGGCCGGTATTGCCGTTTTCCGCGAAGGGGATAGCCTGCAGTTATACGCTGGCAAACAGCATATGCGTCTTAAGCCTTCCGATGTTGAGAATTTTATCGGTGCCCGGGCACAACGGGGCCGTGCATTGCCACGCGGATACAAGCGTCCTACGGCCATTGAGGTTATCCATGAATAATGCTTCCCTGGGAATGCATCTGATCGTTGATCGGAATAGATGAAGCTACAGATTCGCCAGGCCGATAAGCTGGCGCTTAGCGCAAGTGGACCACTTTACACCCACGCACCCACGCGCGACGAGGACGGCGCCGCCTATAGCGATTTCATGATGCTGATTCCCGGTCTTCGCGATCTGTCGCGAACTGATTTTGGCGAGCGGGTCGCGGGGCTTCAGGCAGTGTTGGGGCAATACCAGCAGGTGGTGTTTGCTGATCTCAACGTTCCTCTTAACCTGTTGTGGGTAACGCTGATTCCTGAATTCGGCCTGATTGCAACTATGGCGGAAGGCTTACGCCACAGAATCCCTGAGGCTCGCCTGATTGGTCACGAGTAACAGCTAAACATCTATCGGCGAGAATCAAAAGGGAAGTTGAATCTTTGGCCTTAAGGCGAGAATCTGTTCGCGATAACAGGCCTGGATACGCTCGAGGCCTTCTTGGGTATCGGCCTCAAAACGCAAGATTACAGTAGGCGTGGTGTTGGAAGCGCGAGCGAGGCCAAAGCCATCATCGAAGTCCACACGAATGCCGTCGATCTCACAGGTTCGGCCGCCTTCAAATTTACCCTGTGTCACCAGTTCAAAGATGAGTTGGTGGTGTTCCCCTTCGTTCATCTCCAATCGCAATTCCGGCGTATTGACTGTATCTGGGATTTGGGAGAACACCTCGCTTGGTGACTCGCTGCGCCGGGACAATAACTCGCACAGTCGTGCCGCTGCATATATAGCGTCATCGAAGCCGTACCAGCGTTCCTTGAAGAACAGGTGTCCGCTCATCTCGCCTCCCAGTGCTGCGCCGGTTTCCCGGATTTTGCCCTTGATAAACGAGTGACCGGTTTTCCACATCAAAGGTCTGCCACCCGCTTGTTCAATCGCTCTGGGCAGTAGTCGTGAGCACTTGACGTCGTAAACGATTTGCGCGCCGGGATTACGCGAGAGGATATCCTTAGCAAAAAGGATCATCTGCCGGTCCGGCCAGATGATCTGCCCCGTGCCGGAAACGACACCCAGGCGATCGCCGTCGCCATCGAAGGCCAGGCCCAGGTCGGCGTTCTCCCGCTGCACGGTGTCGATCAGCGTGGCGAGATTCTTTGCCACACTGGGGTCCGGGTGGTGATTGGGAAAGTTGCCATCGACCTCGCTGAAAAGTTCGCTGACCTCACAGCCGATGTCGCGTAATAGCCCGGGCGCAGCCATGCCGGCAACCCCGTTGCCACAGTCGGTCACGATCCGAAGCGGTCGATCCAGCCTGATATCCCCGACAACGCGATCAATGTAGGCCGGCACGATATCGTGGGACTGGCGCTGGCCAGTACCTTTTGAGAAATCCTGCGTTGCTATTCGTTCTCGCAGGGCCTGAATGCGCTCTGCAGCGAGGGTGTGGGTACCGACCATGACTTTGAGCCCGTTGTAATCGGGCGGGTTATGACTGCCGGTGACCGACACCGCCGAGCCGATACCCAGCTCGTGGGTGGCAAAGTAGGTGAATGGCGTGGGAACCATGCCTATATCGACCGCATCGCAGCCAGTCGCACAGATACCGTCCATCAGGGCTGAGGCGATGCTGGGGCCCGACAGACGACCATCGCGGCCGACCACCACAGCGCTGTCACCCGCATTCAGCGCCTCCGTTCCGATAGCCCGGCCGATCTGCTCAACGATTTCGTGGGTCAAAGATTGCCCGACGATACCCCGGATATCGTAGGCCTTGAATATTTCAGGGTGAGACAGTTTCATGAGGAACGCGATTGTAACTGCTGAGTGCTATTTAAGGCGGCAGGGCTGGGCAGGCTTGACCGTTTGGATTAGCCTCATTAGGGGAATATTGCCCAAAAACGGCGCAGTATTGAGAACAAGCCAAAACAAAGGAGGATACCGGTGAAGCACAGCAGTGAATTAATTGCCCGTCTCCGTGATGGGCAACTCACACGCGCGCAGGCGTTAAAAGCCCTGGGTGCCATGGGCTTCGCTGTTGGCGCAATACCGTTAGGGCTTCGCTCAGCGATTGCGGCCGATAACGCAACCTATTTCACCTGCAGGGGGGGGGTTATGACGATGACGGGACGTTTGGGCCCTATATTGCAAAAATGGCGGCCCGCCAAACTCTGTAAGGTTCGGTGACGCCGAGGAAGGTTTTACCAAGATGAAAGCGGGCTTTATCGTCGATGTGACACATCCTTGT
>JBBWVW010000188.1:0-6088 GCA_050256425.1 Arenicellales bacterium | reverse complement strand
CCCGCCTGCCTAAGATTTGGGATCAGAGTGAGTCGCTGCCACCGCCGATCGCGACAATGCTGCCGGCGCCCGCAGAAATAAGGCCACTACTGCTAAGAGTATCGGCAGAAGGGCCAGGCTCCGAAGAGTCCAGTCATAAGTCCCGGAGATATCGAAAGCCATCGCCAGAGGGAGTGGGCCCAGGGACGCTCCGACGATGACGATCATTTGCCCCGTTCCCTGGATGCTGCCCAGGTGTTTGCGCCCGAAGTACCTCGGCCAAAGAAACGCTACATAGTTCATGGTGGCGGCGTTATTCAGGCCGAAAATCACGGCATAAATCACGGCCCCCGTCATACTGCCCACCAGCGTGACAGACACAAGTGACGCTGCCATAACGAGGAGGCCGCCGGCGAGCATCCACTCGGTTCGAAAACGATCAAGCATACGACCAATGATTGGCATTGTGATCGCTGCTGTAATGCCAGTAATGGTAAACATGGAAGTCGCGTCTTGTGCGGACAGGCCATGTTTCATCAAGATGCCTTTGTTCTCTACGTGGAGTGCAGTCACCAGCATCGATAGAGCAAAAAGGCATGCTGTAACGATATAGAAGGTCGACGATCGCAGGGCTTCGCCTCGGGTCAGCCCGGTCATCACAGTAGATTCACCGGAGTCGTTGGCCTGCGGGACACCGTCTGGCGCGAGGCCGACCTGCTCTGGTTTGTTGTAGGCCAACAGAATGATCGGCGGCAACAGAATAATCCAGGTGCTGATTCCGAGCCAGATCCAGGTCTCGCGCCAGCCGATGGTCTCGATCAACCATTGGCACAAAGGGGGATGTACCGCCATCGAAATCGGGAACCCCAGCGACATTATGCCAAGTGCAAAGCCCCGCTTACGGCTAAACCATTGAGAGACCAAGTTGTTGCAGCTCAGCATCAATGAGCCTTGGCCGAGAAATCGCAAGCAGCCAAAACCGATTGCGATGGCAAGCCAACTGGATGCAAAACTAAACAACACGCAGGCGAGGCCGAGTGCCAGCGTAAGTATCCAGAGTAAGCGGGCCGGACCGACCCGATCAATCACGCTACCGAGCTTGGGCAGCAAAAAGGCAGCGACCAAGGTAGCGGCGCCATACGCTGCCGCAATGGCGGTGCGGGAAAGCCCGAGTTCCTGCGACAGCGGGTCGAAAAACAAGCCAATCAGATGTGATTGACCTGGTCCGGTACCAAACATTGTGAGTGCAGCGACCGGAAGAATGACCCAACCATAGAATACTCGTTGGCTCATAGTCCGAAACAGCGATTGTCGAAGTCCAGTGAGCATAGATAGATCAGGCAAGTGGGTTAGCAGTTGCGGCTAGGTGAATAATCAGGGTTTAAAACCTATAGGTTTTGACCAAAGTTCAGCAGGGCTGAGATCAGTGGTTGTGGCGCTTCAGCCGGGAGCATATGGCCGGCATTTTCCACATCGATTCGGCGAACGTTCGGGATTCTTCCTACCAGTTTGTCAACAACTTCGGCGTCGAAAAATACTCGATCATTCAAGCCCATTATCACCAGGACGGGACAGGTGATGTGTTCATAATCGACGTTCCAATCGGCTGCACCCATATTTTTCAGCAGATTATATGTGCCAGAGTTTTTATCCAGCGGCTGGTAGTCTGTATCGGGTTTGATAAAGGCCTTTCGATTGGCAGCGAGCCAGTCAGGCCCCCAAAGCAGCGGCGTCATGATGTCGCCCATGAGTTGTGGGCCGCCGACCTCCATGACCCGAACCACCGCATCATTGATCCACGCTATACGGGGCCCGATCTGCCGCAAGGTATTGATGAGGACCAATCCAGCCGCATCCAACCCGGCGAGATGTGACTGGGTGGCGAAAAGGCCGCCAATCGACAGCCCGACCAAGACCGGTCGCTTGATCTCCAGGGTTTCGGTGATCAGGCGCAGATCCCCAGCGATTAGTGTGTCGTCAAGTGCTGTTCCGGGTGAGAAGGGGCTGTCGGGTTGGCCACGAAAGTTATAAGCGAGAGTGCCATAACCGGCATCACGGAGCGCTGGGCCAACGTCTTGCTGCCATTGTTGGGCGGTTCCGGAGACCGGGTTGACGAAAACAAAAGTGGGGGCATCGGCGCTCGATGGAGCATCATGCTCATAGTACAGACCGTCGTTGGCACTAATTCTCAGGTATGACATTTCTCTTCTCCTGTCAGAATTTACAAATCATAGCCTCTCCAGAGCAATCGCAGGTACTGCCTTCAGTCCTGTGGTATGACCGCGGTGTTTGCCGGCAGGGTCATCGCGGCGCCAGTTGTCCAACCCGGCCGTAGTCTGCGGGCGTTAACCGTTGTTGGTGCCGTATCCGGTTGGGACAGCTTCGATTGAATAAGTTTCACGCCTTCAAGTATTTAATGGCTCCCGAGCAAGTGCTGAAAAATAAGATGCAGCGCTGAAGCGCAACCCGCAACGGCCAGGTAGTCACGCTGCTTAATAGTGTGCAGCATACCCCCGGGGTTTAGTGGGAGTCCCGCTTTGGTGGCATTGACAGCGCTGATGGGTGCGTGGGATATGAAGAAGGAGAAATCAAGCCATTTTAATTTGGCGGAAGTAGCCGAACGAACGATATCGCCAACGTCGTGCAGCGCCCGATTCAAGCGCAGTAAACAGCGATTGACCACACGAAGTTCAGCGTCCGGTATGATGGTCGACTTTTCTCATTAAGAAATAGGCCTGCGTAACATGCTGCGACTCGCAGAAAAAATGAGCCGGCTCGGTACCGAAACGGCTTTCGATGTTCTGGCTCGGGCCGATGTATTGGCGCGCGGGGGGCAGGACATCATTAATCTTGGGATCGGCCAGCCCGATTTCAAAACTCCGGAGCACATTGTGGAGGCGGCGGTCAAAGCACTTCATGACGGCCACCATGGCTACACCCCTTCTCCGGGTATTCCACAGTTGCGCGAATCGGTAGCACAGGATCTTGTGAAGCGTCGGGGAGCAAAGGTTTCTGCCGATCGTATTGTGATTGTCCCAGGCGGAAAGGTAACAATGTTTTTCGCAATCCTGATGTTCGGTGAGCCGGGTGCAGAAATCCTGTACCCCAACCCTGGATTCCCTATCTACCAGTCGGTCATCGAGTTCACCGGCGCAAAGGCCGTGCCCATACGCCTGCTGGAAGAGAACGATTTTTCTTTCGATGCCGACACCATCTTAAGCCAGATTACCGAGAACACCCGATTATTGATTCTGAATTCTCCCGCCAATCCAACCGGTGGGGCTGTGCCCAGAGCTGAGATGGATCGGCTGGTATCGGGTCTCACGGAGAAGCATCCACACGTTGCGGTATTGAGTGACGAGATCTATTCACGGATTACATATGACGACCGGGAACACGTATCACTCCTGTCGTATCCGGAACTCGATGATAGACTCATTCTGCTCGATGGCTGGAGTAAGACTTATGCAATGACCGGATGGCGGATGGGCTATGCGGTTTGGCCTGAAGCGCTGGTAGAAGGCGCGACTCGTTTGGCGGTGAATTGCTACTCTTGTGTGAATTCGGCCGCTCAGTATGCCGGGATCGCTGCCTTAGAAGGACCGCAGGATGCGGTTGATGGGATGGTGTCGGCGTTCGACGAAAGGCGGCGTGTGATTGTGGCGGGGTTAAACAGTCTTCCTGGTGTGAGTTGCCGTACACCGATTGGCGCGTTCTATGTCTTCCCGAACATCCGCAGGACAGGATTGACTGCCCGGGTTCTACAGGATCGTTTGCTCGAAGAAGTGGGTGTCGCAACCGTTGCAGGCACGAGCTTCGGTGCTCTCGGAGAAGGCTACATCAGATTCTCATATGCCAACAGCATAGAGAACATCGAGATTGCATTAGATCGTGCGGCTGAACTCTTACGTGCTGTATGAGGTGTACTGCCCAAAGGGCGCATAATTTGAAAAGGAGACAATCGAGATGACTGAACTTTCAAAATCAAAGATGTATTTGGGCGGAGAGTGGGTGGAACCACTGACCGGGGATTATTTTGAGTCGCACAATCCGTACACGGGCAAACCATGGATGCTGGTCGGCAGAGGTGGGGAGGACGACGCCAACCGAGCAGTCGAGGCTGCGAAAAAGGCATTTCATAACCCCGAGTGGCGAGATATGACGGCAACTGCGCGTGGACATCTCCTTCGAAAATTAGGAGATCTGATAGCCGAGAATGCAGAAGCTCTGGCAAAAGTCGAGGTGCAGGACAACGGTAAGTTATATGCTGAGATGCACATGCAGATGCGTTACGCGCCGCAATGGTATTACTACTTCGGGGGATTGGCAGACAAGATTGAGGGTTCGATTTTTCCAATAGATAAGCCGGAAATTTTTGCCTATACCCGGCACGAGCCTCTTGGCGTTTGTGTAGCGATTATTCCGTGGAACTCGCCACTTCTATTGGTAAGTTATAAGTTGGCACCGGCCTTAGCGGCAGGTAATACGGTCATCATTAAGCCCTCCGAGTTCACCTCGGCATCAGCTCTAGAATACGTAAAATTAGTTGAGGCGGCCGGATTCCCCAAAGGCGTGGTCAACGTGGTCACAGGATACGGGAAAGAAGTCGGCGAAGCCTTGATTACCCACCCGGATGTGGCCAAGGTTGCATTTACCGGCGGTTCCGCGAGCGGTCGGCATGTGTACTCGCGCGCGGCTCAGTCATTAAAGAAAGTGAGTCTGGAGTTGGGCGGTAAATCTCCAAACATCATTTTTGATGACTGCAACATCGATAATGCGGTCAAGGGGGCTATATCGGGGATTTTTGCTGCCACGGGGCAGACCTGTATCGCCGGATCTAGGCTTCTGGTCCAGGAATCGATACACGATGAAATTGTAGAAAAATTGGTCGCTTTGGCGAAGACGGCAAGAATGGGTGATCCGATGTCAGAAGATACACAGGTCGGGCCAATCACGACCTATCCACAGTACGAAAAGGTGTTGAGCTATCTGCAAATCGCCCATGATGAAGGGGTCGATTGTGTTCTTGGCGGCGATAAAGCGACGCGCCCCGAATGTGGCGAAGGCTGGTTTGTGGAGCCGACAATTTATACCAATGTCGACAATAGTATGCGGATCGCACAGGAGGAAGTTTTTGGCCCGGTGCTTTCCGTAATTCCCTTCAAGGACGAAGAAGAGGCTATTGCGATTGGCAACGACGTGGTATTCGGCCTTGCTGCTGGTATTTGGACACAGAGTATTCGACGGGCGATCGAACTGCCGAAAAAACTGCAGGCTGGAACAGTCTGGGTCAATATGTATCGTGCGGTGAGCTACATGGCGCCGTTCGGAGGATACAAGCAGTCCGGTTTGGGACGAGAGAACGGGCAGGAGGCAATTCGGGAATATATGCAAACGAAGACCGTCTGGTTGTCTACCTCAGAAGAGGTGCCCAACCCGTTTATCATGCGTTGACCTGGTGATGCACAAAACTAGGCAACGGCGCGCAAACCCGCGAGCTATGGCGCTATTCGCGGCACTGCTTTGGCGGTTCAGGTGGTCGCGCAGGCAGCCGGCCCGCTGATTTCCGGTATCCTGCGCGACTATATTGGCAACTATGTATGGTCGTTGTGGGTGTTTGTTATGTTTTCGGTAATTGCAATACTCACAGCGGTGTTGATACGTGTGCCACCTCCACCTCCACCTGCACGCTAGTGGGGAGTAGTAATGAGCTCGAGGCCTTCTGTTTCGGTCGTAGTGCCGACATTTAACCGTGCACACCTGATCAACCGGGCACTGCAGTCTGTGGTGTCTCAGACCCATGCATCGCTTGATCTGATCGTCGTTGACGACGGCTCCACCGATAACACCTGCGAACGGGTACGCACTGACTATCCCCACGCTACCTTGTTAAGCCAGTCGAATCAGGGTGTGAGTGCGGCAAGAAACCGTGGCATATCAGTAGCTCAGGGAGACTGGATTGCCTTTCTGGATTCTGACGATTCCTGGTGTGAATCCAAGATCGAACAGCAGTTACAGGCCCTCGCGAAAGAGCCCCGGTCCCGAATCTGTCATACCGACGAGATCTGGATTCGCAACGGCGTACGGGTTAATCCGATGAACAAGCATC
>JBBWVW010000187.1:0-9468 GCA_050256425.1 Arenicellales bacterium | reverse complement strand
GAATACTTCCTGCGACAGGGTCACGTCACTTTCAGCGATGATCCGGTCGCTTTACGCTGTCTTTCCTTTACCGGTGCGGGTAGTCTGCTGTGGGGCAGTGATTACCCACACGACGAAGGAACTTTCCCGAACTCTCAAGCTGTCATTGAACGTACTTTCACCGACATCACGCCCGAAGAAAAACACCAGATCGTCTACGACAATGCTGCACACCTGTACGGTTTGAACAACTGAAAGCCTGAACCACTAAAATTCACACCCGCAGGTATTTCGTGCGTCAGAAACTGACAGATCAACCCGAACTCGCCAGTACACTCGCAGCCGCTTCGACAGCACCGTTGCCGTGAGAGAAATCGAGCGCCTTGAATGCAGTGTCGATCGTTGCCAGCGCACCCAGTAGCATCGGCGGGTTTAAGTGACCCATGTGACCGATCCGAAACACCGAACGGCTTCGCGGCATCAGTCGTGTGACCCACGATATTTCGGGCAAATCCCCAGCGACGATTGAATGGGAGTAACTGGTACTAGCGTGGCGTCAGATGAGCGCTGGATGCGTGAAGCATTGCGTCAGGCGCAGGCCGCAGCAGGCCATAACGAGATTCCGGTCGGGGCGGTTGTCGTCATCGATAATGAAGTGATCGGGGCAGGCCACAACTGTCCGGTGAGCTCAACCGATCCAACCGCGCATGCCGAGATTCAGGCGCTGCGCGATGCCTGCAATAAGGTCGGTAACTATCGGCTACCCGGAGCCACGTTATATGCAACGCTCGAGCCCTGTCTGATGTGTGCCGGCGCGATCTTGCAGGCGCGCCTGTGCAGAGTAGTCTTTGGCGCGCGCGATGAGAAAGCCGGTGCGGTCGGCAGTACTGCTAACCTGTTGCAAAGTCCGTTGGCGAACCACCAGTGTGAAGTCAAGGCTGGGGTGCTCGGCGATGAGAGCACCCGATTGCTCCAGGCATTTTTCGCCGCGCGGCGTGTTGGGGGTTAGCGAGCGTTTACCTTCTATAACGTTGAGTCAAGGCCGTAGTGAGGCTGTCGTTGCTTTCTTAGTAGTACCGACGGGCAGCTTCGGACGATTTGGCTCTGGAGCGATCCCGCCAACGCGCGGCAGCCGCTCTTCACGAGGAGGGATACCAAAAAAGTCGCGATAGCATTTACTGAAATGAGGTGCCGAGACAAAACCGCTGGCAAACGCGATATCCACAATGGATCGGGGCGTGCGAAGGAGGAGTTCGCGGGCGCGGCGAAGTCGAATCTCAAGATAATAACGTGTTGGCACGCATTGGAGGTGTTTTTGAAAAAGTCGTTCCAGTTGACGTCGAGATATTCCAACATGGGTCGCAAGTTCATCAAGAGTCATTGGCTCTTCGATGTTGGCTTCCATCAACTCAACGGCCTCGATCAGCCTAGGCTGGCTCGAACCCAGTCGCAGGCGCAAAGGCATGCGTTGACGATCAGAGCCGTCGCGAATCCGCTCGCACAGCATCCCCTCCGAAATCCTGCCGGAAAGTTCACGGCCGTGCTTCTGGCTTATCAGGGTCAGCATCATATCCATCGGTGCCGTTCCACCTGAAGAGGTGTAACGATCGCGGTCCAACTCGAAAAGACCAGAGGAAACCACGAGATGCGGAAACTCGTCGTGCATATCGGGGATATTCTCCCAGTGTACCGTGCACCGATAGCCGTCAAGCAGGCCAGCGCGCGCAAGGTGGTAAGTGGCAGTGCAGATTCCACCGATCGCGACACCCCTTCTAATAAAAGGCTTCAGTCGTTCGCGCAGGTGTTCGGGGTTTACCGAATGAAGGTCGACTCCGGCGCAAACAAAAAGGGCATCGAGCGGCTCCTTACCGCTGAGGTTCTGGACGGGACTCACGGTCAGACCATTGCTGGCACGTCCGGGGGCGCCGTCAAGAGTGAACAGGGGAAATTGGTACAACTCAGACTCGGTATGGCGGTTGGCCGTACGCAGCGGTTCGATCGCGGCGGCAAAAGCCATCATGGTGAAGTCTGCGAGCAACAGGAAACCGTAACGGTCAACTGTTGGTAGCCCAGTCTTGCGGATGATTTGTTCCATGGCCTCCCCCTATCGCGCAGCAATATATCACTGTTGATGCGGGAAAAATGGATTTTTGGCTTGTCCCAAAAAATAACTGTCGTCCATCAGTTCGGTCGGAGAACGCTTTGCAGCGCCTAGATCAAGAAATTGGCGTAATGTCTGCGGATGTTGTTAATCCTTCGGGGTGAGGGCATCCTGGAATTTGTGACGAAATCACACTAGAGTATTGCTTAATGTCGCTTCTCATCTCTGGTAGGATATCTTTGTATAAAGGCCGTTAAAGGCTTTCACCAAAAAAGGGGGGCAAGGTGGATTTCAGGCAGGTGGCGCTAGATGATAAGTACCTTCTTGAATCCGGCCAGGTTTTTATCACCGGCATTCAGGCACTGGTACGTCTGCCCATGCTGCAAAGTCAGGCGGACCGCAGGGCCGGCCTCAATACGGCTGGATATGTCACAGGGTATCGGGGCTCGCCACTCGGCGCGCTGGATCAGCAACTGACCATCGCCGGTGACCATCTGAAAGCCTACGATGTGCGTTTCCAACCGGGAGTGAATGAAGATCTCGCGGCGACTGCGGTGTGGGGCACCCAGCAGGCAGGCTTAAATGGAGACGCGCTCTATGATGGCGTGTACGCCATGTGGTATGCCAAAGGGCCTGGGGTGGATCGATCTGGCGATCCGTTGCGCCATGGCAATCTTGCGGGAAGCAGCGCGTGCGGTGGCGTGTTGGTGCTGATGGGTGATGACCACGCTTGCGAATCCTCGACAACCGCTCATCAAAGTGAGTACTCTCTCGTTAACACCTTTATCCCGGTTCTGAATCCGGCGGGCGTTCAGGATATTCTTGATTTTGGGCTTTACGGATGGGCGCTATCTCGTTTTTCTGGATGTTGGGTGGGCCTCAAAAGCGTGCACGATACGGTCGAAGCATCGGCGTCAGTCGCGGTAGCTCCTGGTCGTGTGCGCACCGAAATTCCGTCAGATTTTGTATTGCCCACGGGGGGTATTAACCTGCGCTGGCCTGACACCCCGCAGGCTCAGGAGGTTAGGCTACACGAATACAAGCTCCCGGCTGTTACGGCTTTCAGCCAACGCAATCCGCTGGATCAGCAAGTCCTGGGCGATAACCGTGCGCCGCTTGGCGTTATTTCTACGGGTAAATCCTACCTTGATGTGCGGCGAGCGCTTCTTGAGTTGGGTATCGAATCCGATCAAGCCAAGGAGCTCGGGCTTAAGCTTTACAAAGTAGGTATGTCCTGGCCATTGGCGGCACAGGGTATTAAAGACTTCTCCCGGGGCGTGCGCAAGCTGATAGTGGTGGAAGAAAAACGAGGCCTGATCGAGGAACAGGTCCGCAACATTCTTTATCGAATTCCCAGTGCACCGGAGGTGGTGGGAAAATGCGATGAGCACGGCGCTGTTCTGTTTCCGGTACCTGGAAGGCTCGGCGCTGCCCACATTGCAATTGCCATCGGTGAGCGGTTAACGAAATTCACCAGCAATGAGTCTCTGAGCGGCGCCCTCAATGCTTTGCGGGCACGAGTTGAGGGGCACAAGGCAAAACCTGCGCCGATGGTACGCACCCCGTATTTCTGTGCCGGCTGCCCACACAATAGCTCAACGGTAGTTCCGGATGGGTCTCGGGCATTGGCCGGAATTGGGTGTCACTACATGGCCCAATGGATGGACCGCGACACAGCTACCTTCACCCAGATGGGTGGCGAGGGAGCGAGTTGGATAGGGGAAAGCCCGTTTACCACCACCGAGCATGTTTTTCAGAACATCGGTGATGGCACCTATTTTCATTCAGGATTGCTGGCTATTCGCGCCTGCGTTAGTGCCGGAGTCAATATCACTTACAAGATTCTGTATAACGACGCGGTCGCTATGACAGGAGGGCAATCGGTTGACGGACCGATGGACGTGGCACGTCTCTCCCGGCAGGTGCATGCGGAAGGGGTGACGCGGGTTGCGGTTGTTACCGACGAACCCAGCAAATATCCTGCGGACGTTGATTGGGCACCTGGTGTCACGGTTCACCACCGTGATGAGCTGATGCGAGTGCAGCGTGAGTTTCGGGAAATTCCCGGCACTTCGGCCATCATTTACGACCAGACCTGCGCCGCTGAAAAACGCCGGCGCCGTCGTCGGGGGCAGATGGAGACTCCTGATAAACGTCTGTTTATCAACGAGGCAGTCTGTGATGGCTGTGGAGATTGTGGGACGCAATCCAACTGCGTGGCGCTGGTGCCGGTCGAGACCTCGCTTGGGCGAAAACGAGCGATAGACCAGTCCTCATGCAATATGGACTACTCCTGCCAGAAAGGTTTTTGCCCGAGCTTTGTTTCCATCATTGGCGGTGAAAAGCGCCATGGGGTCGGTGACCCCGGCCTGATTGCGTTGGCTGATTCGCTTATGCTTGAACCACCTCCAGCTTCGATCAACGGTCAGTTCAGCATCGTGCTCACTGGTGTTGGTGGCACTGGAGTAGTCACCATTGGTGCGATTCTCGGGATGGCGGCGCACATTTCCCGGATGGGCTGTTCGGTGCTGGATATGGCTGGCCTTGCGCAAAAGGGTGGGGCCGTGACCAGCCACATCATCCTCGCGCCTAACCCTTCGGATGTCAGCGCGACTCATGTCGCCGATGGAGGTGCTGACTTGTTGCTGGGCTGCGACCTTGTTACCTCTGCTTCCCCTGAGACCAGGCAAAAGCTCAACGGAGATACGATCTGCGCAATCAACACCAACCAGATGATGTCTGGCGAGTTCATTCATGACCGAGACCAGGCGTTTCCACTGGATGAACTGTTGGCCACGATCCGACAGGTCGCCGCTAGAGGTGCCTTCAGAACCTTAGCCGCGACGCGCCTCGCCAAAGCGGCTTTCGGCGACACGATTGCCGCCAATATGATTATGCTGGGATTTTCGTTTCAGCAGGGCGCACTGCCGATCCCAAGCAGTGCGATCGAGCGAGCGATTGAGCTTAACGGGCAAGCCGTTGAGATGAATAAGAAAGCGTTTCGGTTGGGCCGTGCTGCCCTGAACAATAGTGAGGTCATCCACACATTGCTCGATGGCCAGCACCCGACCCGCGAGCAGCAAAGGACGGAGTCATCGGACGATAAGATCTCTCGGCTGATCGAACTGCTCAGTGAGTCCCATGGCGAAGAGGCTGCGTCAACGCTATCCCGATGGGTGGGCATGGTCAGACAAGTGCGTGGTGAGGGGCAACTGCCCGATCTGGCAGCCGTGGTCGCCGAAAGCGGGTTTCGGGTTTTGTACTGTAAAGACGAGTACGAGGTTGCCCGCCTTTATACCCACCCCAGTTTTCGACAATCGCTCGCAAGGGAATTTACTGGAGATTTTGCGCTAAAGGTTCATCTCGCACCGCCGATACTCTCACGAATTGATTCTGCTACCGGACGACCGGTGAAACGGGCGTTTGGCTCATGGATTTTCATCGTGTTTCGGATTCTCAGCCGGCTGAGGTGGATCCGGGATTCTTGGCTCGACCCATTTCGCTATACACAGGAGCGGCACCTGGCCCGCGAGATCCGAAAGGAGTTTGAAAAGACCCTTGAGAGGCTGTGCGCTGGATTCGATAGCGGTAGGCCGGAGATCGCCGAGCATATAGCCCAATGGCCAATACAGGTACGCGGCTTCGGCCCCGTTCGCCAAGAGGCCTTTAAGAAGGCAATGGTCGATCTGGAACCATTGTGGCGTGATTTTCTGGACGATCCCAAAAGCGACAGTAAAGCGGCCTGAAGATTGCCGTTAGGTCGATCCTGCAGTCACGCGAAAATAGTCTTTTATTACTTGTACGGTCTTGCTGATATGTTCCTTGGTAAGGTCGAGATGGGTGACAAGGCGAACTGGGTTACTTCGCGCTGTGACCAGAATCCCGTGCTCTTTCAAGTGGTCAGATAGACCTTCAAGGCAGTCAGGGGGGAAGGACACGAAGACCATATTGGTGCGTAGATCTGTTGCGTGAACTTTGGCTTCATCCAGGCTGGACAACAACTCTGCAAGGCTCGTCGCATTATCGTGATCCTGTGCGAGGCGTTCGATATGATGATCCAGGGCATAAAGGCCGGCAGCTGCGAGAACACCGGCCTGGCGGGTTCCGCCGCCGAGCATCTTGCGCCAGCGTCTGGCCCGTGCGATAAATTCGCGGCCACCTGTGAGGACACTGCCTACCGGAGCCCCAAGACCCTTTGAAAGACAGGTTGAGACCGAGTCAAAATGTTGGGTAATCGCGGATACATCTACTTTGCATCCGATCGCTGCATTAAAGACCCGGGCACCGTCCAGGTGCGATCGTAGCCGATGGCGATCGGCGAGAGCCCGAGCGGCGCTCAGGTAATCCAACGGTAAAGGGATGCCAAAGAAGGTATTCTCCAGGCAAAAAAGACGGGTGATGGCCATATGAAAATCGTCGGGCTTAATCGCTGCCGAGACCTTGTCGAGATCAAGAGTGCCATCCACTTCATTGTCAATCGGCTGGGGCTGAACACTGGCAAGGACGGCGCCGCCCCCGGCTTCGTCAAGGTAGGCGTGAGAACGGGAGCCGGCGATATATTCTTCGCCACGCTGGCAGTGGGTCAGGATCGCTAGAAGATTTCCCTGAGTTCCGCTGGTGACAAACAACCCGGCCTCGTGGCTGAGCATATCGGCCATTTGCGATTCGAGGCGATTGACGGAGGGATCCTCTCCATAGACGTCGTCGCCAACTGGCGCGCTGGACATCGCCTGGCGCATGCCTTGGGTAGGGCGTGTGACGGTATCGCTGCGAAGATCGATAGTTTCGTCCATTGCGGTGTCTGCTAACAGTTTTGCTTGGCACGGGTTTCGGCGATAATGCCCGTTCATGTGGTTGATTGTGTCATAACTTAGGGCAGTACCAGAAAACAAGGTTTAGTAATGTTGTTAGTTCATCAATTTGCATCGGCGTGATTTTGTTTATTGGCTATCCAACCGTTGTCGGCGTGCCCGTTGGGGAGTCAACGCGGTGACAGTTGATAAGCGACTCAAAGTCGGAGTGATAGGAGCTGGATACCTCGGTTCGATTCATGCGCGAATCTATGGCCGTATGAAAGATGTAGATCTGGTTGGGATTGCAGACATTGATCGCAAGACCGGCGAGCAGGTTGCGAAAGAATGCGATTGCGAATGCTTCGAAGACGGTCATTCCATGTTGGATCGGGTTGATGCCGTCAGTATTGTGGTGCCAACCTCGGCCCATCGTGAGGTTGCCGAGCCGTTTCTGAATGCGAGAATCCCAGTGTTAGTTGAAAAACCGATAGCGCACACTTTAGTCGACGCGCAGCGGATCGTAGAATTGGCGGTTGCTACCGGTACTTTGTTGCAGATCGGGCATCTGGAGCGGTTTAACGCCGGTGTCGTGCGCCTCTACCAAGAACTCGATCGGCCGCGTTTTATCGAGGTGCATCGCCTTGGGGAGTTTGTCAAGCGCGCGACCGACGTGGATGTGGTTACGGATCTGATGATTCACGATATCGATATTGTGTTGTCACTGGTTCCATCAGAACTGCGATACATTTCCGCGGTTGGAGCTAGGGTGGTTACTGAGCACGTCGATATTGCCAACGCGCGCCTCGAATTCGAGGACGGGGCGATCGCAAACGTAACTGCGAGCCGGATTTCAGCCAAAAAGTTTCGGCGTATACGGATTTTTGCCGAGGCATGTTATCTAGGGCTTAATTTCGAGGATCAACAGATCGACATCTCCCGGCCGGGCCCAAAACCGACTCCCGGGGCTTTTGCGCCAATTGTGACGGATTCGATTCAAGTCACACCCCGACCGCCACTGGATGCCGAATTGGAAGATTTCGTTGAGTGTGTTCGTTCGGGTCGCGCACCTGTCGTGGGCGGTGAAGAAGGTATCCGGGCTTTGCGTGTCGCTCACGAGGTGCGTCAGCGGATCGCCGAGTCGTTACATACCCTGGACTGATGCCCTGGTTATGGGCGTTGGTAGCCCTGTGCGCACTGACGGTTTCGACTCCAGCTGTCGCATGCGACCCGTTGCCCCCCGTATTAGCGGCTTTGCCACAGGTCAGTGTAGTAATTCAACGAGATGGGGTGACAAAGCAGGTGATCAAGGCGCGTCTGGCCAAAGATGCTACAGCGCGGGCGGCGGGGTTTCAGCAAGTATGTCCTAGGCAGATACAAACCATGGCAATCCTGTTTGTGTTTGACGATCCCTTTTTCGGGGTTTTTCATATGCGCAACGTACTCGGGCCGTTGGATATTCTCTTTGCCGACAAGGCTGGGATTGTTCTGGATGCGCAGACCATGGCAGTTTACTCCAAGGAAAATGTGGGGACAGTTTACTCACCAGGGAGGGGTTTCCACTATGCTTTGGAGATCGCGGCCGGGCGGCTCGGCCCTAGAGTCCGAGAGCTGATAGGGGCGCGTTTGCGGGTTAAGGGAGTTGTCCCTAAGTGAACCGATTTGAGCAGCGTGTCCTTGCCCTCGCGGGTGTTGCCCAGTGTTCAGCTTTAGTTCAACAACTTGCCCGAAGGGGGCAGGCTCAAGGAGATCCGTTTGGCTGCGCGGTGCGAAGTGTGCTGGCGTTGGACCGCGAGGACCCGGAAGAAGCACTAGGCGGCATCGAGGGGGTTTATCTCGGATTATCCGAACTCACCCGCAGCCACCCGGACCCTGCGGCAATAGAACGCCTTCGCTATACGATCTCCCTGATACAACTGCAAAGGAACCTCAGGAAAGACTCCAATATGGCAGGGCAAATACACAGCGCTCTACTGACCTTGCGGGATGACCCTGAATTGACCGATCCGGCCAGTGAGCAAGGTATTGCAGCGCTATCGGAGATATATGTTTCGACACTGAGTCATCTTTCTCCCAAGATCATGGTTCGCGGCGAACAACGTTATCTTGAAACTGACCGGATACCCGTGCAGGTCCGCGCAGCGCTCCTGGCTGGAGTGCGGGCTGCCTATCTGTTCCACGAACTCGGCGGTCGAAAAATCCAGCTTTTTCTTCACCGCAAAGCCTTGGTCGAGGCCGCAGCCCGCTTACAGCAGGCTCAGCACGGCGAATGAGTGGTTATGGTGGATTGCGGGGCCACCTGCGGCAGGCAGTAGCAAGGGGTGAGTGTTCTCGCCAGCATCAACACGGTCGATGACAGCCAAAGGTTGTGATTTCCCCAGAAGCGCGACAAACAACTGTGCCGATAAGCGTCTCGCAGCCGAGGTGGCCGATATTGGCAGTGTCAGCGATACCCACCGACGGTCCGGTAAGGTTCGCGAGAATGATTGGGGCCGCCCCAGGGCCCAGATTTGGCAGTGGCCTAGTTCACCGCGCCTGCGGGCGTATTGTGGCGGGCCTATGCTCGAGGGAAAACTGAAGCGCGCTCTCGTCGAAACA
>JBBWVW010000186.1:0-45303 GCA_050256425.1 Arenicellales bacterium | reverse complement strand
CTCCGGCACCATCGGACGTAGCCATGCCCGGGATGATCTTGACAACTGTGCGCAGTTGGCTTTGCGATTGATCTGACGATTGCTCTGTCATGGCGTTAGTTTACAAAGATTCGACAACCTGTTTGACCATTGGGGTAAGTGAGTTCTGGGGCAATCTCCGGATTTTCTTCTTAAGCGTTGAGATAGCGCTGATGCATGGGCTACACCTCATGAATCCCGGCAGATCGGAAAATCCAGCATGATTCCAGAGCTTTCGCCGGCATTATGGGTCTACCGGCAATGCGACGCCGAAAGTGTTACCCCCGGATTCTAGAAACGCTCTTTCTTGTGCAGTCGATACTCTGCCAAGAATGGCATTGCGGTGGGGAAATCGGCCAAAGCGTTCAATAATGTCGTAATGCCTGTTGGCGTAATCCAGCGCGGTCTGTGCAGCTTGTTCGTAGGGTTCAAGGCATTGTGCAGCAAGGATGCGATAGAGCTCAACTGCGCGAATCTGATTATCCATTGCTTCGGAGTGCTCAAAGGGTAAAAACAGAAAAACCTGCTCGACCGGATGCAGGTCCAGATGAGCGTTCTGATCTACAACCTTGCGAGCAATATCCAGCGCTGTGGTGTCATAGTCAAACGCATGCGCTGTATTGCGGTACATATTTCGTGGAAACTGATCCAAGACCAGTATGAGTGCCAGCGTATTTCTGACGTCGTTGCTCCAGTGTGCCAGGTCTCCACCTATCGCAAGATCCGGTAGCCGATGAAACCGGGCCCTAATCTCGTCATCGAACTTGGAATCAGGCACAAACCAGACTGCTTGACGGCCGGCCAGTTTGTCCACTGAGTCCAGAGAATCCGCGAACCAGAAGTTCAGTATTTCAAGCGGGCCTGTCACGGGGTTCCTTGTTGGTTTGGATCGGCAGGGGATGGAGCTCACTCAGTGCCTGCATTGACCATTTTGGGATGGCCATTGCCCAGAATTCATCAACGTTACGGCACGGCTCATGCAAGGGCTGTTGACCCAGCCATGTCCAGGCCGCATGCAGCGCAGGCAATGGTCTTGTGGACTGGACTGGACGGGCGTCATCACGCTTGCTGATCTTGCGACCGTCACGGTCTCGTACCAGGGGTACGTGGGCATAGGTAGGGGTTGGGTAGCCCAGCAGTTGCTGCAGGTAGACCTGGCGCGGTGTTGATAAGGCAAGATCGGCGCCGCGTACCACATGGGTTACCTGGTCAAGAAAATCATCGACAACCACTGCGAGTTGATAGGCGGTAAAGCCGTCGGCGCGGCGGATAATAAAGTCGCCACTGGCGCATTCAAGGTTCTGGTTAACGGCGTTACAGATCTGGTCGTGGATCTTAATTTCCCGGTCCTCAGTACGCAAACGTAAACGCAACGATTCCTGCCCAGATCCGGTACCGTCCCAGGTGCGACAGGTGCCTGGATAGATGATGCCGTTTTCGCCATGCCGACCGGTAGCTTCGATCTGCCGCCTTGAACACCGGCACGGATATGCCAGGCCGCGCTGGCGTAATTGGTTAATGGCTTCCCGGTAGTGGTTTTCGCGTTGCGACTGCCAGTGTACGGATCCATCCCAGTTAAAACCGAAAGCCTTCAGCGTGACCATGAACTCTTCGGCCGCCCCAGGGACTGTGCGACCCTGGTCAACATCATCGATGCGCAACAGCCATGTGCCATTGTGGTGCTTGGCATCGGCGAAGCTCGCTACGGCCGCTACCAGTGAGCCAAAATGCAGTTGCCCGGTTGGTGATGGAGCGAAACGGCCTAGGTATGGTTCGCGCGAACCCTTTTGCGAGGTAGGTTGATAAATGGCTGGGTCAACTGTTGGGCACATGGTTCCACCACGACGAGTCCTTCAGAGCCCGCCGCAGTGGTGTATCCACCTCGGCAGGCGCGTTGTGAATGTACTGCCGAGCCTCGGTCAGGCCATCACCGCTCAGCGCCCAGAGGTGGTCCATTGCGGCCTGCAGATCGAACCGACGGCCAGTCAGTGCCTCGAAGTTGCGTGTGCCGTCGGCCCATACCGCGCCGTCGTAGTGCGAGTTTTGTATCCAGTCCCAGAGGGTTTCCCGGGTGGTTTCATGAGCTGAATGTGAATCGCCCGTGATCTGGTCAACAAAACCAATATTGTCGATGGTGGTTCGTTCGCGGGCGGCCAGGTCAGTTACCGCCTCTTCCCGTGATTCACGCATACTGTCGATCACGCAGGTCGGGCAGGGCAACCCGTCGGCATGGTCGATTACCAGCGCCAGTGCGTGTTGGCGTTTGCGGGATACCAGGGAGAATTCCAGCGGCAGGACAGGGCCGTAGTACATTTGCCAGTCACCTGTCACATGCGGTGCAAGATCATCGAGATCCCAGATCAAAGAGCCAAAGCCAATGACAGCAAGTCGGGTCATCGGGTAACGGGGTCAAGGCGGATTGATCCCCCGAATTTCACGCGGTATTGATGTTTGTATACGGACACTCGTGCTATCTTATCTGTTCAATGGGTTCCAGAGCGTGGTTTAGATCCAATATCGGTTTACCCGGCACGGCTTATCACTTTTTAGACATGCGCAACAGTTTCACTCCAGCCTTTAACGAATTACCTGGTGAGTTGTCCGTTTTTCCACTCACTGGAGCTGTGATTCTGCCCAATGGCCAACTGCCGCTCAACATTTTTGAGGAACGCTACCTGAATATGGTGTTTGACGCACTGGCTGACTCTCGACTGATTGGAATGGCGCAGCCTCGGGAGGACAATAACGTGATTCTTCCGGAACTCTATAGCACCGGCTGCGCAGGGCGGGTTGTCAGTTTTAGTGAGACCCGGGATAACCGGCTGTTGATCGTATTGGCCGGAGTGTGCCGCTTCGATATTCTGGAAGAATGCGACTCGGTCAAGGGTTATCGCCGTTTCCGGGTGTCATGGGACCGCTTCGCCGATGACCTTGCCAAGGAAGACCTGGAGGTTGATTGCGCTGCGCTTTTAATCTCAGCACGACGTTTTATCGAGTACCGCAAACTTTCGGTCGACTGGAGCGCGCTGGATACCCTTGCCTTGCCAGAATTGGTCGATACCCTGGCCAGTAGCCTGCCGTTCTCGCCGGAAGAAAAGCAGGGCTTGGTCGAGCAAGTCGTTATCAAGGATCGCCTGGAACTTCTGACAGCGCTGTGTGAGCTCGGTTCAGTTTCCCTGGCTGAAGAGTCAAGCCTGGCCCATTAGTTCGGGGTCAGTGACTGCAGGCTCTCGGCCAGTGTTATTTTCTGGTTTTCTGATGGCTCGTTATCCGAATCTGGAATCGACTCGAAGTTCTTGACCGCTGTAGTGTCCTAGTAGGTCCTGCTGGTCAGAGCGGATATATCCATGATGTGGGCCAGCACATTTGGATATGTTGCTAAATGGGGGCAGCCAAAGATGCTTCAGGGTCCGGTACATACACCTGCAACCGCCCCCGGGCTACGCGAACGGCAAAGCAGGCGAGGTCGACTTCAGCAGGCTCATCCATAGCGCGCCCATCGCGCAGGCAGAACCGGCTGCCGTGCAGGGGGCAGCGTACGGTTTCTCCATCCAGCACGCCCATCGACAGCGAAGCATCCTCGTGAGTGCAGGTATCAGCAATTGCCAATGGCGTACCGGACACGTTGGCGATCAGAACTCTCTGGCTGGCGGCATCGATACGCCGCATGCTCCCCGGTGGTAGGTCGTCCAGTCGTCCGGCATCAATCCATGAGCCCGCTTCCCGCTTCAGTTCGTCAGAGTCCATCACTTGGTTCGCCGGTTGGGGTGTCAATCGCAGATCCTTCATGTGTAGCCGTTTCGGGTGAGAACCAGGCAAGCTGGTCATGCAGGCGTACAACGCTGCCGATAATCAGGAGCGTCGGCGCCTTAACTTTGGCGGCAAAGACAGTCTCGGCCAGCGTATCCAGGGTGCCGCTGATCACTTTCTGGTTCAGAGTGGTTCCTTGCTGAATCAGTGCTGCGGGGGTAGTCGGCGCGAGTCCATGATTGATCATTTCCCGACAGATGGTTTCCAGGCCAGTCAGCCCCATATAGACGACGACCGTTTGCGCGGGTTGGCACAGCGCATCCCAATTAAGATCAACGCTGCCATCTTTAAGGTGTCCCGTGACGAAAAGACAGGATTGCGCGTGATCTCGATGGGTCAGTGGAATCCCGGCATAAGAAGCACAGCCTGCTGCAGCGGTAATGCCTGGAATGACCTGGAAAGGAATACCTTGTGTCACCAGGTCCTCGATTTCCTCACCGCCACGCCCGAAGATAAACGGGTCACCACCTTTGAGGCGCAGCACGCGTTTACCTTGGCGGGCCAGCGTCAGCAGCAGCTGATTGATATCCGGTTGTGCCACTGCGTGATTGGATTTTTCCTTGCCCACGTAGATCCGCTCGGCATCGCGGCGCACCAGGTCGACAATAGCCGGGGCCACCAGTCGGTCATACAGCACCACGTCAGCACGCTGCATTAGCCGTAGAGCTTTGAATGTCAGCAGGTCTGGGTCTCCCGGGCCGGCACCAACGAGGTAGACCTCGCCGCGGCTGTAGTCACTGTCCGAGGTGACGCTGATCATGCGCGCTAACTCTTTTTTCGCTTGGCGTTCTTTGCCTGCAAACACCAGTTCGGCCACGCGACCCTCGAAGACCTCCTCCCAGAAGGCGCGTCGAGCGTCGGTTTTGGCTAGTGCCGTTTTGACGCTATCACGAAACTGCCCAGCGAGACCTGCCAGGCGCCCATAAGCGGCGGGGATCAGGGTTTCCAGGCGAGCCTTGAGTAGTCGGGCAAGTACCGGTGAGGCGCCGCTGGTGCCAATTGCAATAATGACCGGTGAGCGATCGACGATAGATGGCACGGTAAATGTGCAAAGGTCCGGCTGATCCACCACGTTGACCGGGATTTGTTTTGCCTGCGCGGCCTGTGACACCGCTTGGTTAACAGTGGGATCGTCCGTGGCGGCGATTACAATCCGGGTATTGTCGAGTTGTGCCGGATCAAAGCGTGTTGGAATCCATGTCAGTGTGCCGGATGCGAAGTATGCTTGTAGCGTGGTTTCCAGTTGTGGAGCCACAACCGTTACCCGAGCTCCTGCGCGCAGCAGCAGGTCTGTCTTGCGCTCGGCGACTCTTCCCCCACCCACAACCAGGCAGGGTATGTCGCGCAGTTTGAGAAAGACTGGAAGGGCGTCCATGAATCAGAGTTTATTACGGGGCAGTGGTCATTGTGCGTGCCGCACTGACTGGGGGCTATATCCAGATGGCAATACAAGCGAAGTCCCCATCAGCGCCGCCGTTCGCTTCGACATTGTTTCCCCTTCTGGCTGATATAGACTTTCACCCTAGGCAGCAGCAAAAATAAGGTTTGGTCTAATGCGTCCAGTGCTCTGGCTGGTTAAGGGTGCGGGTCAGGTCCCATAGGGAGAGTGCATCCAGCTAAATTGACAGCAGCTAGAATCCGGCCTTGGCGTAAAGCGCCTGCGCTCGCACTGGGTCGCGTTCGATCCCACGACCCTGCTCAAGCATCTGTGCCAGCGCTACCATCGCCCCTTCGAGACCTTGAGTTACCCCAGCCTCAAACCAGTGCACTGCCTGGGCGTCATCTTGCTCAACGCAGTCGCCACCCATATACATGAAGCCAAGGCCATGCAGGGCAAGGCCATACTCCTGGGCAGCCGCACGCTTCATCCACTTGTAGGCAAGCTGTTCGTTACGGACAAGGCCAAGACCATTCTGGTACATAATGGCCAGGCGGTATTGGGCCTCGGCGCTGTCATTTTCAGCGAGCCCCGACAGTAGCTGCATTGCCCGGGAAAAATGCTTGGCTTCATAGGCGGCAATGCCGCTGGCCAGTTGCAGTGCGGTATCTTCAGGTTTATTCATGGTCAGGTGTATGGTTTTTCTGTTGCAGGTCTGTTGTTGGACCCAAATAGTGAGGCCCAGTCTGCAAAGCGTAGCAGTACACTTGACAAACGACACTATCCAATTGGATATGGAAGCCTGCCCGGCTCACAACCTAGACTATCGGCTTCTAGGTGACTAAGCGGTATGTGGGATTACTCCCGCCCAGATAACGCAACAGCCTGCAAGATGCGCCAATACCTTCAGAAAATTGCCACCGGACCAGAACTCAGTAAGGATCTGTCCCGCGATGAGGCTCGTGCAGCAATGACCGAGATTCTGTCCGGTGGGGCCGACCCGGTCCAGGCGGGTATTTTTCTGATTGCACTGCGTATGAAGCGCGAAACCATGGCTGAAAACCAGGGAGTGCTCGATGCCTTGTTGGCCCATGCCAATCAGGCGAGCGCTAAAGTGGATGACGTGCTTGACCTGTCAGACCCTTTTGATGGATTTACCCGGGGCATGCCGGTGGCACCTTTCCTGCCCGCAGTGCTCGCGGCTTGCGGCATTGCGACGGTCAGTAATGGTGCTGAATCGATTGGTCCGAAATTTGGTGCCACCCATCGCAAAGTCTTGCGCAGCGCGGGTATCGACGTCGACCTGAGCCCGGATCAGGCAGCTGAACAACTCACAGATCCGGCTGTCGGTTGGGCCTACGTCGACCAGAGGTTTTCTTGTCCATCATTACATGAACTTGCCGAACTGCGTACCCGTATTGTCAAGCGACCGTGTCTTACCACGTTGGAAGTGCTGTTGGGTCCGGTGCGTGGTCGCAGCCGGACCCATTTGTTGACCGGCTATGTGCACAAACCCTATCCGCCCGTTTACACGGCGCTTGCTCGTGAGTCAGGTTATGCCTCGGCGATGATTGTGCGCGGGGTCGAAGGTGGAGTGATTCCGTCGCTTAATCAGCCGTCGAAACTTTTTGTTTACCAAGGGGATGAGTTGGACAACGAAGTGCGGCTAGACCCGTCGGATTACGGAATAAGCGCGACGGTGCGCAGTGTGCCCCTGCCAAAGATAATCCCGGCCGGTGACGCTGGTGATGAAATCATGACAGCGCTGGATCCGGATGCCTTGGCAGCCTCTTCAGCGAAGGCGGGGTTGCAGGGATTAGCGGGGGTCGATGGGCCGGTCAGGGATAGCCTGGTCTACGGTGCCGCGCTGTGCCTATGCCAACTTGGCCTGGAGTCAAATACGATCGGCGCATCAGAGAAAGTCCGTTCAGTGCTGGACAGCGGCGAGGCAGCGCGGCGATTCGAGGCGGCGATTCAGTAATCCCTGCGCCGCGCGCTGCGCTCCAATCCTCTCTTGTTCTCCATCATCGCATCGGCGATCGGCGACAGGATGATTTCCATCGCTAGGCCCATCTTGCCGCCGGGCACCACAATGGTGTTTCGCCGTGAAATAAAAGAGTCATGAAGCATGGACAGCAGATAGGGAAAGTCCACCCCGAACTTGTTCGGATCACGAAAACGGATCACGACGAAGCTTTCATCAGGCGTTGGGATGTCTCGGGCGATAAAAGGGTTTGAAGTGTCAACCGTCGGCACGCGCTGGAAGTTGATGTCAGTGCGGGAAAACTGGGGTGCGATGTAGTGCACATAGTCATGCATGCGCCGCAGAATGGTTTCAGTCACGGCTTCCGGTTCATAGCCGCGGCTTGCTGTGTCTCGGTGGATTTTTTGAATCCACTCAAGATTCACAATAGGGACCACCCCCACCAGTAGGTCGACGTGCTGGGCGATATTGACCATGTCGTTCACTACGCCGCCATGCAGGCCTTCATAGAAAAGCATGTCGGTGTCATCGCCGATATCTTCCCAGGGCGTAAAAGTTCCTGGCTTTTGCTTATACGGCGCCGACTCTTCATCGTTATGCAGGTAATAGCGTATTTTTCCCGTGCCGGTCTCACCATAATCACGGAAAAGGCTCTCCAGTTTCTCAAAGTGATTTCCGTCTGGACCGAAGTGGCTCAGGTTCTCGCCACAGGCCTGTGCTTTGGAAACCTCGTCACGCATCTGGTAACGATCGTATTTGTGAAAACTATCACCCTCGACTATGCATGCCTTAAGGCTTTCGCGAAGGAAAATATGCTCCAGCGCAATCTTGACAGTACTAGTACCGGCGCCTGACGAACCGGTCACGGCAATCACGGGGTGTCTGGTGGACATGAGTTTTTCTCCCCTGTGCCGGGTAGAGAACTGGCAGGCAACAGGTGCAATCGATTTATTAACTGCGACTATAAGGGATAGGTATCATCAGAATAAGCAAATTTATTTTATTTCATAAATAAGTTTATACTTATCCTTAAACTGGTCTGTTATTTCCTAGATACAGCCGCAGACCGGGGAGAGTCTATGCATATAACGATTCGGCAATTACAGGTATTTGAGGCGGTCGCCCGGCACCTGAGTTATACCCGCGCCGCAGAGGAACTGTATTTGACGCAGCCCGCAGTCTCTATGCAGGTTAAGCAACTGGAAGGCTCGGCTGGGTTACCGCTGTTCGAGCAGATTGGCAAGAAGATTTACCTGACTCAGGCCGGTGAAATCATGTTGGTGCATGCTCGAACCATTATGCAGCACCTGGCCGTAGCCGGCGAGGAGATGAACGAACTTCGTGGTGTGGACTCTGGGCGTCTGCGGATCGCTATTGCCTCTACCGTGAATTATTTTGCTACCCGGCTGCTTGCGACTTTCGCTCGTGAGCACCCTGCGGTGGAAATCTCTTTGGATGTGGCCAACCGCGAATCGCTCCTGGCCCGCCTTGACGATAACGTACCTGACCTCGTGCTGATGGGTCAGCCCCCAAAGGATATGGATCTGGTATCTGAGTCGTTCATGGATAATCCGCTGATTGTGATCAGTGCCCTGAATCACCCACTGGCTGGGCGTCGCAAAATTCTTTTGAGCGACCTGGCCCAGGAGAAATTCCTGGTTCGTGAGCCAGGATCAGGAACGCGGATTGCCATGGAGCGGTGTTTTACTGAAAACGATTTTCATTACCAAAAAGGAATAGAACTGACGGGTAACGAGGCGATTAAGCAGAGCGTCGAGGCAGGTTTGGGCCTGGCAGTTGTTTCGGTCCATACGGTTGAGTTAGAACTCACCCTCAAGCGTCTCATTCAGTTGAATGTGCAGGGGTTTCCGATCATGCGCCGCTGGTATGTGGCACACCGACGCGGCAAGCGCCTGTCACCGACAGCCGAGGCTTTTCGCAAGTTTGTCCTTGAGGCCGGGGCCAAGGTCAGCTAAGAGCTACGCCTAGCGCTGACAAAGCATATAACCACTTTCTACCGGCAGATAAAGAAACGCAATCCCGCTTTGCGGTGCGCTAAAGGATAATCAACGATCTTAAGGTTTGATTGACAGCACTCCCACGGAGGTTATCCATGTTTAAGTTTGTTTTGAAAGCCGGCTTGGTAGCGGGCAACTTTGCACTTATGGCAGGTTTCGCAGTAGCAGCCCATGCTGCACCTGTCATGATGTCAAGCGAGTGGGGCAGCGCAGTGTGCGATGCCTGGAACCAGGATCCGGTATTGACTGATAAGCTCGCAAGCTCGGGCTGGGTTGATAACAATGCGGGTCGCGGATCCAAGGTCATGCACGTTTATCGTAGCGATTGTGGAGATGAGCCAACCGCGGAGATCCGAATTGCACCCGTCGATGGTAAAGCGCAGTGCGTGTACGGGGGTGCGGTTGAGACCACAACCCTGAACAAGAAAGTGGATTATCGGATGCATGCCAAGACCGCACGCTGGGTTGAAATGGGGGCTGGCGAATACGGACCCATGAAAGCCATGTCCTTTATGCGCCTGAAATTTTCAGGTCCGAAATGGGAAGCCATGAAAAACATGGGCCCGTTTTCCAGTTTTCTGCTGCTAGTAGGCGTTGTTCCGAGCGATACAGCCACCTGCCCCTGATAGAACGCGCTGGCCTGGCCACCTGAGCCGGGCCCGGGTGGTTCACTTTCTCACCGCCGCGCCGACAGCGGTTGGTGATGCACTGTTATGGCAGTTCTTTTCTCGCCCGGTCGGGGCGAGCGTTGACTGTTTGCCATGATTCGCTTTTGACTGCCACGACTCGGGTTGTCAATTTGTGCCCAAAAGTCATAACATTGACTTATTAAAGGCTGCAAACTCCCAATAGAGTTCCGCTACACATTCTCGGGATACGCACATATCGGGCCCATCCCACGGCAAGGCGAACACAAGATGGCTGATCGACGACTACAGGTTTTTACAACAGTGGCGCGGGTGCTCAGTTTTACCAAGGCAGCCGAAACACTGCATATGACCCAGCCGGCAGTGACCTTCCAGATTCGCCAGTTGGAGGATTACTTCAATACCCGCCTGTTCGATAGAGCGCATAATCGCATCAGCCTGACCACCGCTGGGGAACTCGTCAAATCTTATGCCGATCAGGTGATCGCGCTGTACAGCGAGATGGATAACGAGGTCCGTAAACTGACGGGCGATGTGCTGGGTCCCCTGGTGCTTGGGGCCAGCACGACCATCGGTGAATATGTTATTCCGAGCATTCTCGGTGAATATCAGGCCAAGTTTCCTGAAGTGTTAGTACGCCTGCATGTGGCTAACACGGAAGGTGTTATCCACATGGTCGAAAGCAACGAGATCGACATTGGTATTGTCGAGGGGCCAGTGAGCAACAAGAACCTGGTATCCAAGATATGTTGGGATGATGAATTGGTCGTCGTCATGCCGCCTGGGCACGCGCTGGCGAAGTCATCATCAGTGGCTATCGAAGCAATCCTGGAGTACCCCTGGATCAGCCGCGAAGAAGGATCGGGTACCCGTAATGTTATTGCAGATTACATGGTTGCCCAGGGTCATGAATTTTCTGATCTCAACCTGACCATGGAGTTCGGCAGTCCTGAATCAATCAAGAGTGCTGTTGTTGCTGGCCTGGGTATCTCAATTTTGTCTATTGCCACACTGGACAAAGAACTGCAGCTTGGCATGTTGACCAAGGCTAGCCTTGATCCACCCTTGACTCGACCTTTTTCAATTGTCTACCAGAGGCAGAAGTTCCGATTGCGGGCGATGGACGAGTTTCTGGATTTTACCGAGGCTCATTGCAGCGCCAAGCAATCGACCAAGTGAATCGCGTTAACGGTCAGATGGCCAGCCTGAGCCCGGCAGGCCATGGCTGATCCCGGCCATAAGCATTGGCAGACCCTGCTTGATAGGTTGACAGCAGAGCACCGGCAAAGCCTGTTGAATTTTGCCGAGTATCTGCTATCGCGCCAACCGGACTTGGCCCCGGTAGAACTTGAAGTCGCTGATATTCCCCGCCCGCGAAGCGAAAGCGTGATTGGGGCAATACGCCGCCTATCTGAAACTTATCCCATGCTTGATCGGGCTAAACTTTTTAACGAAGCTTCATCCCTGATGGCCCAGCACGTGCTCCAGGGTTCAAAAGCAGATGCGACTATTGACCAACTGGAGACCCTCTTTCGTGGTCGTTACGAGGATTCGCTGAAAAAAGAGGGTTAATCGACCTGAAACGAGCCAAGTTATATCAGTCGCTGTCATCCTTTGCTATGTGGCATTGCCTGAATGAACAAAAACATGAAAGAATCGGGGCCGCTAACTACGTAACGGATCCGGACCACAGTTTCATGCCAGATGACACACATAATATTTCTGATGCCGACGGCTACAGGCCCAATGTCGGCATTGTGTTGTTCAACAACCTCGGGCAGGTGTTGTGGGCGCGGCGTACGCGCCATGATGGTTGGCAGTTTCCTCAAGGCGGCGTCGAGCAAGGAGAGACAATTGAGCAGGCGGCCTACAGGGAGCTTTTCGAAGAGGTTGGACTGCGTCCACAGAATGTGCAACTGGTCGGCCGAACTCGCCAATGGTTGCGTTACGATGTGCCGGGCAAGTTACGGTCACGCAGAACCACCTTTCGTGGACAGAAGCAGATGTGGTTCCTGATGCGCATGCTTGCGGCAGACGACAAAATCTGCCTGGACCATAGCGCTGTACCCGAGTTCGATAATTGGCAGTGGGTGGATTACTGGTTGCCAGCCAAACAGGTAGTGGCATTCAAGCGTACGGTGTACGAGACGGCACTGTCTGAGTTGGAGCCTCTATTACAGCGGGTCTAGGTTGCACCGCTAGGCTCGCTATGATCAGGATGCCGCTTCAGTTACGTTTTGGATCGCGCAGTCGGTGAATCAATTCAGTGGTTGAACGTTGGTAGCGAAAAGGCAAACTGTGAACGGCGCCGCCGGCTGCCTGCACGACATCGGCCCCGACAATTTCCCCTTGACTCCAGTCACCACCTTTGATCAGGTGGTCCGGTTTGATTTGGCGGATAAGCTCCAGCGGGGTCGCCTCATCAAATGCAGTAACGAGACTGACACACTCAAGCGCAGCGACGAGTGCCATGCGGTCTTCCAGCGGGTTGACCGGCCGTCCGGGCCCCTTATCCAGTTGGCGTACCGAGTCATCGGTATTCAGGGCCACTAGCAGCGTGACTCCCAGCCGAGCCGCTTCCTCAAGGTAGGTGATGTGGCCACGATGGAGAATATCGAAACAGCCGTTGGTAAAAACCAGTGGCCGTTGGGCGGAGTCGACCCGTTGCTTCAGCGCTTTTGGGTCGAGGATGATTTTACGGGCGCTGTTCACTCCGGAATGACACCGGCTGATACTCAGATGTACTCAAATACCTTGATCACACGTACGACACCTGGTACAGATCGGGTAACTTCGACAGCGGCTTGAGCCTCGGCGCGGGTCACCAGCCCCATCAGATAAACATTCGCCCGTTCGGTCACCACCTTGACCCGGGTAGGGTCCAGCGCCCCGGACGTTGTCATCGCCGTTTTGACTCGGGTGGTGATCCAGCCATCGTTGGCACGGCTGGTGAAATTCGTTTTGCCCGCAAGCTCCAGTCGATTGATGACCTGCTGGGAACCTTTATGTGCCTTGGCCAGATCGAGAATTCTGTCGATATCTCTTTGGTCGGGCACTTCACCGGTCAGCAGAACAATTCCATTAAATACTGTGACGCTGACATTCTCATTCTGGATCTCTTTTTGGTCACTGATTGAACCGCGAATATCGAACTCCATTTTGTTGTCGTCCCAGTAGACGCTCGCGCCGCGGCGGTCGCGGGCAACGTCGACGGCGATCACTGCAGCGGTGGTGACAACGATGATACCGCAACCGCTGACCGTAACAGCGACCAGCAGCGCTAACAAGGTATGCCTGAAGGGTCTTTTAGAAGTAGCGTAACGAAACTGGGCCATGAAGGTTATCCGCAGAAGTGTTTATCGATTAGTCGACACAGACAGTGAATGATTATAGCGTGAGCTTCCTGAATTCGCGCAGTGTTGTCGGACGGTACGCGCAGCTCGATATCGGTATCACGCAGCAGATTGCCGAGCTGACCACCTTCACGCCCGGTGAATGCCGTGATAGTCATATCTGTGATGTCCTGGGCCGTACGTACCGCCTCGAGGATATTTGGGGAGTTACCCGATGTCGTGATAGCGATCAGGTGATCGCCTGATCGACCCAGGGCCTCGACCTGTCGTGAAAAAATCTGAGTAAAATCGTAATCGTTGCCGATTGCGGTCAAGGCGGCGGTATCGCCAACCAGCGCAATTGCCGGTAAGGCCTGACGCTCTTTATCATAACGTGCCAGCAGTTCGCCGCTGAAATGTAATGCATCACTGGCGGAGCCACCGTTACCGCAAAGCAGCACTTTACCGCCACCGTCTAGTGTTTCAATAATGGCTCGTCCAGCCCGGGCAATAGGGCCCGCCAGTCGGTCAGCGCTGGCAAGTGCGATCTGTGCACTGGCGCCGAACTGGTCGCGGATATCCTGCTCCATGGGTTGTATCTCTTAGCTTTGCGGATCTATGGATAACGGTCGTGCCAGGGGCAGACGGTAGCGTGAGTGGCCCCCTGGCGCAACCGGTCTACTGGCAATGTACCTGGTGGTATCCAGTACTTTATGGCTGGCACTGTGAGATGGCCAGTCAGAACGCATCGCTAATCCACTGCCAGGTATTGCCAACATCATTGCCAGTCACAGCAAAGATATCGAATCGACACGGCGGTGAGCGACATTCAGCATACTGCTGCAGGAAATGGCCCGCAGCCAGGCGCAATCTGGCGCGTTTACTTCGGTTCACGGTTTCCTCAGGTCGACCATAAGCTGTATTTGTTCTTTGGCGTACTTCGACGAACACCAGTTCATTGCCATCTCGCATGACCAGATCAATTTCACCCCGACGGGTCCAGTAGTTACGACAAACCAGTTTAAGTCCGCTGGCAAGCAGTTGCTCCAGGGCTAGATCTTCTGACCAGTGGCGGTTCACAGCCTGGTCATCTGCCAGTGTGCTTCTGGCAGGTCACGTCAACCCTTTTCTGTGCTGAGGGGTGGTTCCCACGCCTGGGGTAGTCCATCGGTGAACTTGACCCAGTCTGAGGTCCTGTGGACCTGTCCATCCCAGCCTACCGATAGCAAGCCACTGGCCCCGGCATAAATCTGCCGGGGGTCGGCGTGCATGCATGTGGCAAGGCGGTTCAGTATGTATGCGTCCATACCCAGAGCGAACAGTCGGTCGGTGACGGAATACCGATAAGGCGTATTCAGCGCAAACGGCAGGATGGTTCGATCAAAACGTCCGCCGGTGCGCACGAGCCAGGGCATATCAGAAAACACAATATCCTCAAGATCGAGGTCATTGACCAGGTTGGGTTTGCCGCTAAAGATGGTATTCATCGAGTACACCGGCACCGAACTGGCCCGATGAAAATCTATTTGTGGCTTTAACATCCGCGCAGTCGACTGATCAGTGAGCAGAAAAATAACGTCAAAGTCCTGCCGTCGGCGAGGCACGGTGTAAAGGCGGGTGCTGTTGCCCAGCAGTGCTTGCAACATCTCGCCGCGTCGTGCGCTGTCAGCAAGGCCCAGAAGCTTAGCGAGAGTAGTGGAGTAATCATCAACCCCCTTGGGAATCTTTGCTGTTCCCGCAATGATGCCACCCTGGTGTGCCCAGGCAGTTGCCGCCGCATTGGCGGATGTTGTGCTTTGCTGATCAGAACCGTGCAGGATCAAGGCGCGGCGTAGCCCGCGCCCCCGGGCGTGGTTTACCAAAGCGCGCGCCTCATTTCGTAGTGACAAGTCCAGGGAAAAGCCACCCGGACGCAAGCCCGACCCAGTTGATCCCAACAGCAGGGTTGGCACCGGGAAACGTTGCCATTGGGCCAGCGCCGTGACGGCGCGGCGCCCCAGGGGGCCGACCACCTGACTTGCGCCGTCTTTGAGTGCTTGCTGGTAATAGTCGGGCACCAACTCGATCTGGTCGCCAAAATCATAAACCTTTATGGCCGGTTTGGCCGGATCGCTATCAGCTTCGTGCAGGCTGAAAAAGCCATCTCGAAACGCACTGGCGGCTTCTCGGTAAGAGGAACTCAACGGTAGCAGCAGGGCGACCTGGTCGCCGGCAGTATTCACGCAGTCAGGGGGTGCAAGCGTAGTCAGTACGCTGTTCGTAGCCGGATGTTGCTGGTGTTGAATTGCCCATTTGGAAAAAGCATTGCGCAGGCGGAAAAGATTCCATCCATCGCGGGCGTAAAGACTTGCCAGGGTGATCCAGGCTCGATCCTCGGCAGTCAGCGTGGAGTTGGCGTCAAGTTCTGCCAGGGTTTTGCTGCTTAAGCGGGCCAACCGCGAGAAGGCCAGTCGGTACAAAGGATTGATCCCTTTTGGTACAGGCCGCTCGGCTGACCCTGTCCTCATGAGGATCAGGGCCTGGTGGATTTCACCGGTCGCAAAGAATGCACGCAACTGGAGTTCCTTCATCAGCAGATGCTGGCGTGAATCCATTGTGTCAGGACTCAGGTGCTTGACTAGCCGCAATGCATCTTCGGGTTTCTGATTGGCCAGTGCCAGAGCTCCGCGCAGCAATTGGCGCTGGTTATCTGGCCAACTGCCCGGATCGTTACTCGCCACATTGTCCAGGGCGCTGCTGGCTGGAGAGGTAAAGCCGGATTCCAGGAATCTTTGGGCCGCGCCGAGAAAGTTGGCGTCTGCTTTTGGTCCGGTGGCGTTAAGCGCACGCTTTAGAAAGGTCCAGCCGGAGGTGTCAGGTTCTTTTTGGGCCAAACTGCGTTCCGCAGGCACGAGTTTGCTTGGGGTCGTGGCTTGGGCTGGCGCGCTTGGCGCGGTTTTGTTGCTGATATCGGGTGAGGCACTGACTCCAGCCGGGTTATTTATCCTGGCGCAGCCGGTGATCAGCATCACGGTAAGCGTCAAAAGCACGATGAGTGCTGGCCGAACGGCAGGGTACACACGCATGACCTCAGTATAGCGGAGCACCTCTATTTCCTGTACGGTGATAGTCGCCGGACGATCTCGAAGCGAGCAAATTAAGTGATCAAAAGTGAAACGCAGGCGCCACAAGGGGGCACCTTGTACGTGGTGGCGACACCGATCGGCAACCTCGAGGACATTTCCATCCGAGCCACAAAGATCCTTTCTTGTGTCCAGGTGATCGCAGCTGAGGATACGCGCCATACCCGGATTCTGCTGAACCACTTGGGCATTCACCGACCGCGAATGATCGCGCTGCACGAACATAACGAGGCTCGCCAGGTATTGAAGGTGTTGCGGTTACTGCAAAGTGGCGAGGAGGTTGCACTGGTTAGTGATGCAGGGACGCCCCTGATCAGCGATCCGGGCTATCGTCTTGTCCGCGAAACTCGACGGCACAACCTGGCGGTGAATGTAATCCCCGGGCCGAGTGCTGTGACTGCCGCTCTGTCGGTGTCGGGTTTGGGGACAGACCGCTTTGTTTTTGAGGGATTCCTTCCCGCACGAGCTGCTGCGCGTCGCAGCCGTCTTCAGGCGCTGTCGAGTGAAACCCGGACCCAGGTTTTTTTTGAATCTCCTCGGCGTATCTGCGGCACCATCGACGATATGGTATCGATCTTTGGGCCGGAGCGACCGCTTGCATTGTGCCGGGAATTGACCAAACGTTTCGAGACAGTTCTACGCGGGTCAGCTGCTGAGATTTCGACAATTCTGCTCAATGATTCCGACCAGTGTCGGGGCGAGATGGTTCTGGTAGTCGGCGGGGCAGACCGAGCCGCTGTCAGGACGGAAATTGATGAGGAAAGATTGCTTGATCTGCTTGCGGGCGTCCTCGCGCCGCGTGTCGCCAGTGAGGTTGTGGCCCGCCTGACCGGGGGACGCAAGAACGATTACTACGCGAGGATGCTGCAGCGCACCCGCATTATCACAGACAGTGAGTGATCAGCACTTGCATTAGCCGCACACTGCGCTTAAGTTGCGCCCGGGAGTCGGCCGGACAACCGCGGTCCCGGTGTCTGCCGCTAGCCCCTGTGGGGCAGCAGGCGGTACGGGGCGGAGGAAAGTCCGGGCTCCACAGGGCAAGGTGCCAGATAACCTCTGGGCGGCGCGAGCCGACGGAAAGTGCCACAGAAAACATACCGCCTGCGGGCTGGCCTCTGGGCCTTCCGCCGGTAAGGGTGAAAAGGTGCGGTAAGAGCGCACCGCGTTTGCGGTAACGCGAACGGCAGGGTAAACCCCACCTGGAGCAAGACCAAATAGGGATCCCTTGGCGCGGCCCGCGTCGGATCCGGGTAGGTCGCTTGAGGCGTGCGGTGACGCATGTCCCAGATGAATGGTTGTCCTCGACAGAACCCGGCTTATAGGCCGACTCCTATTTTTGAATTAAATTATATTCTTATTAAAGTTATCCACAAATTCCATTAAGTTTGTAACTCTGCCGAGCAAATTCCAGGCGGCCAATGATTGCTAGTCTCGATGGTTTTTAACCATTCCTAGCCAATAAAAGATTCCCGAAAACTCAGTCTTTTCAGGCAATTGAGGGTTGACAGCCTCTCTGTTTCGTCCCTATAGTGTTGTTTAGTGGTAATTAGTGGGAAACAATGTAATTTAAGGTCAGAAAATGTGGATAAAAAGAAGTGGGTCAACAGCATTTTCCCAAGTGATCATCGCAACAACGACAGGTTTTTTTCTGATGCCGTGGGTGGCGGCCAATCCACCTCAATCCTCATCCTCCTTTGGTGATTACCCGGCCCCTTGCGGGGCCGGGATTTCTTTCGAGAGGATGGGGCAGTAAGGGTGTCGAGTTTTGAGCTAGGCCTTGGCGTAGAACCGGGGGACAGCAGACAAGTTCGCTGAAGGAGACGCGGAACGGCATGTTTAGAGGCGCTAATACGCTCAACCTTGATACCAAGGGTCGTTTCGCTGTGCCCACGATACATCGCGAACCGTTGGTGCAACGATGTGGTGGGCGACTGGTCATCACTGTCAACAATACCCGGGAAAGGTGCCTGTGGGTTTACCCGCAGGACGAGTGGGAGCGCGTCGAGCAGAAAGTGGTCGATTTGCCAAGCTTCGATCCTGCTGCCCAGGCGCTTAAGCGTTTCCTCATTGGTTATGCCGCTGATTGCGAACTGGACAGTGCCAGTCGCATACGGATACCGGCGCCGTTGCGCGAGTTTGCCGCGCTGGAGAAGCACATCGTTCTGATCGGTCAGGGCAACAAGTTTGAGATTTGGGATGAATCCCGCTGGAAGGCGAGATGCGATGAATGGCTTGCGGCACAGACCGGTGATGAACGCCTGTCTGTAGAACTCGAATCGCTCTCGCTGTAAGGAAAGCCGGAACGTGTTGGCTGCAGCCCACGCCCCGGTCATGACAGCGGAAGTTGTGGAGGCACTGAACCCTAAGCCCGATGGCATCTTCGTAGACGCAACCTTCGGCCGTGGTGGTCACACCCGGGCTATTCTCGACCGTCTGGACCGCCAGGGTCGTGTATTCGCCATTGATCGTGACCCGGCTGCCTGCGCCATCGCCAGGCAGTGGGCCACGAGTGAATCTCGCCTGACCGTAATCCACTCGCCTTTTTCTGAACTGTCCTTCGCCTTAACCAATGCCGGGGTTGCGTGCCGGGTGACCGGAATCATTCTGGATCTGGGCATGTCTTCACCGCAGTTGGATGATGCAGAGCGTGGCTTCAGTTTTATGCGAAATGGTCCGTTGGATATGCGGATGGATCCATCAGTTGGCATCTCTGCCCGGGAGTGGCTGTCCGATGTTGGGGAAAACGACTTGGCGAGAATTCTGCGCACGCTGGGCGAGGAGCGCTATGCCCGGCGTATCGCCCACGGGCTTATAACCGCCCGGGAAAACCGCCCACTCACCACTACCGCTGAACTGGCACAGTTGGTGAGCGACTGCGTGCCGACCCGCGAGCCAGGCAAACATCCGGCTACGCGCACCTTCCAGGCGGTGCGGATGCATATCAATCAGGAACTTGAACAGTTGGATGCGGTATTGCCCCAGGCCCTTGATATGCTCGAGCCGACCGGCCGACTGGTAGTCATCAGTTTTCATTCATTGGAGGATCGTCGAGTCAAGCATTTCCTGCGTGAGGCCGCGCAGGGTGACCCTTTTCCGCCAGATCTACCAGTGACTCACGATAGATTGCACCCCACACTGGCCCGGTTGTATAAGCCCACGCGCCCATCGGCACACGAGATCGAGGTTAATCCTAGAGCGCGTAGTGCGATCCTGCGTTGCGCCGAAAAATCCCAAGGGACTGTGCTGCAATGAAGTGGATAGCCTTTCTCAGCCTGCTCACCTTCGTTTCAGCACTGGCGGTGGTCGTGGTTCGCCATCAGAACCGGCTTGAGTTTCGAGAGGTTCGCGCAGCCGAAAAGTTGCGTGACCGGCTCAACGATGAATGGGGTCGCCTGCAACTGGAACAGGCTACCTGGTCACGGCATAACCTGGTGGAACAGGCCGCAAGACAGGAACTGGGCATGGTCACTCCGGAGCCAACCGACATCGTTGTGGTGCAGCTGGAGGCAGCACAGTGATTGCGTCCCGCCTCCCAACCGGTGTTGCTAATTTCTCCCGTGGACGCCAGTGGTTTGTTGTGGGTGTCTTGAGTCTGGGTATGGCAGTGCTGCTGGGCCGAACCTTCCAGGTCCAGATTCTCGACAGTCCGCGGCTCCAGGCTGAAGGTGCAGCACGGCAATTACGTAGCATTGTCGTCAAGCCGGCCAGGGGGCGAATTGTTGATCGCAATGGCGATGTCCTGGCGGTAAGCACACCGCTCGATGCGGTTTGGGCACATCCACCGACGCTGGTTCAGGCCGTCGCTGACCGGTCGCGTCTCGCTGACGCGCTTGGTATGAGTGTTAATCAGATAGACAACCTACTGGACCGTTATCAGGATCGTGAGTTTGTGTATTTGCGTCGCCACTTGCCCCCGGCCGAGGCGGCCCGCATTGAAAGCTTGGGCATTCCGGGTGTATCGACTCTACGCGAATATGGCCGTTATTACCCGGCTGGGCCAATTACCAGCCATGTGCTGGGGTTCACCGACGTCGACGATCGGGGGCAAGAAGGTATCGAGCGGGCCTTTGATAATCACCTTGCCGGTATCGAGGGTCGCAAGCGGGTATTGCGCGACCGTAAGGGCCGTGTGGTGGAGGATATCGAGAGCATCCGCCCGGTGTACCACGGTCGTGACCTGCAGTTGAGTTTAGACCTGCGTATCCAGGTTTCCGCCCAGCGACATCTGGCCCAGGCGGCACACGAGCACCACGCTGCTGGGGCTTCAGCGGTAATGCTTGACGTGCAGACCGGAGAAGTATTGGCGATGGCCAATGTTCCTGACTTTAATCCCAATAAGCGTAGCGATATTTCAGGGGAAAGATTTCGCAATCGATCAGTGACAGATGTTTTCGAGCCCGGATCGACGGTCAAGCCGTTTACCTTGTCGATGGCGCTGGCGAGTGGACGTTTCTCCCTGGATACACCGGTCTCTACCAGCCCCGGCATCCATTATGTGGGCGGTTGGCCAATCAGGGATGTGCACGACTATGGTGAACTGACGCTTTCGGAGGTGCTGATCAAGTCGAGCAATATTGGTACCGCGAAAATCGCCATGGAGCTCGCACCCGAGGAGCTATATGGCATTCTGACGAAGGTCGGCTTCGGTCAGCCGACCGGAGTCGAGCTCCCGGGAGAGCAAGGCGGCAGTTTACTCAAACGTGAGCGCTGGCGTCCCAGTGAGCACGCGACCCTGTCTTATGGTTATGGTTTATCTTCTACGCCTGTGCAACTGGCACGTGCCTACAGTGTATTGGCTTCTGGTGGCATCCTGCGCCCGGTCACACTCCAGCGTCAACACCGTCCGGTAGCAGGACAGCGGGTGTTATCTGCCCACATTACCCGGCAGATCAATTTCCTGTTGGAAAAGGTAGTGAGCCCGCAGGGTACCGCTCGGCGGGCCGCTGTTCCCGCGTATCGCGTGGCAGGCAAGACCGGTACGGTACACAAACCTAGCCCCACAGGCGGTTACGAAGAAGATCGTTACCAGTCTCTTTTCGTCGGCTTCGCGCCGGCATCTGCTCCGCGCTTTGTGCTGGCAGTCATGGTTGATGAGCCCCAAGGCAAGCATTACGGCGGCGAAGTGGCTGCGCCGGCATTTGCCCGGATCATGGCTGATGCTTTGCGCCTATACGGGATCCGGCCTGATGCCGGAGTGGATTCGGGAGTCACCATCGTTTCCCATACTGTAGGGAAAGAGACTGGCGCATGATGCAATCAGTGCAGCATGCGCCGCGACTGCTTGGCCCACTGGTCAAGGGGATCGTGGAAGTCGAGCCACAGCAAGAGACCCTGCCCATTTCAGATTTGACCCTGGATAGTCGAGAGGTTCGTCCCGGCAGCCTGTTCTTTGCGGTACCCGGGCAGGCCCACGATGGCCGTGTGTTTATTGACCAGGCGCTGGAGTCGGGAGCCGCAGTCGCGTTATATGAGCGCCGGGATTCAGTCCCGATAGATTCCGCGCGGTGTTATCCGGTAGACGATCTAAGAAAATGGGTGGGGCGGATTGCCAGTCGTTTTTTTGGCCTGCCTTCCAGTGCTTTGTGCGTCATTGGTGTGACAGGTACGAATGGTAAAACGACTTGTGCATCCCTGCTGACCCAGGCACTCAGTGCGCTGGGTCGGCGCAGCGGTTTTATCGGTACGCCCGGTTGGGGTTTTCCCGGTGCTTTGCAAAGCGCCGACCTGACTACGCCCGACGCTATCACTTTGCAGGCACAACTTGCCGAACTGGCGACCCAGGGGGCTGACAGCGTCTGCCTGGAGGTATCGTCTCATGCGCTGGAACAGGGCCGTGTCGAAGACGTCGAGTTCAATGCAGCGCTTTTTACGAACCTCAGTCGCGACCATCTTGATTATCACGCGAGCATGGATCGTTATGCCCAGACCAAATTATTGCTGTTTCAGCGCTATGAACTGGAAAGTGTGATTATCAACGTGGCAGACCCCTTCGGTGAACGCTTTGCAGCTTCCGGGCTTTCGGCGCAACTGTGGACATTTGGAGAAGATGCCAAGGCCGATGTATATCCCCGCGCTATAGATGTTCATCGAAGCGGGATCACGCTGCACCTCGCAAGCCCCAGTGGGGAGATCGCTTTTGAATCGATTTTACGTGGGCGTTTCAATGCAGCCAATCTGATGGCAGTGGCAACCACGCTGCTGGCACTGGGTTATTCGCCCGAAGATATCAGCCAGGTGATGACAGACCTGGTGCCGGTACCGGGCCGCCTGGAATTCTGCCCCGGCTCAGGCGGTTCCAGGCCGACGGTAGTCGTGGATTATGCACATTCGCCCGAAGCCTTGTCCCAGGCGTTGACGGCACTGCGTCCATATACGGACGGGCGGTTGTGGTGTGTCTTCGGATGCGGCGGTGAACGTGATCGCGGCAAGCGGGCATTAATGGGCGAGCGTGCATCATGCCTGGCTGATCGAGTGGTGCTGACCAATGACAACCCGCGGAACGAAGACCCGATGCAGATTCTTTCCGACATTGGTCAAGGCATGAAGGCGCCTGCCCAAGCGACCATTCCCGAGCGGCATCTGGCGATCGCGTATGCCATTGGGCACGCGATTCCAGGAGACCTGATATTGATAGCCGGCAAGGGTCACGAGACTGGCCAGACCGCAGCCGGCCAGACCATTCCCTTCAAGGACCAAAGTGTTGCCGAGCACATACTGGGAGATATGCCATGTTGAGCCTGAAAGAGATCGCCACTGTAATCGACGGGCAACTGACAGGCGAGGACGCTGACTTTAGCTCGGTATCGACCGACAGCCGAACGCTTCAGCCGGGAGCCCTTTTTGTCGTACTCGATGGTGATAATTTCAAGGGCCATGACTTTGTCGAGCAAGCGCACGGTGCTGGTGCGACAGCCATTATCTCTACCCGTCCCGCGCTTCGAGGGCTGCCGGGCCTGGTTGTAAAGGATACGACCCTAGCGCTAGGTCAACTCGCTGGATTTTGGCGCAATCGATTCGATATTCCTGTGATCGGTGTGACCGGGAGTAACGGCAAGACCACAGTTAAAGAAATGATCTCCTCGATTCTGGGGCAACTGGGCCCAGTGCATGCCAGCCGAGGTAGTTTCAATAACCACATCGGCCTACCGCTGACCCTGTTGGGCCTGCAGCCTGAACACCGGTTCGCAGTTATTGAAATGGGTATGAATCACCCAGGGGAAATTGATTATCTCTCGCGAATCGCACGACCAACCGTATCGTTGATTACCAATGCTGCATCGGCGCACCTGGAAGGACTCGGTGATCTTGCTGGGGTGGCTCGAGCCAAGGCTGAGATCTTTCACGGCATGACCCATGGTGCCGCCGCCATTATCAACGCCGATGATCGTTTTGCGGCTTACTGGGCTGCCCGAAGCCAAGCCTTTCAGACTATTACCTTTGGTATCGACAACCGGGCCCGGATTTCAGCTGAAGTGACTGGAGAAGGTGACACCCAGCTTATCGAAATACATCTGCCGGACGAATCTTTCGAGGCACGGCTTAACCTGCTGGGCAGACATAATGCATTGAACGCGCTGGCCGCAGCTAGTACTGCCTGGGCCTGCGGCGCTGGCCAATCAGCAATTCGCGCTGGCCTGGAATCAGCCAAGGCTCAGCCGGGGAGGCTGCAGGTGCGCGCGGGCGCTCGCGGTGCATGCCTGATTGATGATACCTACAACGCTAATCCCGCATCGCTCAAAGCAGCCATCCGTGCGTTGGTGAATCGGCCTGGTCGGACTGCACTGGTCTTGGGAGATATGGCAGAACTGGGGCCGCGGGCCGAGGATTTCCATGCCGCGGCAGGTCGCCAGGCGCGTGATGCCGGGATTGACCATTTGCTGACCTGCGGTACGTTGGCAGGCCTGACAGCCGAGGCATTCGGCAAGAACGCCTGCCATTTCGATTCATCCCAAGCGCTGATCGATGCCACTTGCCAGCTGCTCAGCCCGGGTCTGACGGTCTTGGTGAAAGGGTCACGCAGTGCACAGATGGAAGTGGTCGCGGATGCGCTCATTTGTGTAGCCCATGATGGAGCCATTGCGTGCTGAAAAGCCTTTTTGAGCAACTGGCGCTGGATTACAGTTTCTTCAATGTATTCCGCTATCTGACGTTCCGGGCAATTTGTGGCGTGTTGACCGCGCTTATCTTCAGTTTTATTGCTGGCCCGGTATTGATCCGACGCCTGGAGCGGATTGGCGCAGGCCAACCGATCCGAGACGATGGCCCGCAGACCCACTTGGACAAAGCCGGCACCCCGACCATGGGTGGCGTACTGATTCTTGCTGCGGTGACTCTTTCTACTTTGTTGTGGGCCGATCTTGGTAATCGTTTTGTCTGGATCACCCTGCTGACCTGCATCGCCTTCGGCGTCATTGGCTGGGTTGATGATTATGAGAAACTCGCTCACGGGAATTCACGGGGTATCGGTTCGCGCCAGAAGTTTTTCTGGCAGAGCCTGGCTGCTTTTGTCGCCGCGCTGGTACTTTATCTGATGGCTGAGTCGCCTGCCGAGACTACACTGATCGTACCGTTATTTAAGGACGTGGCATTGGATCTGGGTTTTGGTTTTGTAGTACTGACCTGGTTTGTAATCACTGGAAGCAGCAATGCTGTGAATCTGACCGATGGCCTGGATGGTTTGGCAATACTGCCAAGCGTCCTGGTGGCTGGTGGACTGGGCGTGTTTGCTTATCTCACTGGACACGCTCTTTTTTCGGGCTATCTTGGGATTCCGTTCATACCCGGTGTCGGTGAAGTTCTGATTTTCTGTGCCGCATTGGTTGGCGCGGGCTTAGGGTTTCTCTGGTTCAACACCTATCCGGCACAGGTATTCATGGGTGACATCGGTGCGCTGGCTCTGGGGGCTGCGCTTGGTACGGTCGCTGTAGTGGTACGCCAGGAGATTGTGCTTGCGATCATGGGTGGCCTTTTTGTCATGGAAACGGTATCGGTTGTGCTGCAGGTAGCGTCCTTCCGGTTGCTGGGCCGACGGATTTTTCGCATGGCGCCATTGCATCATCACTTTGAGCAGAAAGGTTGGAAAGAGCCTCAGGTCACCGTGCGCTTTTGGATTATCAGCCTGATCCTGGTATTGATTGGGCTTGCAACGCTGAAGATCAGGTAAACCATTCGTGGAGATAGCCTTGGCGATCAAAGCAAATGCACCTCCCTGGCGGCGGGCCACAGTATTTGGGCTGGGCGCGTCGGGTTATTCGAGCGCCTGTTATCTGGCCCAGCTCGGTGTCGCGGTTTCTGTTCAGGATAGCCGGGACCAGCCGCCCTATCGGGCAGCGCTCGGCCGTGACTGGCCCGATGTGCCGGTGTCTTGCGGCGAGTTCAATCTATCGGTCCTGGAAGAAGAGGATCTGGCTGTCGTCAGTCCCGGTATTGTGTTATCCCAATCAGTGTTGCAAGCAGCAGCCGGGCGCGGGCTGGAAATTGTGGGCGATATCGAACTCTTTGCCCGTGCGTGCACGGCACCGGTAATCAGTATTACCGGCTCCAACGGCAAGACCACGGTAACCACACTGGTAGGGGAGTTGCTGCAGGCCCGCGGCCTTGACGTCAAAGTCGGTGGCAACATCGGCCGTCCCGCCCTGGAACTGTTGGCGGGGCCCGAGCCCGATCTATATGTGCTGGAGTTGTCGAGCTTTCAGCTTGAGACTACGCGCTCACTCCAGAGTACCGTCGCTGTTATTCTTAATATCTCGCCTGATCACCTGGATCGATACGGGACGATGGAGTCCTATGTCGATGCAAAGTTACGGATCGTCCCAGGGGCGCGCAGTCTCGTTCTGGGCAGGGATGATCCGACGCTAGCCGAGGCGCGTGCCCGGGGCGAGTTTGCAACAGTGACCTTTGGTCTGAATCCGCCAGCGAGCAACTCTGATTACGGAATTGTCTCGGATAGCGGGAGTGAGTGGATTGTCCGCGGCAGCGAACGACTGGTGCCGGTTGAGACACTATCGCTAACGGGTCGCCACAACCTGGCAAATACGCTTGCGGCCATCGCCTTGGTTGAACTGGCCGGTTACCCGCTGGATGAGCCCGGCGTGAAGGTGTTGTCTGATTTCAGGGGCCTACCGCACCGCTGCGAGCAGGTGCTGGAGCGCAACGGGATTGCCTGGATCAATGATTCCAAGAGTACCAACCCGGGCGCTACCGTTGCGGCACTGGCTGGGATGGGGCGTCCGGTGGTGTTAATCGCCGGTGGACAGTCCAAGGATGCCGAGTTCACCGCGCTGGCCGAAGCCGTACAGCTATACGCCCGTCAGGTTCTACTGATAGGAGAAGATCGGCTATTGCTGGCGGGCGCGATTGGTGATCGGGTGCCGGTCACTCTGGCCGATGATCTCGCCCATGCGGTAACCCTTGCATCGCGCTGGGCTCAACCCGGTGATGTGGTTCTATTGTCTCCAGGGTGCGCCAGTTTTGACATGTTTGATAATTTTGAACACCGTGGCGAGATCTTTTGCCGTCTGACTCGGGAGATCATTTCGTGACTATCCCCGCAGTCACCACATGGCAAGGGTCGCGCGCCAGCAGTCCTTTCGATCCCTTGCTTGTTCTGCCGGTGTTTACCCTGCTTGCCTTTAGCGCCATCATGGTGTTCTCTGCCGCGATTGGAACTCACGGCGGTATTTCCGGCGGCTTGGCCGTCCTACTAAAACACCTTTTTAGTATTGTCCTGGGGTTGTGCCTTGGGTTTGCTGCGGCCAGCGCGCCACTCGACTGGTGGCGCAAGTCCAGCCGGATATTGCTGGCGTTTGGTACGGTGCTGCTGGTACTGCTGCTGTTGCCGGGCCTGGGGCATGAGGTCAACGGCAGTACCCGTTGGTTCCCGTTGGGGCCACTACGTTTTCAGCCCTCGGAACTGGTGAAGGTGCTGAGCGTACTGTATCTGGCAGATCATTTTGTCCGTAATGCCTCGGCGGTGACATCCTTTCGCGTCAGCATTCTCGAACCTGCTCTTGTTGTCGGAGCGCTGGGTGTGCTGTTGTTACTGGAGCCCGATCTTGGCTGCACGGCAGTGATCATAATGGTTGCCCTGGGCATGATGTTTCTGGCAGGCACCCCATTGCGCTACATCGGTGGTGCTATTGCGGTAGCGGTTTGTACAGTGGCCGTGTTGATCATGATCGCCCCCTACCGCCTTGAGCGGGTGATGAGCTTTCTCGACCCATGGGCCGATCCCTATGGTTCCGGTTTTCAACTCGTGCAGGCGCTGATCGCGCTTGGCAGTGGCGAGTGGTTGGGCGTAGGCCTTGGAGCGAGTGTGCAAAAACTTTTCTATCTGCCCCATGCGAGCAATGATTTTCTGCTTGCTGTGGTGGGTGAGGAGTTGGGCCTTGTAGGTGTTGCGATGCTCCTCAGCCTGTATTCACTGTTTCTATGGCGAGTTTTTCGACTGGCGAATCGTGCGGCCCGTGCTGGCGAATTATTTGGTGCTCGTGTGGCCCAAGGCATTGGGTTGCTCCTGGCGCTTCAGATGATGTTCCATTTTGCTGTCAATCTGGGTTTGGTGCCGACCAAAGGTCTCACATTACCGCTGATGAGTTATGGCGGCAGCAGTATGCTGATGAGTTGCCTGGCTATCGGACTACTGCTGTCCGTGGACCGTAGCCTGCCGTCCAGTCGCGTGGGGGCGCGTTGACTACCGTGTTGATCATGGCTGGTGGCACCGGTGGGCATGTATACCCGGCATTGGCCGTGGCCAGTGCGTTGCGCGAACGAGGTGTACGAGTGGTATGGCTGGGTACCCGCTCCGGGCTTGAGGCTCGGGTCGTGCCGGCTACGGGAATCGAAATTGAATGGCTTGATATCAAAGGCTTTATTGGCGCGTCACTGCGTCGCAAATTGGTTATGCCCGGGATGCTCATACGAGCTTTGTTTCAGGCGGTGGCAGTGATCCGCCGGCGTGTACCGGATTTGGTACTGGGCATGGGCGGTTTCGCTTCCGGTCCAGGTGGTGTTGCGGCCTGGCTGACCCGTCGGCCACTGATTATTCACGAAGCCAACGCCGTATGCGGATTCACCAATCGGCTGTTGGCGCCGCTTGCACGGCAGGTGCTGAGCGGTTTTGAGGGTACCGCGCATTTGGGTCGTGGTGCACTCTGGACTGGTAACCCAGTGCGACCGAGGATCAGTACGCTGGCACCACCGGCTGAGCGAGGCCTCGGGCAAGGCGCTCGTTTACGACTGCTGGTGTTGGGAGGCAGCCAGGGCGCACACGCACTCAATGAGGTCTTGCCGGGAGCGCTAAGTCAGGTGACACATGAGCCATTGCCTGAGATCGTGCACCAGTGTGGCGCCGGCCAGGCTGATGAGGTGTACAAGGCCTATTGCGAACGCGGGATTCAGGCCGCTGTGGTCGAATTTATTGAAGATATGAGCGCAGCCTACGCCAGTGCCGATCTGGTCATCGCCCGCGCAGGCGCGATGACGGTTAGCGAACTGTGCGTTGCCGGCCTGCCCGCCATCCTGCTGCCTTATCCATATGCGGCTGGTGATCACCAACGCGCCAATGCTGCGTTCCTCGCCAGATGTGGCGGCGCTGTAGTGGTTGAGGCAGCAAGTATGAATGAAACTCATATGGCTGCCCAGATTGACCGACTTGTGCGGGACCGGTCGCTACTGCTGCAGATGGCAAACAATGCCCGGCGTCTTGCGCAGCCCGATGCAACCGCAAAAGTTGTTGCGCAATGCCTGGAGAATGCCCGTGCGTGAGTTTGTGCGGAAAATTCATTTCGTCGGGATTGGTGGAGCCGGTATGAGTGGTATTGCGTCGGTACTGCTGGATCAGGGCTACACCGTAACAGGCTCAGACCAGGTAGCGTCGGCCAATACCCAAGCGCTGGCCGACAAGGGTGCCCAGATCTGGCTGGGTCACGATGCAGGCCATGTTCGGGGCACCGATGTGGTGGTCGCTTCCAACGCGATCGCCAGCGATAACCCAGAGATCGTCATCGCCGGTGAGTTGGGTATTCCCGTCGTGCCGCGGGCACAGATGCTGGGCGAGCTCATGCGTTTTCGAAATGGTATAGCGGTGGGCGGCACCCATGGCAAAACGACAACCACTAGCCTCGTGGCTGCCGTATTCGCGGCCGCTGGCCTGGATCCGACATTCCTTGTCGGTGGGTTGGTCAAGAGCGTAGCCGGAAACGCACGGTTGGGTAATGGTCAATGGCTGGTCGCTGAGGCAGACGAGAGCGATGCATCCTTTTTACACCTGCAGCCCCACATCGCCGTGATCACCAATATTGATACCGATCATTTGGGCGCTTACAGCGGTGATTTTGATCAACTAATTGAGACTTTTCTGCGCTTTACTCACAACCTGCCATTCTATGGGCTTGCGGTACTGTGTGCCGATGATCCGGTCATCCGGGCACTTCGCCCCCGGGTGAGACGGCCGGTGGTGAGTTACGGGATCGACAAGGGCGCTGACTATCGTGCCATCAATATCCGCCAGGAAGGGACGAGGATGCGCTTTGATGTGGGTATTGCTGAGGGAAAGAGTATTGCAGTCGATCTCTCGTTGCCCGGGGTGCATAACGTGCAGAACGCCCTGGCTGCAATTGCGGTTGCTGACAAGGTAGGTATCGACTCACAGGCAATATGTGAAGGCCTTTCTACTTTTTCCGGCATAGGCCGACGCTTTGAAATACTGGGCGAACTCGCGCTAGAGACAGGTTCGGCACTGCTGGTGGATGACTATGCGCACCATCCCCGCGAGATCGAAGCAACATTGGAGGCTGCCCTTGGTTGCTGGCCAGATAAGCGTATTGTCGTAGTGTTTCAACCGCATCGTTTTTCCCGGACGCAGAATCTGCTCGATGATTTCAGCGCACTGCTGTGTACCGTGCAATGTCTGGTTATCACCGAAGTCTACGCTGCGGGCGAAAAACCACTGGCTGGAGCTGATGGACGCGCGCTGTGCCGGTCGGTGCGCGCCCGCGGCGGAATCGACCCAGTGTTTGTTGATCGCCTCGACCGCTTGCCAGATTCTTTGCTGCCGTTGTTGCGTAACGACGACATTGTGTTGACCCTGGGTGCAGGCGATATAGGTCGCGCTGCGCGCGAACTGCTCGGGTCAGCTCAACTTAAAGAAGGCACCCACGGGTGATTAGTGCCATGAATCGTCAGAGCGTGCCCGGATTCGAAACAGTGCGCGGCGTTGTGCATGGTAATGAGCCCATGTCCCGGCACACCAGCTGGCGGGTTGGTGGGCCAGCACGCTACTTTTTTATACCTGCAGGCCGGGAAGATCTGGCAAGGTTTCTTCAGAGTTTAGAAACTGATACGCCAATATTATGGGTGGGCCTGGGCAGTAACCTGCTGGTTCGCGACGGAGGTTTTGACGGTGCTGTGATCGCTACTCATCGGGGACTTTCCAAGATTGAGCGTTATGGCGAGCGTGAGGTCCTTGTGGAGGCCGGCGTACCCTGTGCTCGTTTGGCCCGTTTTGCTAATCGCCATGGGCTTTGTGGAGTTGAGTTCATGGCCGGCATACCGGGAACCGTTGGCGGCGCTCTGGCGATGAATGCGGGCGCCTTTGGCAGTGAAACCTGGCAATTGGTTACACAGGTTGAATTAGTTAACCGCCATGGGGAACTCACTCATCCCCCGGTGGAATCGTTTGCCGTGGCCTACCGCGAAGTGACTGTGCCGGATGACCATTGGTTCACCAGCGCACGTTTCACCCTGTCATGCGGTGATCCGGATGTCGGACAAGCGAGGATTCGCTCTTTGCTCACCGAGCGGGGACGTCGCCAACCGGTGCAGCGCGCGAGTGCGGGCTCAGTCTTTCGTAATCCTCCAGATGACCATGCCGCCCGACTGATCGAAGCCGCGGGTCTCAAGGGCCTGCGCCATGGTGGTGCCGTGGTGTCCTCACAGCACGCGAACTTCATCATCAACGAAGGGACTGCGAGCGCGCGGGATATCGAGACCCTGATTGAAATGATTCGTGAGCGGGTTATGGATCGTCTGGGGGTGATGCTTGATCCAGAAGTACGTTTTTCGGGGGTGAATCGATGAGCGTCGCCGAACTCGGCTTCCCGGAGCTTCGGCCTTTGCAGACGCCGGATCAACCCCCCGCGCAGACGCCGCCAGAGCACCGCCTCCGTCGGCGCACTGTGTTATTCGCCTCGATTCTGGTTGTAGCCCTAGTGGCTGTGTTATGTGTCGATCAGATCCTACGCTCGGGTTATTTCACCATTGAGCGGGTGCAGGTCGACACAGCGTTACAACGAGTTGATCAGGGGCTGGTCGAGCGCTCAACCTGGCGAAATATCAATGGCAACTATCTGACTGCAGATCTGGGAGGCATCGAGCAGGCGCTGGAGAATCTGCCTGGGGTCTACCAGGCAGTGATCCGCCGGGTTTGGCCTCAGACGCTTGCAGTCTCAGTGACGGAGACCGGTGCTATGGCGCAATTCGTGCCTTTGGGCCAGTCGGGAACAGCACGCGACCACGAGTTCATCAACCTGCCCCCATCAAACCAGTTACCGACAGTACCGGTGTTACGTGCCCATCCAGTCGATCGCCAGATGCTTATCGATGTTTTCAAACAGATCTTACCCGTATTACACGACGTCGAACTCGAGCCACTGGCGCTGTCTGTAAGCCCAGCGGGTCGCTGGGAATTGGAGTTGCAGATTGGCGTCGATACACCGGTTAACCGATTCGTACTGCTGGTTGGGCGCGGTCCAGTAAGGGAGAAAGTGATCCGGTTCGCCTCTAGTTACGCCATGGCACTGCGCTCGCGCGGCGACATGATCGCCAAGGTGGATATGCGTTATGTCAATGGTTTCGCGGTGCGTTGGCGTGACGACTCTGCTGTTAACCAGGTCCAGTTGGCGGGCCTCACCGAGAGTGGAGATTAATCCGATCACGATGAACAAAAAACCGGTTAGCGAACTGATCGTCGGCCTCGATATCGGCACCTCGAAAGTACTTGCGGTAGTAGCTGAAGTCAGCGAAAACGATGAAATCGAGATACTGGGCGTTGGACAGCAACCCTCACGCGGACTGCGCAAGGGCGTAGTTGCCAATATTGAATCAACCGTGCAGTCCATCCAGCAAGCCGTCGAAGAAGCAGAGTTAACTGCCGAGTGTCGGATCAGTTCTGTCTACGCCGGTATTGCCGGCGGGCATATCAATAGTATGAATTCCCATGGTGTGGTTGCTATCAGGGATCGCGATGAGGTCAGCCACGGTGACATAGAGCGGGTACTGGACGCAGCGCAGGCGCAGGCGATACCCAATGACCAGCGCGTCCTGCATATCCTGCCACAGGATTTCATCATTGACGGCCAGGAAGGCATTCGCGAACCGATCGGTATGAGCGGTGTACGACTTGAGGCTAAGGTACACATCATTACCGGCGCGGTCAGCGCCGTGCAAAACATCGTCAAGTGCATCACCCGTTGCGGCTTGCAGGTAGAGGACGTAGTACTGGAACAGATTGCTTCCAGTTACGCGGTGCTCGAGGAGGATGAAAAAGAACTCGGCGTGTGTATTGTGGATATTGGCGGCGGCACTACTGATATCGCCGTATTCACCGACGGCGCTATTCGCCACACCGCAGTTCTACCGATTGCCGGTGACCAAATCACCAACGATATCGCCGTAGCGTTGCGTACGCCGACTCAGGCTGCAGAAGAATTGAAAAAGAAGTTCGGCAGCGCCTTGGTGCAGTTGGCCCCCGAAGGTGAAATGATCGATACCCCTAGTGTGGGTGAGCGAGCCCCTCGGAAACTGGCGCGCACCACATTGGCCGATGTGATAGAGCCACGTGTTGAGGAGTTGTTCTTGCTGGTACAGGCTGAATTGCGACGCAGCGGTTATGAGGAATTACTCGGAACAGGCATCGTGCTGACAGGCGGTAGTGCACGGATGGCGGGTATGGCCGAACTGGCTGAGGAGATCTTTCATATGCCGGTCCGTCTCGGCGTGCCCCAGTACGTCGGCAGGTTGAGTGATGTTGTACGTAATCCTTCTTATTCCACTGCTGTCGGGCTGGTGTTGTTTGGTTATCGTCATCAAGAGGAGCGGGAATCCCGTGCTGGTCGCATCTCAGTCCCGGCACCCGGTGAGCTGGCCAACCGGATCAAGCAATGGTTTTCAAGTCATTTCAAAAAGGATTGACGGTGGAGTACACAGCAAAAAAGGATTCAGTCTCAGGTGAGCAATTTTCAGTTTGTCCAGGCGACAAAAAAAGTCATTTTCAACCTAAGTATCAGGAGAGACGATATGTTTGAACTGATGGAAATCTCGGGCCAGCAAGCGGTAATCAAAGTATTGGGCATTGGCGGCGGCGGCGGCAACGCGGTCGATCATATGCTGTCTGCCAATCTAGAGGGCGTTGAGTTCATCAATGCGAATACTGATTCACAGGCGCTGCACCGCTCTGGCGTGTCCAAGGTGATGCAACTGGGCGAGGGGCTCACCAAGGGGCTCGGTGCTGGGGCGAACCCGGATGTTGGCCGCCAGGCGGCGACTGAGGATCGCGACAAAATCGCGGCTGCATTGGACGGTACCGATATGATCTTTCTTACTGCGGGAATGGGAGGGGGAACCGGAACCGGCGCGGCACCGGTAGTGGCCCACTTGGCCCGCGAGAAAGGAATCCTGACCGTTGCGGTCGTGACACGCCCGTTTAACTTCGAAGGGAAAAAGCGCATTGCGGCGGCCGATCAGGGAATCAAAGAATTGGGTGAGCTGGTTGACTCTCTGATTGTGATTCCAAACGAGCGGATCCTGGAAGTGATGGGAGGCAAGATAACGTTGTTGGAGGCCTTCAGCAAGGCTAACGAGGTCTTACTCAACGCGGTACAGGGAATCTCGGAGCTGATCACCCGTCCTGGGTTAATCAACGTGGACTTTGCCGATGTCCGCACGGTGATGTCTGAAATGGGAATGGCTATGATGGGCTCGGCAACGGCAACAGGCCCGGATCGGGCAATCGAGGCGGCGCGGGGCGCGGTATTCAGTCCGTTGCTGGAAGAGGTGGATATTCATGGCGCTAAGGGCCTGTTAGTCAATGTATCCGCAGGCCCAGATATGGAGTTGGCAGAGTTTGCCCAGGTGGGCGAGATTGTTAACGAATACGCCTCGGAAGATGGCACCGTGGTGATCGGGACTGTGCTAGACCCGGCAATGGAAGGCGAACTACGGGTTACGATGGTAGCGACAGGAATTCGCAACCGCGCGCACACTCCCCAAATCACCCTGGTTAAGGATGGAGAGGTTGAAGACACCGTAGACACTGAGGTTGATTACGACCAGCCTACGGTTATCCGCAGGCGCCCCCGGACTGCCGGGGACCTGGACACCAAAGGTAACGCAGCAGTCGACATGGATTACCTTGACGTTCCAGCTTTTCTGCGCCGCCAGGCGGATTAACTCATAAAAAACAAAAGGTTATACTGTAAATTGTCATTAATGAGGAGAATTATGCAAAAAAAGGGGTAAAAATATTTCAAAACAAGTACGATTTGCTGAGTTTCTTGTGTAGAATTGATTTTTGCGGGCGCGTGGGACGATACCATCCGCTTGATGTAATCAGAAAAACCAGCAAAGAAGGGCAGGATGATCCGGCAGCGAACCCTCAAGAACGTAATCGGTGCGACAGGCGTAGGTCTGCATACTGGAAAGAAAGTCTACCTGACCCTGCGTCCGGCACCAGTGGGAACGGGTATCGTCTTTCGGCGCGTTGACCTTGACCCGGCTGCAGAGATAGCGGCGAGCCTCGAACGGGTCAGTGACACCCGGCTTTCGACCACCCTTGAGCACAACGGCGTGCGGGTCTCTACGGTAGAACACCTGATGTCCGCTTTCGCCGGCTTGCACATCGACAACGCCATTGTCGAGCTTGATTCTGATGAAGTACCTATCATGGATGGCAGCGCTGCCGTTTTTGTTTTTCTGATCCAATCCGCTGGTATCGAGACACAGACAGCGGCCAAGCGTTTTATCCGGATCAAGGATCCGGTGGAAATCAGGGAAGGGGACAAGTGGGCACGCTTTGAACCCTTTGAGGGGTTCAAGGTTAGTTTCAGTATCGATTTCAATCACCCAACTATGCGATCCTCCGGCCAGCAAGCGACGGTTGATTTGTCCGAGGTTTCTTTTGCCAAAGAGGTCAGTCGGGCGCGTACATTCGGTTTTCTCCAAGACGTTGAGGCCTTGCAGGAAGCTGGTCTTGCCCGCGGTGGTAGTTTGGATAACGCAATCGTCATGGACGATTACCGGGTGCTCAACGACGACGGCCTGCGCTATGGCAACGAATTTGTTAAGCACAAAATTCTTGATGCCATCGGTGACATCTACCTTCTGGGGTGTCCGCTGATCGGCGCTTTCTCTGCCCACAAGTCGGGGCATGGCCTCAATAACCGCCTTTTGCGCGCATTGGCGCAACAGCGCGCGTGCTGGGAGGTGGTCTCCTATGACAGCGCTGAGACAGATGCGGCGCCAGCATTTCTCCATCCAGCCTTTACTTGATCTCTGGCCGGGTCCCGGCGTCTAGATTCTCCTGGGGTTAGCCCGATTCTCCCCATCGGGTGAACGCATACGTACGTTGTGTGGCAGTCAAAGGTCGCACACAGAGGTACGGCCCGACAGATATCTGGTGAAATTACGCTCACGGTAATGCACTAAAGCAGTGAACGATCCAGCCGATGGGCAATGTCGTAGCCGACCTTGTTCAGAGTCGATTAACGAAACAGCCTTTGGAGATTAAATAGGATGCAGACCATCAAGACTTTTGGTGCCATCGGTACGGGGATTATCGGCACGGGCTGGGCCGCTCGTGCACTGGCCCGGGGTTTGAACGTATTGGCTTTCGATCCAGGCGCGGGCGCACAAGACCGCTTACGCGATAACCTGGCTCAGGTCTGGCCGGTATTGGAGCGTACCGGCCTTTTCCCTGGCGCGTCGGTAGACCGGCTAAGATTCTGCGATTCCCTGGAAGAGGTAGCTCTTGGAGCGCAGTTCATTCAGGAAAGCGCTCCAGAACGGATAGAACTTAAAACCACCCTACATGCCCAGATCGATGCCGTGGCCCCGGCAGATGTACTGATCGCCTCGAGCACCTCGGGTCTGCTGCCAAGTGAGTTTCAGTCGCAGTGTGCTCATCCGGGTCGGGTGATGGTTGGACATCCTTTCAACCCGGTTTATTTGTTGCCGTTAGTTGAAGTGCTGGGTGGTGAGCAGACTGACTCCGACAATATCGAACGCGCAGTAGCGGTGTACCGGGATCTCGGTATGTATCCACTGAAAGTACGCTGCGAGGTGCCGGGGTTTTTGTCTGATCGACTTCAGGAAGCATTATGGCGGGAAATCTTGCACCTGGTTAACGATGATGTCGCGACGCCGGAAGAGCTCGATGCGGCCATTTGTTATGGTCCCGGCCTGCGCTGGGCGCTATGGGGGACCTGCCAGATTTTTCATGTGGCAGCCCAACCAGGCGGCATGGGCCAGTTTCTCAAGCACTTTGATCCCTCTCTTTTTCCCTGGACCCATTTGGAGCCGCCGAAGATCACTGGGGAACTCGCCGACAAGATGCACTCGGGCTGTGAGCGTCTGACCGGTGCTGCGCCCATTGACGAATTAGAGCGGGTGCGTGACGATGCGTTGATTGGGATTCTGGAGGCGCTACAGCAACGCAACCTGGGTGCCGGGGCAGTGCTTAACCAACACCAGAAACGTATTCGCGAGTCCGCCGACAGCGATAGCCGCTGAGCGCTGCGTCGGCCGCAGCAGCAAGGAGAGCCCTGATGGAATTTTCCCTGAGCGAGGAACAACGGATGCTGGTCGACAGTGCCCGTGCTTTTGTTGAAAAGGAATTGTATCCCTATGAGGATGAAGTGGAAGCCAGCAATGAAGTGCGCCCGGAGCTTGCGCGCCAGATTCGAGAGCGCGCCATTGCCCAGGGATTTTATGCTGCCAATATGCCCGAGGATCTCGGAGGTGGCGGACTGGACAGCGTTTCCCTGTCGTTGGTAGAACGTGAGCTGGGGCGGGCTAATTTTGCCCTGCAGTATCTGGTCGGACGGCCCAGCAATATCCTGCAGGCTTGCGTCGGTGAGCAACGTGAGCGTTACCTGCTGCCGTGCATTCGCGGCGAGAAGACGGACTGTCTGGCGATGACCGAACCCGACGCGGGGTCTGATATTCGCTCAATGCGATGTCGTGCCGAGCGTGACGGGGACAGTTATATCATCAACGGCACCAAGCATTTTATCAGTCATGCTGACCTGGCAGATTTTGTCATCCTCTTTGCTGCGACCGGTGAAGAAGAATCCAGTCGTGGTCCGCGAAAATTGATCAGTGCTTTTCTTGTAGACAAAGGTACCTCCGGTTTCACAGTGCGACAGGGTTATCACAGTGTTTCTCATCGGGGATACCATAACTTTATCCTCGAGTTTGAGAATTGCCGAATCTCCGCTGAGCAGATGTTGGGCGTAGAACATCAGGGTTTTAATGTGGCTAACGATTGGCTCGGAGCCACGCGGTTACAGGTGGCGGCGATGTGTCTGGGTCGGGCCTACCGCGCGCTGGAGCATGCTACCGACTGGGCGGCCGAGCGTCAGCAGTTCGGCCAGTACATTGGCCGGTTCCAGGGGGTCGGGTTCAAGCTCGCTGAGATGAAAATGCGCCTGGAGGCCTCGGAGTTACTCACTCTGCAAGCGGCGTGGAAGACTGATCAGGGTATTGCTACCGATACCGACTACGCGATGGCTAAGTTGTATACCACGGAGATGCTCGCGTTTGTCGCTGATGAGGCCATCCAGATTCACGGTGGCATGGGATTAATGTCCGATTTACCGCTGGAACGCATCTGGCGCGATGCCCGGGTCGAGCGAATCTGGGAGGGTACCAGTGAGATACAGCGACACATCATCTCCCGCGACATGCTGCGCCCACGCTGGACCTGAACCGTTGATCCCTTGACCTTAGAACGCCTGTTCCGACCATCCAGCGTGGCCGTGTTCGGTGGCCGCGAAGCCCGCGAGGTCGTGCGCCAGTGCAAGCGTATGGGTTTTGCCGGCAACATCTGGCCGGTGCATCCGTCTCGGGAGATCGTCGAGGGGTATCGCTGCTATCGCGATGTCGGCGGATTGCCCGGAATTCCGGACGCCAGCTTTATTGGTGTCAACCGCCACGCTACTGTTGGCATTGTTGACAGCCTGAGTCGCGCTGGTGCCGGCGGCGCGGTTTGTTATGCCTCTGGTTTCAATGAGGTCGCCGATGGCGAAGCGCTCAACGATGCGTTGCTCGCGGCGGCAGGGTCCATGCCCATACTCGGCCCCAACTGTTACGGCCTGATTAACTACCTGGATGGTGCGCTGATGTGGCCCGATCAGCACGGCGGTGAGCGGGTAGAGCGCGGCGTGGCGCTTTTCAGTCAGAGCAGCAATATCGGATTAAACTTGACCATGCAGTCCCGCGGGTTGCCGATCGCCTACCTCTTGGCGTTGGGTAATCAGGCCCAGACCGGGCTTGCCAACGCCCTGGAAGCGGCACTCGATGACAGCCGTGTGACCGCGGTGGGCCTTTACATTGAAGGTTTTGTAGATGTGCCGGCGTTTGAGCGAGTGATGCGCCGCGCGACAGAGCAACGGGTGCCGGTGGTAGCGTTGAAATCCGGTGCCAGCACGCAAGGTGCACGGATCACGCAATCACACACGGCATCCATGGCGGGATCAGACGAGGCAGCCGATGCGCTGTTCGCACGCCTGGGTATTGCCCGGGTGCATGACCTCGATACCCTGATTGAAGTCCTCAAGCTGCTGCATGTGCATGGGCCGCTGGCCGGCAACCGTTTGTGTTCCATGAGTTGCTCTGGAGGAGAGGCGTCGTTGATGGCTGATGCCGTTATCAGTCGTAACCTCGTATTCCCCGAGCTCAATTCGGCTCAACATCAGGCTGTAGCAGATACCGTGCATGAACTGGTCAGCGTATCGAACCCGTTGGATTACCACACCTTCGACTGGAATCGCGAGGAAGAACTCTGCGCCACCTATTCCGCGATGCTGGGTTGCGGTTTTGACCTGTCGTTACTGGTGCTGGATTTCCCCCGGGCGGATCGATGCGATCTTGAAACCTGGGCGCCTGCAGTGAGCGCCATTGGTCGGGCAGCCCATGACACTGGTGTGCCCACCGCAGTGGTGGCGAGTTTGCCGGAAAGTATGCCTGAGTCGGTGGCACGACAACTCATAGCCGACGGGATTGCACCGTTGTGCGGGTTGTGCCAGGCGCTGGATGCCGCACAAGCGGCTACCACGATAGGCGCGGCCTGGCAGCGTCAACTGCCAGATACTGCTCTGCCTGGACCATCACGGGCCACAGGCGATGTGCTGAAGAGGGTTGATGAGTGGCAAGCCAAGGTTGAACTGGCGGAAGCCGGATTAACGGTACCGCGGGGTCAGCGAGTCCGAAGCCTCAAGGCGCTGATGGCCGCAGCGCAGTCTCTGGATTTTCCGCTGGTTCTGAAAGTCTGCGATGCTGACATTACCCACAAGAGTGAGCACAACGCGGTGATCCTGAATATTCGCGATCAGGATGCCTTGAGCGGGCATGGCCAAGATCTTTTTGCCCGTTACCCACAATTACTGGTCGAAGAGATGGTGACCGATGCGGTCTGTGAAATGATCGTTGGGGTCAACCAGGACCCAGCTATCGGGCCGTGGATGCTGTTGGGTAGTGGTGGCATCCAGGCCGAACTTGCGCCAGACCGCACGGTAGTTTTGTTGCCAGCCGATCGTGCGACGCTGGAGCGAGCGCTGGCATCGCTTAAGACCTACCCATTGCTTGTGGGTTTTCGGGGTGCCCCTATCGCCGACACGACCGCACTGTTGCAAGCACTGCAGCAGGTCGGTGAGTTTGCTTTGGCGCACAAAGATTTCCTGGTTGAGCTTGAGCTTAACCCGTTGTTGGTGCGACCCAAGGGCAAGGGTGTTGTGGCGGTTGATGCTTTGCTGTGCTGTACCGAGGATGCTTAGCCCTATGTCCGTGCTGCGAGCCGATCCCGGCCAAGCTGTTGTCGCTCAGCCGCTTGATGCGCTACGCGAGTTTCTGCAGCCGTGCTTGGGCGCCTTGCTGGATATAGGCTGCGGTGGAGGAGTGTTGAGTGACGGCTTGGCGCAACAGGGTTTTCATGTCACAGGCATTGACCCGCATGTAGGTAGCGGTGCCCCAGCTTCACGGGTGCGCGGCAGCGCTCATGCACTGCCGATGACCAATGACACCTTTGATCACGTTCTGCTGCACGGGTCACTTCATCATGTACCCCAGGCGCTCATGGGCCGGGCGCTAGGTGAGGCGCTGCGGGTACTGCGGGCAGCGGGCACGCTGTATGTGATCGAACCCGAACCGGTAGGCAGTTGGCAGGCGGTATCTTGTGCGTTTCATGATGAGACCGAGGTTCAGGCCCTGGCAGCAGCAGTGGTGAACCGCCTGGTCGTGGCGAAAGGTTGCAGTCGTCGGCGCGCCTACTATTTTAGTGAAGACCGTTATTTGCAGTTCGACCATTTCGTAGACGGTATGATGTCGCTGGCGTACAACCGTTATCGCGTAGAGGACATCCGTCAGGATGCCGTCAGGGATGCGTTTGAGGCGTGTGCACAAGAAGGTGCTTACGTGCTGCGCCAGAGAATCCGAATGGAGGCTATTCAATGGCCGGAAAATTTTCAGGAGTGACAATTCATGACTGTTGACAGTGTGCATACCGAGAAGCGCGGCTCTGTGCTGCAGGTCACGCTCGACCGTCCCAAGGCGAATGCGATCGATGTGGCAACCAGCCGAGTGCTGGGCGATGTGTTTGCTGGATTTCGAGATGACCCTGATCTGCGCATTGCCATTATCACCGGTGCCGGTAAGAAATTTTTCTGCCCCGGATGGGATCTCAAAGCAGCCGCAGACGGCGAAGCTGTGGACAGCGACTATGGGGTTGGGGGCTTTGGCGGCCTGCAGGAGTTGCCCGACCTCAACAAGCCGGTGATCGCCGCGGTCAACGGTATCTGTTGCGGCGGCGGCCTTGAGTGGGCCTTGTCTGCTGATCTGATCCTTGCGGCCGAGCATGCCACTTTTGCTTTACCGGAGATTAACTCAGGCACCATTGCCGATGCCGCGACACTGAAATTGCCCAAGCGTATTCCTTGGCACATTGCTATGGAGCTGTTGTTCACCGGCCGATGGATGGACGCTACTGAGGCACACCGCTTGGGTCTTGTGAACGAAGTATTGCCGGCTGACAGCCTGCTGAAGCGAGCCCATGAACTCGCGGCCACGCTGGCCCAGGGTCCGCCCCTGGTATTTGCAGCTATCAAGGAGGTGAGTCGGGCTGCAGAAAATATGCGTTTTCAGGATGCACTTGACGGTATTACGGGCAGAAAGTTCCCTACAGTGGATAAACTGTACTCCAGTGAAGATCAACTTGAAGGCGCACGCGCTTTTGCCGAAAAGCGCAAACCACAGTGGCAAGGGCGCTGACGGCTCAGATGGCGCTCCTTATCTGGGCATCAGTTATTTTTTGACACGTGGCTGATCTCGCCAGGGGATTTTCGGTATATTGTCGGGGCGTTTTCAGAAGAATTTTTTCAAGACATCTCTGGCCTGGGGAGTGCTGCCACCATGGACGAGTGGTCTGTTGTTCACACGGTTTCGATCTTGGGTTTTCTAGGTGCGGCGCTTTTCGGCGCGACGGCCAGCAAGACCCATTTTTGCATCATGGGATCGATCAGTGACTGGATCAACATGGATTCCAAGGTGCGTTTTCGTGCCTGGATGTTGTCGATGGGTATTGCCATTTTAGGTGCGCAGGGCATGCACCACCTCGGTTGGCTCGATCTGGGTAGATCGATTTACCTGGGTGCAAACTTTGGCCTTGCTGGGTTTTTGATTGGCGGTGTTCTTTTTGGTATGGGTATGACACTGGGCGCTGGCTGCGGCCAGCGTACCCTGGTACGGGTCGGCGGGGGTAATCTCAAATCTCTGCTGGTGTTGATTGTGATGGCGATTACCGCTTATGCCACGCTTCGCGGCCTGCTCGCCATCATACGTATCGAAGTATTCGACGCGCTTGCGATTGATCTTGATGCACGCGATATTGCCGACCAGGGCATCGGCACCTTACTGGCGCACGTCACTGGCGCGTCTGCGATTGTCGTTTCCAGAATTGTCGCCCTGGTGCTGGGCCTGGGCGCCGTGTGGTATGCGCTCAAAGATCGTGATTTTCGCACCAGTTACGATAGCCTGCTTGCCGGCACGGTGATCGGCCTGCTGGTAGTCGGAGCCTGGTACGTAACAGGTGTGATCGGCAACGATGACTTCGAGCCAGTTATGATCGAGGCGATTACCTTTGTCGCTCCCACCGGTAACACGCTCAACTATTTGATGACCTGGACCGGCTCACAGATTAATTTTGGCATTGCCGTGGTGCTCGGTATGCTCGCCGGCTCTTTCGTCTATGCGGTGGCGACCGGGAACTTTCGCATAGAGACCTTTATGACCCGTGCCGATATGCGCAACCATCTGGTGGCCGGAGTACTGATGGGTTTTGGTGGCGTGCTGTCGCTTGGCTGTACTATTGGCCAGGGGGTTTCGGGGCTATCGACCCTGGCCCTGGGTTCACTGGTTACTTTGGTGGCGATACTTTTTGGTTCTGCACTCACTATGAAGGTGCAGTACTACATGCTGGACGAGGGTTTTTGGCCCTCATTGCGCCAGTCACTGGCTGACCTGCGCCTGGCTCCCCGCACCTTAGGCAGTTGACCATCTTGGCGGCTATTTTTTTGCCGGCCGCCTGAAAGGCCGGTGCTGGCGGTGAGTAATCTGAAACAGACCGAACCGGTGCCTGGTCCCAAGCCCGTTTTGTCTATCCGTGATCTTTGCCTGGATCGCGGCGGGCGCACACTGTTTGATAAGCTGAATCTTGAGGTCAATCGCGGCGAGGTTATTGCCGTCGTCGGTCCCAGTGGTAGCGGCAAATCCAGCCTGCTGGAACTCATCTTTGCTGATACGCGACACCCGCCTTTGTATAGTGGGGTCATCCACTTTGATCGTGCGCAGGCAGCACTGGTGATGCAAGATGGGGCGCTGCTTGACCACTTGAGTGTCCTTGACAACCTGCAACTCGTCAGCGCGTATTCAGGTTTCAACCGTACCAATACCGAGCTACTGGAACTTCTTGAACGGCTCAATATTCCGTTATCCCAGGCCGGCCAGCCGGCGGGGCATCTGAGTGGTGGCGAGAAGCGTCGGGTCGCTGTGGCCCGGGCGCTGGTCTACCAGCCCGAACTGATATTTTTTGATGAGCCTGATGCGGGCCTCGATATTGCCAACCGGCGTGAGCTTGCCGCACTGTTGCGTGAACTGGTTGAAATACATTGCACCACAGTGGTAATCGTCACTCATGATCCGCTACTGGCAGGCCTGGTGGCGCATAAGGTATATGTGCTGGAAGAGGGTCGGCTGCAACAAGCACTCGCCTGGGAGGGGTTCCCGGCAACGCCCGCTGCGGCCAATCAGCGCCGTGAGGCGGTGGAGACGCTGGCTGAAAACGCCCGATTGCCTCAGATTGCGGCGGGATCTACAGGCCTTGATAAGGCGACCTCGTTGCCGAGACACCTGGCCCGCGATGTGTGGCGCACTGTAGCGTCTGTGCTGCGCCCCAATCCTTCACCACGGCATTACCTGGCGGTTTTCTGGCAGATGCTGCGGATGGGTGCGTTCAGTGGCATTCCGTTTTTTTTCCTGGTGGGCGCAATGCTCGGTGCCACGACCATTGTCGTGGTGCGAAACCTCGTGGTCAGTGTGGTGCAGGGGCTTGACGTACCGGAGATGGTGCGCCACACCATAGAGTATTTTCTGAGTGCTTATCCATCGCTGCGCGAGTGGTTGATCGAGCAGATCATGGGCCGGGTGGATTTCAATGTACTGGCAGAGCCTACGCTGAAGCGTCTGGTAGAAGAACCGGATATGGTGCTGGATCACCTGAACGGCCTGTATATCGCCGTCTTTGTGCCGGCAATCGCTGCGATCCTTTTTGCGGCCCGCTCCGGCAGCGTAGTCAGCGCCTGGCTGGGTGTGCTGACTTTTGGGCGCAAGGTAGAGGCCCTGAAAAGCCTTGGAGTGAATCCAGAACTTTATCTTCGCAGCCCGTCTGTTGTTGCACTGGTCGCAAGTTACCTATTCACGGCGGCGGTGTTTGGACTGGGTATGTGGGTTGGCAGTTTCCTCACCGCCCAGACACTCTATCAGGTACAAGATGCAGCCCATCTGCTGGCAGTCACCCCGGCGATGCTGCACAGTGTCGATGGCTTTTATAAAATGGCAATTTACAGCGCGATCGTGCCGTTGACGATCTGCACTTTGGGGTTGGCGCCCAAGCGCAGCGTAGACAGCGTGGGGCGCCACACCACCATGGCCATCATTTACTCGACCGTGATGGTTGCGGTAGTCGAACTTGGTTTCGCCCTGAAGCCATGGCGGTTTCTGCTCACCGGTTAATGGACGATCCGGTATAGCGTGCGGGTATAATGCGCGTCCCTTTGGGCCGTTAGCTCAGTTGGTAGAGCATCTGACTTTTAATCAGGTGGTCGCAGGTTCGATCCCTGCACGGCCCACCATAAATCAAACAGTTAGGGGCGTTTGAAAAAAGGTGGTATCCCAAATGAACCGCTTTATCCCAAACCCGTAGCCGTTCATCCCCGAATGGCTGACTCCAAGACTCTCCAAGAGCATCAGGAAGCACTCCTGAATCTGAGAAGTCGGTCTTTACGATTGGCTTACACGCTCCAAAATTTCACTGATATACGTAAGGCTCAAGCCAGAGTCACCGACCCTGATAAACGGGGTGGTGGCAAACCGTGGCCTGCACTCAAATTTCTGGAGAGAGTCGACCTTGAGTGGTTAGCAATAGAACTCGCCAGAGAAAATTGGGCGGGAAA
>JBBWVW010000185.1:0-13705 GCA_050256425.1 Arenicellales bacterium | reverse complement strand
GAGGGTATTGAAGGACAGGCCGACTATGATGGAGATGGGGTCGTCTATATCAAGGAACTCGATCTCTACGTGACCAATCGGGTCAAGACGCTCACCCGGGGCAGTCAGAAGCCCACCACCATCATCCCCGAGTCAATACCCGACTTTGCGGTGGGATTACGGATGAACTGATCGCCCGCTTTATTGTTCGTGCTTGTCACTCAAGCGCCGCTAGGCCTGAACAATGTGAAGTCCTGGTCACAAAAAACGGGGACCAATCGGTCCCCTTCTTCCTACCTGAATTCTGTGCCCCCTTTTGTGCCCCACTAAACATCTGAACCTAGTATTTAAGGGAATTTGGGGAAGTACCTTCGGGTTATGAGCCCGACGAGCTGCCAGACTGCTCCACCCCGCAACAGCAACCGGTTATTATATTCGTATCGGTTATCACATTCAAGAAATCATAGCTTTCGTCGGATCACCTAAGCTAAGCCGTAATCCGCCATGGCTGTCGCTGGTATTCGTTTTGGCCCAACCACGATCTAACTAGAATACGCACTTAATGCCCTTTTTTTAAAGATATGAAAAACATAGACCCAAACGAGATTGCCAAGTTTGAAGCCCTGGCCTCGCGATGGTGGGACCCTGCCAGCGAGTTCGCGCCGTTACATCAAATCAATCCTTTACGTCTTGGCTATATCGCCGGGCGTGCTGCCCTTGATGGACGCCGGGCACTAGACGTCGGATGCGGGGGAGGACTCCTTAGCGAGGGGCTGTGGTCTCGTGGCGCGCGCGTCATCGGCATTGATGCCGGCGCTGCGCCAATTGGCGTTGCCCGCCTTCATGCCCGCCAGTCCAAGGCTGAGATTGACTATCGAATTACCACGGCAGAAGATCTCGCACAACAAAAAGAAGCGCCTTTTGATCTGATCTGTTGTCTTGAGATGCTGGAACATGTCCCGGATCCTGCACAAACGGTTAACGCCTGCGCCCAATTGCTCGCTCCAGGGGGAGATCTTTTTTTCTCCACTATCAATCGCAATGCCAAAGCTTTTCTTTTGGCCATTGTTGGCGCCGAATATCTGCTGTCGCTTCTGCCACGTGGCACCCACCATTATGAGAAGCTGATTCGACCTTCTGAATTAGACCAGTGGGCTCGTGAGGCCTCATTACATTTTGAAGCAATCACCGGAATGCACTACAACCCGGTGTCCCGAAAATACCGGCTTGGCCCCGGAGTGGATGTCAACTACATTGTTCACTATTCCAAACCTATTGCTTCGTGACCGGAGATCCCGTGCCTTCTGGTGACCTGTCTGGCGGCACGGACTGCGTGCTTTTCGACCTTGATGGCACCCTTGCTGATACCGCACCGGACCTGGTGGACGCCCTTAACACAGTACTCATTGGGGCGGGACGGCAACCGGTAACCCTGGAACACGGCCGATGGTGGGTTGCCGGCGGCAGTGTGCGCCTGATCCAGAAGGGCTTTAACTTATCCCTTGAGCAGGCCTCGGCCAGCGCCCTGCGACAACAGCTCCTTGATTATTACCAGGAGCATCTGTGCGAGGAGACACGGCTTTTCCTGGGTATCGAGAAGTTGCTGAACGAACTTGATCGGCAAATGATGCCCTGGGGAATCGTAACCAACAAACCGGCTCGTTTTACCGAGCCCTTGGTTAAAGCGCTCGGCCTGCACGACCGTGCGGTCTCGATCGTCAGCGGCGATACCGTTTCCCGATCCAAGCCTGACCCTTTACCGCTGCTTCATGCTTGTGATGAGTCGGGCGTTGTAGCGAACCGGACGGTATATGTGGGGGACGACCTGCGCGATATTGTTGCCGGAAAGGCATCAGGCATGGCAACAGCAGCGGTGACCTGGGGATACAGCCGCCCCTCACAAATCCCGAACTGGGAAGCCGACTGGGTTATCTCTGAACCTTGGGACATACTCGAGAGACTGCGCCTGAATCAAGGCGTGCCTAACAACTGATCAATGTCGACCACCATGCCGGGCGGTCGTGACATTATTCACAGACCAGGCCGATCCTGGCAGTTAATACTTGGGCTGTCGTTGTGAGCAGAACCGTACAGTACAAGGAAGTACGCCGGAGATTAAGATGAACATCGATCCCCGGAAGGATCGTCACAACGGCTGATACCCCGGCCCAGCCGGGGTATCTTATCTCCTCATGACGACGGCGAATCCAGCGCTTCTTCAAGCTGTGGAATCGCTTCAAATAAATCTGCGACCCAGCCGTAATCCGCCACCTGGAAGATCGGCGCTTCCTCATCTTTGTTGATCGCGACTATGACTTTTGAGTCTTTCATCCCTGCAAGGTGTTGAATAGCACCCGAAATACCCACAGCGATATAAAGGTCCGGTGCAACCACCTTCCCGGTCTGACCGACCTGGTAGTCATTAGGCACATACCCGGCATCAACAGCGGCTCGCGATGCGCCAACGGCAGCTCCTAACTTGTCGGCCAAACTTTCCAGCATCCCAAAGTTCTCTGAACTTTGCATCCCTCTGCCGCCAGACACGATGACATCGGCCGTTGTCAGTTCAGGTCGCTCCGAGCGAGTCAATTCTTCGCCGATAAAACGCGACAGCCCGGCCTCCTGGCTTCCCGATACCATCTCGATCGGCGCAGCGCTGGATTGCCCCGCCGCGTCGAACGCGGTGGTACGAACCGTAATCAGCTTCACCACATCCAGGGAACGCACAATCGCCAAGGCATTGCCTGCGTAAATCGGCCTTACAAAAGTATCGGGGCTCTCTATTGCGCTAATGTCAGAGATCTGCTGAACATCCAGTAGAGCCGCAACCCGAGGAAGCAGATTTTTCCCAAATGTCGTGGCAGGCGCCAGCACATGGGAGTAGTCCCGGGCAATACTGTCAACTAATGGGGCCAGGTTTTCCGCCAGGCCATCGATCAGGGCCGGGTCATCAGTCATCAGGACCCGTGACACCCCATCGACCGTAGCGGCCTCGTCTGCCGCACCCTGGCAGTTCCCACCGGCGACCAGAAGGTCTATCTCGCCACCCAGGACAACAGCTGCACTCACCGTATTCAGAGTTGCAGGACGCAGGCTTGTGTTGTCATGTTCTGCAATAACCAGAATGCTCATCAAATCACCTTTGCTTCGTTGCGAAGTTTATCCACCAATTCCGCGGCGCTCGTCACGCGGGCTCCGGCCGCACGGGCCGGCGGATTAATTACCCTGATGGTTTCAAGGCGTGGGCTCACATCAACCCCAAGGGCCTCAGGGGTGAACGTATCCAGAAGCTTCTTTTTTGCTTTCATAATATTGGGTAATGAAGCGTAACGTGGTTCATTAAGGCGAAGGTCGACTGTAACGATCGCCGGCTGGACCAGTTCAATATTCTCCAGGCCGCCATCCACTTCCCGTGTGACACGGACTACCGCATCTTCAACTTGAAGGCGGGAGACAAAGGTTCCAATCGACCACCCCAGCAAGCCCGACAACATTTGGCCGGTCTGATTGTTATCGCCATCGATAGCCTGCTTTCCAAGCAACACCAGACCGGGAGCCTCCTTGTCGACGATCACCTTGAGCAACTTGGCCACGGCCAGCGGCTCAGGCGCCGGGTCTGCCTCAACCAGGATCGCGCGGTCGGCTCCCATCGCAAGGGCGGTGCGCAAAGTTTCCTGACTCTGGGCTGGCCCCACAGTAACCACAATAATCTCTTCAACGTGTCCCGACTCGCGGAGCCGAATAGCTTCTTCGACTGCGATCTCACAAAAGGGATTCATCGCCATCTTGACGTTGTTCAATTCCACGCCACTTTCGTCCGCCTTGACGCGCACTTTGATGTTGGCATCGATGACACGTTTAATCGGTACAAGTACTTTCATAGTTGTTGTTTCTCTTAATAATCCGGGTTGTTCACCCAGCCTGATCATAGATCGGCAGGAGATGAGCGCACCTGGCGGGAAAATCTTTCACAGCAACAGCACGCGCGGTATTCTATTTTCGGATGCAGTCGCCGTCTAGGGGTTTGCAAGGCACTGACAATACCCAGTGCGACAAAGGTCTGGCGACACCGGCATGGCGCAACGCCTCGATTGCGGCCCAGGGTGGGCGAATGTGGCGTGAGGGGCTATGTCCTGGTCGTTGCCTAATCAACCCTGTTGGCACGCTGCGCTGATAATTAGACCTTCTGCCACAGCCATCCACCCAAATGACCGAAAGAAAACGCAGCCATTCCCGCGGCAGCGCCCGAGCCAAGCGCAGGGCTCAAAGAGAGCAAAACGTCCGCCCCGTTAAACCTTACATTAACCGACGGGTACCGGTGTATGAGCTTGCCGGCGAAGAGTTACTGAATCTGATAGAGGGCAACGCAGAGACGGTGCTAGAAACCATCGGTATCGAATTTCGCGATGATGCCGATGCGCTCGCACGCTTTAGAGATGCAGGGGCGTCTATCGAGGGCGAGCGGGTTCGTTTTCCCAGGGGGATGTGCCGGCAACTGATCCAATCCAGTGCGCCCAGGGAATATACGCAGCACGCCCGCAATCCAGAACGCAGCGTCCGTATTGGGGGTGATCACTGCGTGCTGGTTCCGGCATACGGCCCACCCTTTGTACACGATCTGGACCGCGGCCGACGCTACGCTACGCTTGCCGATTTTGAGAACTTTACCCGCCTGACCTACCTCAGCCCCTCACTGCACCACTCCGGAGGCACGCTTTGCGAGCCAGTTGATATCCCCGTTAATAAGCGCCACCTGGACATGATCTACAGCCATCTGCGGTTGTCGGACAAACCTTTCATGGGCTCGGTAACTGACCCCTCACGGGCCCAGGATACCGTCGACATGGCCAAGATTGTATTTGGTGCCGACTTCGTAGATCAGAACTGCGTCATCACCAGCCTGATTAATGCCAACTCGCCCCTGACCTTCGATGCTACGATGCTCGGGGCCGCGCGCGTCTACGCCCAGAATAACCAGGCCACAGTGATCTCACCATTCATCCTGGCCGGTGCAATGTCGCCAGTAACGGTGGTTGGAACCTGTACCCAGATTCTGGCGGAGGCGATGGCCGGCATCTGCTTTACCCAACTGGTTCGGCCCGGGGCCCCAGTGATCTTCGGCACTTTTGCCAGCGCGGTTTCGATGCAATCCGGGGCACCTACCTTTGGTACCCCCGAGCCCTCGATGGTGATCTTTATCTGCGCCGCCCTTGCCCGCCGGCTCGGCGTACCGTTCCGCAGCGGCGGGGGGCTATGTGCATCGAAAATACCCGATGCGCAGGCCGCCTACGAATCGGCCAATACCCTCCAAATCGCTATGCTCGCCGGAGTACATTTCATGCTGCACACGGCCGGCTGGCTTGAAGGCGGACTGGCGATGGGTTATGAAAAGTTCATACTCGATGCCGACCAGGCCGCCATGATTGAGGTATTCCTTTCGGGCGTGGACGATTCGGTTAATGGGCAGGCGATGGATGCGCTGGCCGAGGTGGGACCAGGAAACCATTTTCTCGGCTGTGCTCATACCCAGGCCAATTTTGAGACGGCTTTTTATCGATCGACAACCGCAGATAACAATAGTTTTGAGCAATGGCAGGCCGAAGGGAGCCTGGACGCAGCCAAAAGAGCCAATCGGATCTGGAAAAAAATGCTCGCCGATTACGAGCTACCGCCTATTGATGAAGGCATAGACGAGGCATTGCGCGAATTTATTACCCAGAAAAAAGCTGCAGTTCCCGATTCAAACTTCTGACAACTGATCGCCTCGGGGCGGACTCTCCCAATGCAATGGTTCAGACGACTTCCCCCGGGTCTGCAAACCGCACGATGACCCTGCGGTTCTGTCTGCCCTTTTTTTCAATCTTTTGGATTATCACCGACCCTATCTCGCCTGAACGCGCCACATGTGTACCGCCACAGGGCTGAAGATCCACCCCTTCAAACTCGACCAGCCGGATCCTTCCAACCCCCCGAGGGGGGCCAACCGACATCGTTTTTACCAGTCCTGGCTGCTGATCCAGTTCTTCATCTGTGATCCAGCTCAGGCGCATCGGGTAGTCTTGGCAAATTATTGCGTTAAGCTGATCGGTCAGTTTCAACTTATCCAGCGGCTCGGGCAGGTCAAAATCTAGACGCCCCCTGCCATCGGCAATAGATCCCCCAGTCACCGGCGCATCAACCAAGGCGCACAGCATATGCATGCAACTGTGCATCCGCATCATGCGGTAGCGCCTTTCCCAGTCTATCCTTGCAGTAATCACCTCGCCCGTTCCAGGGGGTATTTCACCGTCACCCAGAATATGCAGCTGCGCGCCAGAATCACGATCCACGCACGTATCAATGACTCGGACCTGCCGATCATCTTCACAAACCAATATCCCGGTATCCCCGGGCTGCCCCCCTCCCCGGCAATAAAAAACACTCTGATCGAGCTCAACGGCCGACTCGTGTGCCTGTGCGACCGAGGCTCTACATTCCGTCCGATAGGCATCCTCGCGGAAAAGTTCTAGAGTCATAACTTGCTCGCTACATCCGGAGGCGACTTGAGCCCGGATCATACAGCGGGCGCAAACTCGCGATTGCCGGGACCCGCTCTCCCGCCACCTCAATCTCCCATCTGGCCCCATCAAGCAACCCTTGATCGATGGATTCACCCACCTCTATGTAACCCAGGCCGACACAGCCGCCCAGCGAATGCCCATACATACCGGATGTTGTGCTGCCAACCCGCTTGCCATCGCACCAGATAGGTTCTTCGTGATAGAGCATAGGTTCGGGATCCTGTAACAGGAACTGTACCAGTCGCCTTTTTGGTGGCTGCTCTGAGGCACGTAACAGAGCATCCCGTCCCCGAAAGTCGCTGCCTTTGTCGAAATCCACTGCGAAACCCAGGCCCGCTTCAAGCGGATTATCGTCGGGTGAGATATCGTGACCCCAGTGGCGGTAAGCTTTCTCAATTCTGAGGCTGTTTAAAGCGTGTAACCCAGCTGGCCGCAAGTCATAGGAATGCCCAGAGCCGGCCAGGACATCAAAAACGCCAAGCGCAAAATCACTGGGGATATATATTTCCCACCCAAGCTCGCCAACATAGGAGATTCGTGTCGCCCGCACCAGTGCATACCCAAGTTCGATCTCCTGGGAGGTGCCAAACAAAAACGCCTCATTGGACAGGTCCACCGGAGTCAGGGACTGTAGTAATTCCCTTGACCGAGGCCCCATCAGGCTGATCACCGCATAGCCCGCAGTCATATCGCTGACCCAGGCACGTTCGTCGGGGCGAATACTGCTGCGAAGCCAGTGAAAATCCCGCATCTGGGATGCAGCGGCGGTGACCACCAGGAACTCGGTTTCTGACAACCGGGTAACTGTCAGATCAGCTTCTATGCCTCCCTGATCATTCAGCCACTGGGTATAGACCACCCGCCCAGGCTCGACATCCATACGGTTAGCCGAGACCCGTTCGAGCACCGCGGCCGCGTCAGCGCCCTGCAACAAGAACTTACCGAACGAGGTCATATCAAAAAAGCCGACGTTTTCTCGAACCGCCAGATGTTCCGCCGCGGAGTGTTCGAACCAGTTCTGTCGGCCATAGCTGTACTCGTAGCGAGGCGAAACTCCCGGCGGCGCGAACCAGTTTGCCCGCTCCCAACCGGCCGTCTCACCAAAGCAGGCACCGCGCTCCTCCAGCCGCAGATGTAATGGTGAAGTACGCACCCCCCGGGCACTTTCAGGCTGGCGAAACGGCCAGTGCATCGCGTACAGCAGGCCCAGTGCTTCCACCGTTCGATCGTGCAGATACTTTTGGTTGATCTGAAAAGGCATCATTCGCCGGATATCGACATCCCACAGATCCATTGGCGGCTGACCATTGACGATCCATTCGGCCAACACTTTTCCTGCACCCCCGGCAGATTGAATACCGATTGAGTTAAAACCGGCTGCGACAAAGAAATTGGGGACCTCGGGAGCTGGCCCAAGAAGATACCTGTCATCCGGGGTAAAACTCTCCGGTCCGTTGAAAAATATCTTTATTCCCACATTGCCTAACACAGGGATTCGCTCAATCGCGCAGCCCAGCTGCTCCTCAATATGCGCCACATCCTCAGGCAAAGTGTCGAATTCGAAACTATCCGGGATGCCATCCATACCCCAGGGTTTGGCCACGGGCTCAAACATCCCGACCAGCAGCTTGCCGGCATCTTCTTTATAGTAGTTGCAGACCGATGGCTCTCTGACTACCGGCAGGTTGCGGGGAAGATCGGGAATCGGTTCGGTCACAACATAGAAATGCTCCGCCGCATGAAGCGGTACAGAGACTCCGCACATCTGCCCGACTTCCCGGCCCCACATACCCGCACAATTCACAACAGTTTCGCAAGCAATACGACCCTTATCTGTGAGCACTGCTGTGATCCGATCAGATTTTTTTTCAAGAGCGTTAACGCGGGTTTGTTCGAAGATCCGAACGCCTTTATTCCGTGCCCCACGCGCCAACGCCTGGGTCGTATCGGTCGGATTGGTCTGCCCGTCCCGGGGCAAGTACACCGCCCCGACCAGACCATCAATGGACATGATGGGGTAGAGTTCTTGAGCCTCAGCTGGAGAGATCACCTCGACTTCTAGGCCAAAACAGCTGGCCATTGAGGCGCCACGCTTTAGCTCCTCGAAACGCTCGGCATCCGTTGCCAGACTTAACGAGCCGGTCTGGCGGAACCCGGTTGCCTGACCCGTGACTTGCTCTAGGTTCTCGTACAGTTCGGTCGTGTATTGTGCTAGGCGCGTCAGATTGTGGGTAGCCCGCAACTGTCCTACCAATCCTGCCGCGTGCCAGGTCGTGCCACTGGTGAGCGATTTACGCTCAAGCAGTACCACATCGGTCCAGCCCAGTTCCGCAAGATGGTAGGCCACGCTACATCCGATAATGCCTCCGCCAATAATAACGACCTGCGCCTGCTCAGGTAGTTCGCGGCTCATAAGTACTCCTTTAGTTAAGTCAACCCAGATTGACGTTTACGGGCAGCGGGCTCGAGACACCCTGCCTTAATGCCCATCGATCCTTTGCCTGCCCGAGTCTAGCAAAGCCAAAATTTCTTGGTCGACCCCGGCCTAAGCCGGCCGAGACTGCTCAGTTCCCGGCTGAACTCCCAATGCCACGGCCTGGCCCACCGATCCGCGCAAGATTCGGGTTGCAGTAATTTATCGGCATGCCTACCCTTAGCTTGAGGGCTAAACCGAGTACCCAAACCATGTCTGATTACGATCGCGCCGCTCAGGCGCTCAGGTATCTGGAAGAGCATTTCGAGGATCAGCCCAGTCTGGCCCAGACCGCCGCTGCGGTTGGATTAAGCCCCTATCACTTCCAGCGCCTATTTAGACGGTGGGTCGGTATCAGCCCTAAGCGATTCCTACAAAATCTCACACTTAACAACGCCCAGCGAGAGCTTCGCAAAGGTCGGAGCCTGCTTGATACGGCACTCGCGGTCGGCCTGTCCGGTCCGGGTCGGTTGCACGATCTTTTTGTCACGTTACAGGGGATGACCCCCGCTCAATACCGGAATCACGGTCGACAGATGGACATATCTTATGGTGTCCATCCAACCCCTTTTGGGATCTGTCTGATCGGAGTAACCGAACGTGGTATCTGCTGGCTGTCCTTTGGGGAATCCAAGAACGACGTGGACACCGCACAGATGGAGCAAACCTGGGGAGAATCCACCTTTCGCCGGTCACAGGTGCTCACCGGCGGGTATGTGAAGAAAATCTTCCCAGGCGCAGGCGCTTTGCCCAACGACCCATTGCCCGTGCTGGCGCAAGGTAGCGAGTTCCAGCTCCGTGTCTGGCGCGCCCTGCTTGGCATTCCGCTTGGCGCGACAGCGAGTTATGGTGATCTTGCCAAAACTGTCGAAGCGCCACATGCGAGTCGTGCCGTCGGCACCGCGGTAGGGCGAAACCCGGTCTCATTTTTGATCCCTTGTCACAGGGTGATCAGGGCAAACGGCGAAACAGGCCAGTACCGCTGGGGTTCGCCTCGAAAACAGGCAATGCTGCGTTGGGAAAAACTGCACTTGCTTGCCACGTCCGAAAAACCCAGCAGTTAGAGAAGACTTCAGAAAATAAGATTTAGCATCAACATCATGACGACCAGAAAGAGAACCGTCATGATTCCGCCTGCCCGCATGAAATCAATAACCCGATATCCACCCGGACCCATGATCAACGCATTCACCTGATGAGTGGGGATCAGGAACGAGTTAGAAGTCGCCAGCGCCACGGTTAAAGCAAACATCGCAGGATCGGCACCTGCGCCGATAGCAATGTTAACGGCCAACGGAACCAAAAGCACAGTAGCTCCCACATTCGACATCAGCAAGGTGAAGATCGTTGCCAGCACAGCAATACTGGATTGCAGCACCCATCCGGGTACGTCGCCCAGGAGAATGAGCGTTTGCTGGGCCATCCACGCTGCAGTGCCGGTGTTTTCCACTGCGAGCCCTAATGGGATCAAACTTGCGAGCAGAAAAACACTCTGCCATCCAATCGACTGGTAAGCCTCGTCTATGCGGATCACCCCACTGATAATCATCCCCACCGCCCCGGTCATTAGCGCAACCGAAAGTCTTAAATCGCTGAACAAGATCAGACTCAGTGCCAACAGGAAAAATCCAGTCGCATAAGGCAGCTTGTGCGGTCGGGTGTCATCACGCGGAAAATCGGTGACCACCGCGAAATCGTTGTTCTCAGCGATGGGTGCAATATCCCGCCACCGGCAATGCAGGACGAGGGTATCACCCGCCTGCAGGACAAACTCCGGCAAGTCGCTGTCGATCACCTCATCTATTCGGAAAATGGCCAGCACCGTTGCGCCATAACGCTGGCGCACCCCTATCTCACGCAAGGTCTTGCCTATGAGATTGGAGTCAGGTCGAATGACAACCTCCGCGATTCCGGCTGCGGTTGGACTCAATATTTCCGAGAATACATCCATCTCCTTTCGTAGCTCGAGAACGTTCTCGGCACAGAATTCCTGAACTGATTCCAGTGGTCCCATGATCGCAAGATCGGTTCCAACCCACAGTTCGGTATCCCCTGAGGGCGCAACGGTGAATTCATCGCCACTTCGCACCGCAACGATCCAGCCTCCGCGCCCGGCGCTGTCGATATCAGACACCATTGTTCCAGCCAACGGGCTATCCAGTGTGACTCGAGCTTCGTAAACCTCTCCGGCTATCCCGTATACCTCGGAAAAGTAATGCAGAGTACTCCCTGATTCCTGAGGCTTATCCTTAACCACCGGCAGCACCAGGCGGCCAAGAAAGACAAAATACATAATTCCGCACATCAGCATTACGATTCCGACCGGGGCAACGGAAAATAACGAAAAGGCCTGCATTGGCTCCACCGACGCGGGCAAGTTCCGGTTGGAGGTTTCGATCAGGTCATTGAGGAGAATCAGCGGGCTGGAGCCAACCATGGTGATGGTGCCGCCTAGAATCGCACAGAACCCCATCGGCATCAGCAGGCGAGAGATCGGTAAGTTTCCCCTTCTCGCTATACGGGTAACCACCGGCAAAAATAGAGCTGCAGCCCCAATGTTCTGCATAAAACTCGATATGATCCCGGCCGTCGCCGAAATAATGGTGATAATTCGGGTCTCCGTGCGCCCACCATACTTGAGAATCTTCCCGGCCAGTTGACTCATAATGCCGGTCTTGTCCAGCCCGGCACCGATAATCATCACGGCAATAATTGAAATAACCGCATTACTCGAGAAGCCGTCGAAAAGATGAGCAATGGGCACCAGCCCATCGTGCCCGGGGACCATAGTCGTAAGGCCCAGTAAGACCATGATCGCAATAGCAGCGACATCAACCCGGACAATCTCAAAGGCAAAGAGGAAAATCGTGAGACCCAATATTCCCATCACCGCTATCATCTCTGCGGTGAGTACAATAGTCTCAGTCAAAAAACCTCCCGGAACGTGATCTGCGCAGCGGCTACTCTCTTGACAGGATACTGCCGTAACGCCTGGTTTTACTATATCACAGGGGGCCTTATTCTCTTGGCTGGGGTCATCCAATTTTTTTATCTAACGATGTTCATATCCTTTATATTTCTCCACCCAGAAAAACCAGTTGGCTGATCACTTCAAAGGCTTACACAGACTGGCAAGTTCGTTATGAAAAAACGAGTTCGCAGCCCGTTCCACCCCAAATATGTGGGCAGTTGGATCACGCTGGGACTGCTGCGTCTTCTGAGCAAAGTGCCTTTGCCATTGCTGTACCATGTCGGTACGCTACTGGGCGAGCTGCTGCGGATGGCAATTCCCTCGCGTCGACGTATCACTGAGCGCAACCTTGCACTTTGTTTTCCCGAAAGGTCCACAGATGAAATAACCGCAATGGCCCGGGAGAACCTTCGCAATACGGCGCGGATGCTCCTTTATACGGGTTATGTCTGGTGGGCTTCGCCTGAGCAACTGATGCAAAATGTCCGCATCCGTAACCCAGAGGTGTTAGATGAGATCCTTGCCACCGGTCAGGGTGTCATTATCCTTGCGCCCCATTTTCTTGCCCTGGAACTGGGCGGTGTATACCTGTCTTTACGTTACCGCGGAGTCAGCGTCTACCAGCGTACCCGTAATCCCGTCTTCGACCGCTATATGCTCCAAGCACGAGAGCGCTTCGGTGCCCGGTTATTTGAGCGTAAAAGCGATCTCAAACGTATGATCCGCGCAGTCCGCGCCGGCGAAGCCTGCTATTACCTTCCGGACCAGGATCCCGGGGCACGTCGAGCTGTTTTTGCACCTTTTTTCGGGATACCCACAGCTACCTGGCCCGTGCTGGGACGCCTCGCAAGAATGAGTCGCGCACCGATCGTCCCCTGCGCGACCTACCTTCTACCACGAGGTGAAGGATTCGAACTGATCATCCACCCGCCACTCGAGGATTTCCCCACGCCCGAGGTTATCGAAGATGCCAAGCGAATGAATCTTGCTATTGAATCATGTGTACGGAACTCGCCACTTCAATACTTCTGGGTGCATAAACGGTTTAAAACCCGCCCCCCGGGTGCATCCGATCCCTATGCCTGAATCGTGCGCAGATCGTGCCCGCCGATATGCATGAGAATCGCCCCTGCCCAACCAGGCGATGAAACCCGATCTGGGTCGAGGCAAACCCAATGACAGGGCCTCTAGATACCCAAAACCGGGGGTTTTAAACCGATTAGCGCAGCTGCCAGGTATTGCGTTCAGACACTGTCGATTCGATCCTTGAAGCCTCATCGAACAATGAGACGCTCGGCAGAGTCGTCTAGATCGAAAACGAAGTTGCCTCAAATACTTAATACAAAAACGTAGATCAGGCTCGCGCTGACACCGCTCTAAACAAGCTATATGTTTTGCCAGGGTTGGTGCTCTTTGACAGCCATCGGGACAGCAATAGCGCTGGCGACAACCAGCGCAGCAAAAGATAACTGGCACTCCCTCCGCCAATGCTGGCACAAAGCCCCAGCGCCAGCGACTGGGCAGCTCCCAGGTTTGCTCCAAAGGACTCGAGACCGTAGCCCACGACGACCGCACAACAAAGGGTTAATCCCAACCACCCCAAAAAATCAACCAGATCACTCATCGTTTACTCCCGTTGGTTTCAACACGAGAGCATTCTGCTCTGGCTACAGGCTCACAGACTGAGCCTGTGAGTTTGCCGACTACAAAGCCCGTAAGACC
>JBBWVW010000184.1:0-11156 GCA_050256425.1 Arenicellales bacterium | reverse complement strand
GCATTAAGCTATCGAAGAACCAACTAGGACTTATGCGGCGTCATCGAGAAGCTATTCGCCGATACTATAGTTCAATGACGCATTATAGTTGAACCGAAAATTAGGACTGAACGCTGCAGCGCGAATGGGCATCAAGAGGATGAGGAAAGAAATTGCCTACCATCTTGCGGTCACATTCTGTCCTCATCGACCAGTGAGTTGCAGGCAGCGTTAGAAACTATCGGAATCATAGAAGTTGATGACGAAGAAGAATGAACCAATGTCTACGACGGCGGGATCTTGTCTGACGAGTAAAGGCCGAGTGGTTTAGAGTACCAGTGGAGTGTTGGCCGTAGTTAATTGGCATCAATAATGTTTTAAAACTGGAGGCAAGATATGACCAAGTTCAGTAATGTGGTTCGGTATGAAGTCAAGTCAGAATATGTTGATGACTTTCTTAAAGTCTTTTCTGACCTACCATCTCATGAGGGCATGCTTAGTCAAATATTGATCAAAACTGGCGAGCAAAATTACTGTGGGTTGGGTTTATGGGAATCAGAAGATGCTGTGGTTAAGGCAAGGCCAAAAATGATTGCTTCTCTTGATACGATGCGCCACATGCTGGAAGAGATTTCACCAGAGCTGGGGGTTACGGATGCGGTATCTGGCCCCGTTGTGGTTGAGCGTTAGCAGCCTACCCCAATCGCTACGCCCAGTCCTCTCCTCTTAAATGCGTATAGCGCATCAGAATTCTTGTGGCCTTTAGTGGCACAAAAGGGGGAGGATCAGCCATGTATTGCCTGCACCGCCCTTTATTCTCGATGACGATCAGGTGGGCGAGATCGTCGACCAACTGGCGGTAGCAATTGACGCAACTGTGGCGTCTGTAAGGAGGATCTGATCGTCTTAACCAGGGGTTCTACGCCGGCAGCCATTCGTAGCCAGCCGTGTCAACACCAAGTTCCTGGGCTGAGACGGCGATGTCAGCCAAAGTGACCTCGTTAAGCGGGATTCCGTCAGCTTGGTTTCGCCGGCGTGTCTCGAACTCACGCTCACCGGCCACCCAGAGCCGGCCCACTCCTGGAGCTCGGCGGCTTTCGTGAACCTGTCTTATTGAGACATCGATCCGTGCTTTGAACTCGTCGACGTCCACGAATGCGGCAACGTTCATCGCCATCACGAAGTGGCCGTCTTTGCCAGCCATGGGGCCGTCTTCCATGTTGCCCAATTCGGTGGCGTACGCCGCGCCCGACAGCATCGAGGAGAAGATTCCCATGATCATCGCCAGCGAAGCGCCTTTGAAGCCGCCGATGGGCATGAGCAGGCCATCGATCGCTGCCGAGGCGTCGGTAGTTGGAACGCCGTTGCGGTCCAGTGCCCAGCCCACCGGGAGTTCGAGCCCTTGTTGCTCGTAGACTCTGATCTTGCCGTGGGCTGAGCCACTGAAGGCCGCGTCGTAAGAGATAGGGTGCTCCTCACCGGTCGGGATGGCCACTGCCAAGGGATCGATGCCAAGGATGCGCTCGGCGCCACCTTCAGGAGCCATGGTCGGCAAAGCGTTCGTCGTGGCCATGCCGATCATGTCGTATTCGAGAGCCATTTCAGCGTAGTAGCTGCATGCCCCGCAGTGATTGCTCCCGCGGATCGCGGCAGCGGCAATGCCGGAGTTCTTGGCCCGCTCGATAACACGCTCCATGGCGAAGACACAGCCGATCTGTCCCATCGAGTTGCCGCCATCAACCACGATCACAGATCCGCTGTCGGTGACGATGCGAGGGCGCCCCCGGGGATTGACCCCGTCGACGGTCACCTTTTTCACGTACTCCGGGACCCGCAACACCCCGTGGGAATGCGTGCCGCCCAGATCGGCGGTAACCAACGAATCGGCCAGCAGGAGAGCGTCATCAGAATCCATGCCGGCTGCCCGGAACATCGATTCCACGAGCGAGAGAAGCTCTTCTTGGCGGACGCGAATGCCAGTTGTTGCGTAGGCGGCAGTCAATTAAGGGGGGGGGTGCGAAGACGTATTTCAAATCACGCTAAAAGCATAGCATCTATTAGGTGAAATTCAGATTTCCTACAATTCCCGCCTCCCGAGATTTCAGAAACCCAAAAAATTGCCTCCGCTGTATGGGTGAGATATCGACAATGATCGAACGTCTTCGTCCCAAGAACCCCCGGCCAAAAGACAGTTCTTTTCAAAATCAGTGTCTGGACCTTCTGGCAGCGGGTCCACGGAGTCTATTTTGCCATGATTATCGTCATCGTCATCTTTGACTCGAGTAAGATCATGCATAATTTCATCGGCACAACGACATAGGAGGGCAAAAAATGCCTAAAGGTTATCTCGTCGGACATATCAAAATTCATGACAAAGAGGGGTTTGAGAAATTCAAAGCGATGGCGGGCCCGGTCATCGGCGAGTACGGCGGAACCGTGCTTGCCCGCGACCCAAACCCAGAAGCCAGAGAGGGAGACACTTTAGGCCTGTGCATTGTGATTGAGTTCGATAGCCTGGAACGCGCGAGAGCGTTTTATGAATCGGAGCAATATACCGCCGCGAGGGTTGTGCGGGAGGCTGCTTCGAATACCCATCTGGTGTTGATAGAAGGCGTGTAATGGAGCCCGCAGTCGGATTCGAACCAACGACCTGCTGATTACAAATCAGCTGCTCTACCAACTGAGCTATGCGGGCTTTGTGAGACACGCAACAACGCGCGTAGCGTATTTTACCTCCTGCGCATACCGACAGGCAGCAACGAGGGATGCTCAGCCGCTCTTGGGGCAGACCACGGGAGTGAGCTCAGCCATGGCGTCGGCCCAATTCAATTCGGCCAGTTCTTCGCGACGCTGCTCAGTAATCACATCTGGCACCTCGAGCCAGTAAAGTGGCCCCAGGGTGCGCACCTGCAACCTGACATTAACCGGCAATTGCAGCCATTCCAAACTCGCAGCGTAGGCGGCGGCCATGGGCTCCTGGGCAAAACGTTGCAGCAACAATAGTTTCTCATCACTGCGCCTCAGGCTGGTTGCCCTTATATCCTGATCCTGTAATTTGATCCGGGCGTTATCGCGGGCGATATCGGAGCTGAAAGGCCCAGCAACTACCTGATAAATGCGCTCCTCTCTTGCCGCGGTACGCTGGCGAGTCAACCCGTACCCGTGATTGACCAGCAATCTCCAGCCGTTGTCGAGGGTTTCACGGGTTGCGAAAGGACCAATCCGCAGGCAGTCAGTCCGGGCACCGACCACAATCGCCTTTTCCGAGACCAGTTCCATCGAGCCAAGATTTACCCCTGGTTCGGCTTCTGGCAGATCTATTCCCGCCTGGGGTGTGGCACTGGTCGCCCATAGATAAAGGGCGCCATTGGCCAGGATCAGCAAAAAAAAGAGCCATTTCATGGTATTTCGCGGCTGACCTGCTCAATCCCCTGCAACACCAGGTCGGGTTTGATTTCAACCACCCTGGTTAAAAGAGGGACTATTGTCGTTGCCCACCCGCCTGTCATCAATACAGCAAAGTCATCCCCCAACTGCGCCGAGAATTCACTGAGGACTTTGTCGATTCCTCCCGCCGCAAAGGCCAGAGCGCCATTGCCGACAGCCGAACCGGTATCCGAATTAAACACGCCCGAATACATTTTTAACTCACCACGCAAATGACTGGCACACTCAAGCAGTGCCTGGGTTGCGACCTGTGGGCCGGCGCTGATCACCCCGCCCAGGAATTGCCCGTCGGCCAAAAGCGCGTCGACCGTAATTGCGGTGCCGCAATCCACCACAGCCAACGAGCCGCTTCGCTGATCACGCGCTACGATCAATGCCAACCAGCGATCACAGCCTAAGGCGGCGGGATCCTGATAACAATTGCGCACCCCGTGCTGTGCCCGCTGAGCGCCAAGAAAAACTGGCTTTAATCCCCAGGCCTTATCACACCACTGCCGCAGCGGATCAACCACATCATCACCTGCACTGTTACAGACGATGACCCGCGCCGGGCTTGTGACGTCCCGCCAGACACCAAAGTCCGTGGCAGACCCCTCGTTGCCAAAAGGGTCTCCTACGGACCAGGCTTGTCCGCCCGATAGTGCCCACTTGATCCGGCTGTTACCCAGATCCACCAACAGGTTCATCGTCTGGTCTGCATGATTCGCTTCAACTTAAGGCTGAACCGGGGGAATCGAATGATAGGCTGATATCACCGGCTATTATCGGTGTAATAGCACCGTCATCACAGCGAAGCCGGTAACGGCCGAGCTCGTCGGCGCCCTCACCTAGCCCAACGACGACATCCCGCTGCGAAGTAGCCCGAACTGTCTCCCCGCGAAAAATATCGAGCGCATTCCAGCCGGTCTGATCGGGCGTGAAACCCCGATAATCAAACTGTTCCAGCGTCCGGGCCAGATCAACCAGCACGGATGCAATCAGTGCTGTGCGCTGAGGTAAGGGCCCCTTAATCTGTGATGCCAGATCAGTTACCGCCTGACCTGTATCGAGGGTTGCAAGAGCGGGGTCATCGATATTTAACCCAACCCCGATGATCGCGCAGACCTCTTTATCGGCGCTGGAGTTCAGCTCCACCAGCACCCCACCAAGTTTTTCGCCCGACGCAAAAAGATCGTTGGGCCATTTCAAGCCAACCTTGTCAGCGCCGAGCTCGCGTAACCGGCCCGCCAGTGCGAGGCCGATGGAAAGGCTAAGCCCCCCTAACTTTGCGACCTCTCTTCTGAAGCGCCAACCTATCGACAGCATCAAATGACGATAAGGCGAGCCCTGCCAGGAGCGACCGCGTCGACCACGACCGGCACTTTGAAACTCACTGATACAAACCTGGCCATGTAACTCACTGCTGTCAGCCTGGTGGGACAGCCAGTTACTGGTCGAATCCACTGTATCCAGCAGAACAACCTGATCGACGAACGGAAAACCTGCGGCTGTGAGAGCGGATTTGAGATCTACCTCTTCCATGGGATCGACGGCTAAGGTCAACTGGTAGCCAGGCGAGGCGGCTACCTCGAACCGAAGACCATCTGCCTGTAGCTCCGACAGATGTTGCTTCACTGCCGGCTCACCGATCCCCGCTGCCAAGGCAAGTTCGGCGATACTTGCCGGCTTTGCCGTACCTAACGCCCGTACCAGCCGGGTGCGCTCAGTCGTCATCGTTGGTCTGCTGTGACCGCCCCCGCAGGCGTTCAAGCTTTTTCCGAATCTTGATCTCAAGGCCGCGATCCACTGGATAATAAAAACGCTGACCTTGCAGGGTGTCGGGCAGGTAAGTCTCCCCCTGGGCATAGCCCTGGGGTTCATTGTGTGCATAGCGATATTTTTCGCCGTGACCGAGCTCTTTAGCAAGACGGGTTGGGGCGTTGCGCAGGTGCAAGGGCACCTCCTGGGTACCCGTCTGTCGAGCCACTTGCAGCGCGGCATTCAGACCCTTATAGACCGCATTGCTCTTTGGGGCGCAGGCCAGATAGACCAACGCCTGAGCGATCGCCAATTCGCCCTCTGGAGAACCCAGGCGCTCGTAGGTCTGCGCAGCATCCAGCGCCACACTGAGTGCTCGCGGGTCAGCGTTACCGATATCCTCGCTGGCCATGCGAATTGCCCGCCGGGCGATATAACGCGGATCGCAGCCGCCGTTGATCATCCGCGCAAACCAATACAGCACAGCATCCGGATCAGTACCACGCATCGATTTGTGCAGCGCTGATATCTGGTCGTAAAAAAGATCGCCGCCCTTATCAAAACGCGCAAGGGGCATGCCAATCACCTCGCCGAGCACTTCATCTGCAAGCACGTGACCGCTGTCGCTCGCTACGGCAAACTGAGATCCGATCTCAAGAAAATTCAACAGACGACGCGCATCACCGTCTGCTGCGTCCAGCAGGCAGTTACGGGCATTGTCCGACAGGGTCAGGTTCAACTTTCCAAGACCTCGCTCCGAATCCGATAGCACACTTGCCAGCAGCAAACGCAGGTCTTCGCGCCCCAACGCCTTTAATACATAAACGCGTAGCCGTGAGAGCAATGCATTGTTGAGCTCAAAAGCAGGGTTTTCTGTGGTAGCGCCAATCAGCACCAAAGTGCCATCTTCCACGTGCGGTAAAAAACCATCCTGCTGTGCTTTGTTGAAACGATGGACTTCATCAACAAACAACACCAGCTTGCCCGGCAACGCTTTAGCCTGCGCCACGACCTCGCGGACATCCTTGACCCCGGCGGTCACTGCAGAGAGCACCTGAAAACGAGCATCGCAATAGTGCGCCACCATGCGGGCCAGCGTGGTTTTGCCCGTGCCCGGCGGCCCCCAGAGCACCATCGAATGCACGTGCCCACCTACCAGCGCCTCGCGCAACGCCGAACCCGGGCCGATCAGATGCGATTGGCCGACAAACTCCTCAAGATTGCGCGGACGCATCGCGTCGGCAAGCGGCCGGTAATCAGCAGCCTGGGCTTGAATGTTTACTGAAGTCATCAAGGGTTCCTAGCTACCTTGGATCTGGCGGAAGGTAAGGTTAACCCGCGGAGCAACCGGACGAGTTGTTTTTGGCACACTGTGGCGCCAGGCTGTCTGAGACTCGCCACTCATCAGCAGTAGGGAGCCGTGCCCGAGCACGATTTCATGCATGGGTAGGTCCTTGCGTCGCCGGTGTCGCAACAAAAAACGCCGCGGGCCACCGAGACTGATAGAGGCAATCGTCGGCACAGGGCCGAGTTCGCGCTCATCATCACTATGCCAGCCCATGCTTTGAGACCCCGTCCGGTAATAATTAAGCAAAACGCTGTTAAAGCTGTGCCCAGAAAAAGCCGCCAGCTGCTCACCCAACTCCTTGAGCTCGGCCAGCCAGGGTAGCGGCTGGTTTACACTGCCTGAGTAGCGATATACCGCTCCGGGATCACCGTACCAGGCGGCCTGGCGCGGTGAATTCACCCAGCGCCCGTAAAGGTGCACGCGGGGCGTATGCCAGGAGACCTTTTCTATTAAAGTTTCGCAGTAATATTTCGCTTCAGCTGGCGCCAAGAACTCAGGCCAGTACTCAAAAAGGCCGTCCTCGATCGGCAGGTGACCTTCACCGCTGATCTGCCGTGGCCCTGCCCGGCGGCTCTGGGATAGACGCTGCAAGGCCTCCTCCTGGGATCGACCCCGATACGCTTGATTAACAGTCCACCGGCTCGGCAACGGCTGCGGCCAATGGCGACTGCACAAAAGCCGCGCCTGTTGAGCAACCGCTCGCTGGATCAAACCGGGCTATTGAGGGGCAGCCAAACAGGCTGGGATAAACTCCATGGGCCGTCGTTCTTAAGTCGGCCACCTTATCGCCCAGTGCCTGAAGTATCGCAGGATCAAAGGCAGCGTCCGCCACAACCTCGCCTACACCACTGACATCAACGCGGGGTTGGTGCATGGCCTTTTCGGGGTCCATGGAGAAATCGGTGATGAACGAAATCAACTGCATGATCGATGAGACGATACGCCGCCCGCCGGAGGCGCCCAGAGCTGTAACAGGCCCTGTCGGCTCGACTACGATTGTAGGGCACATATTGCATAAGGGCTGCTTGCCCGGGGCCATCGAGTTGGGTCGGCCCGGCTCAGGGTCAAACCACATGATGCCGTTATTCATCAGAACCCCGGTGTCAGGCAACAGCAAACGGGATCCAAAAACCGACAGTAGCGTCTGGGTGAGCGCGACGACATTGCCGTCGCGATCGGTAACGTTCAGATGGGTGGTACAGGCGGGGGTCTTGCCATCGGGGCTATCGCCCATCTGTAACAGTCGATCTGCGTAGGCCGCCTGCAAACTGGCAGCGGTAGCAGCGGTGGAATCCCCATCGGGCTGCATGGGTGGGTTCGGCAAGCGCTGTTCAAGCTCGGCCAGAGCCTGCCACAAGCTCGGCCCACCACAAAGGCCCGCCGGGGTGTAGATAACCGCATCGCGGTAACTGACCCCGGTCAATTCCTCGAAGCGCACCCGATACGAGGCGAGATCCTCGGCAGATAAACCAATACCAACAGATGCCGTATCTGCTAGCACACGCGCAGCCAGATCCCCCTGGTAAAAAGAGGCCGGGCCCTGATCAGCGAGTTGCGTGAGTGTTTTCGCAAGGCCTTTCAGTTCGATCACTGGTGGCGAACCAGCCCAGTGGCCCATCGGCACATGACCCTCTGGCAGATACACCGAGCGTGTAGATTCAAAGCCGGTGATATCCACCGCGCTGGAGGCAATCTTGAGGCTTGAATACCAATCCACCGTAAGCCCCTGCTCCGCCAGAGCGATCGCAGGTGCGAGAAGTTGTGACCACGAAAACGTCCCAAAGCGTTTGGCCGCCTCGCCCAAACCCGCCACAAAGCCCGGTACTGCAACCGAGTACGGGCCCAGCACATTGCGATTCTCCAGCACCCCCGGCCAGGCAAAAAGATCGGAGTCAAAACCGGTGCTCAGTGGATAGTCGTTTACATTGAGTGCACCCGGAGCACGCACCCCAAACTCCAGCGCATAACTTCGGTTTTCACGGGCCAGGTAAACCGTCATGAAACCGCAACCACCCAGCCCACTCATCCAGGGCTCGACCGCGCCCAGGGCAAAACCGGCTGCGATGGCAGCGTCCACTGCGTTGCCGCCCCGGGCCAGCACCTTTGCGCCTGCCTCGGCGGCCAATGCGTGCTGTGCCACCACCACCCCGCCCTGGGTTTGCACCGCAGGTTTACGGATCGACCAATGCTCCATGGGTTGCCTGATTACGCGACCCTACTATGGTAGTGACTGAGCAGACGGCGGTGGAATAAACGCCCGGCCACAGTACGCATCACACACGCAGTACTTTACCGGGGTTCATGATGTTGTCTGGATCCAACGCCTGCTTGATCGAGCGCATAACACTGATTGCCTCACCATGCTCCGCGACCAGAAAATCCAGTTTGCCATAGCCGATCCCATGCTCCCCGGTGCAGGTGCCATCCATGCCAAGTGCCCGCATGACCATGCGCTCATGCAATTCGCTGGCTTTCTTGCTTTCAGCGGGATCATCCTTGTCGACCAAAAGACAAAGATGAAAATTACCATCCCCGACATGGCCGACGATAGGGGCCACCAACCCGAAATCACGAATATCCTGCTGCGTCTCACGAATACATTCGGCCAGGCGTGAAATAGGCACACAAACATCGGTCGCCCAGATTTCACCGCCCGGTCGCAACGCTTTGGAGGCGTATGCCGCATCGTGACGCGCCTGCCACAGCCGGTTACGCTCCTCGGTATTTGTGGTCCATTGAAAGTTACTGCCGCCTGAGTCTGTCGCGATCTCCTGCACGATCTCGGCCTGCTCCTTGACCCCCTGGTCAGTTCCATGAAACTCCAGAAGCAGGGTTGGCGCCACGGCGAGATCGGTCTTGGAGTATCGGTTGATGGCGTCGACCTGGGCTTCATCCAGAAGCTCGATGCGGGCAATGGGTACACCGTACTGGATCGTAGTGATGACCGTATTGACAGCGCTGTCGACGTCTGGAAACGTGCATACGGCTGAGGAGATGGCTTCGGGAATCCCGTAAAGTCTCAGCGTAACCCCGGTAATCACGCCGAGCGTCCCCTCTGAGCCGACAAAAAGCCGGGTGAGATCGTAACCGGCTGCAGATTTGCGAGCGCGACGCGAGGTCTGAATTACGCGGCCATCAGCCAGCACGACAGTCAGCGCCAACACGTTTTCACGCATAGTGCCATAACGCACCGCGTTCGTTCCCGAAGCACGGCAGGCGGTCATGCCGCCGATCGAGGCGTCAGCACCCGGGTCGATCGGGAAAAACAGGCCGCTATCACGCAGGTAGTTGTTTAACTGTTTGCGGGTCACGCCGGGTTGGACTACAACGTCCAGATCTTCGGCATGCAGCTCGACCACCTGATTCATCTCCTGCAGGTTAATCGAGATACCGCCATGCAAGGCCGCAACGTGACCTTCCAGCGCGGTGCCCGTGCCGTATGGGATCACAGGCACCCGGTGCTCGGCACATAGGGTGACGATTCGGCTGACTTCCTCAGTGGTGTGGGGGGTGACCACGGCGTCCGGCGGCACGCTGGCGTGAAAAGATTCATCCTTGCCAAAGCGTTCACGCACAGCGAGCGCCTCGGACAGCCGCTCACCAAACTCATCACGCAAACAAGCTATTACGTCTGTTACTGGCTTCACCTGAACGTCTTTTTGGGCCTCATCTGCCATGAGATTTCCTTATAAGCAACCTTCTGATCCAAGTATATCCCCTATATTCTCACAGACACTACACTAACTCCTAACGACAGGCTTTGATACCATTACAGGTCCTCGAAACCCCGTGTGTGTTGCCAATAAAGACTGTGTCTAACTTAAATGTCGTTAATCGAAGTGGTGATTCCGCGCCCTTCTTGCGGGGCATCCTAACGCGTTCACTGCAGAAGATCGGGCTGACGTTCTCGGAAGCGTACGGCGTAGCGTCGACGGTACGGAGCCAGTTGGCCCGTGAAGAAGCCATTGCCAGCCCACGCATAAGGGAAGCAGTTTCACAGATTCTTGTATCTCAATTTAGTCCAGAGACCGAAGAACGGTACCGACTTTCCCGGGGGCAGCCGGTCTGGATACGAATTCACCATAAAGATGGTGAAGATGTCTGGTTTTCCCGTGCCATCTTCCGTTATAGGCTCGAGATCTGTGGCATCACCCGTTCTGCGGCAGAAGCCCTAGCCCACAGTCTGCACGAGCGTCTGGTCAGGGAATACCCGACGGGCATTGAGCGCGAAACACTGCATCAGCTTGCCTGTCAGATGGTACTGACCGAGGCCGGAGCCCACTTTGCGAAAAACCTTGAGGCCTGGCACAGGCTCACACGAGCTAACAAGACTCTACTGATTCTGATTGGAGGGGCGCCCGGTGTTGGCAAAAGCACAATGGCGGCCCACCTCGCGACCCGCTTGAATATCACCCGAACCCAATCCACAGACATGCTGCGGGAAGTATTGCGCACTTTGCGATCACCGGAAAAAAACCCCGAACTGCATTACTCCAGTTTTGAAGCGTGGCGAGCGCTGGACGACAGCCCAGATAGAGGTGACATGCCAGAGCGTATTGAGGAAGGCTACAACCGTCAGGCAGATGAGGTGGAATTGGTCGCACAAGCTCTACTCGAAAGATCGCAACATGAGCAATTTTCGATG
>JBBWVW010000183.1:0-8986 GCA_050256425.1 Arenicellales bacterium | reverse complement strand
TATGGGTGTATCGGCCTCGGGCTGTCACCATAATATGTCGCTCTGGCGCGGCGGTGAAGATGTGGTCAATACGCTCGGGCTTGACTCCTTACCCGGCATGGAAGGGGCTTTTAGCTACCGGGTCGGCGGCGAGAATACCTTCATGCCCGACCCATCGATTGACGAGCGCGCCCCCGGCCCGATTGGTTTGCAGTCTATCGGCGGCGTTATCAAACACCTCGGTGCGCTGACTTCGATCGGTTCTTCCACGGTTAATTCCTACCGCCGTCTCTGGGATACAGGCTTCTGGGCGCCAATCTTTGCTGACTGGGGTTATCAGAACCGCACCTGTGCATTGCGTGTATCTGCACCAGGCCGATTCGAGTACCGTTCGGTTGACTCGATGGTGAATCCTTACCTGATGGGTTCCGCGTTGCTGAAAGCTTTCGACGACGGTATCGACAACGATCTGGATCCCGGTGAAGCCGAAGAACGCAATATCTATGAGGCGATTGACGCAGGTAAAGAAGTCAAGAAATTGCCGATGTCGCTCGGCGATGCGCTTGAACAATTGGCGAATGACGAAGTCATTAAATCATCGATGCCTGGTGAAATGTACAGGGTATTCGAGCATTACAAACGCGACGAGTGGGAGCGCTTTATGCATACCACGACCGAGTGGGATATGGACACCTATCTGGACTGCCTGCCCTGACCGGCACGCCGGGCCGAGGCGGGCCGCTAAGTGCGGTCCGCGGCCTGTCAAAGTTTGTTTCACTAATTCAAGTAATGGAGGGCACGGCCCTATGTGCGGGATAGCCGGGTTAATACACAGGGGAAAGAGCAGTGATATCGGCAGTGAGCTTACGGCCATGCTGCAGTCACTTAAGCATCGTGGTCCAGACTCGACGGGATTTGCGCTGTACGGCAATCCCCGCGAGGGCGAACATATTTTGCGTTTCAAGGTCGCTGAGCAGGAAGATATGCGTAAAGGCTTCCAGATTCATGATCAGGTCAAGGAACGTAAAGCTGAGGTAGACCGTCGACTGGGCGAGTTGGGGGCGCGTAAGTTGCAAGAAGATGATGCTACCGAGTATGCCTACCGCTACCTGATCTCTTACGACGGCGACATGAAAAAGCTGGCGGATTATGTTGAGGATGTGGAGGGGGCGGAAATTCTGTCCATAGGTAATGCGTTGGAGCTGGTCAAAGACCTCGGTGATGCGGCTACCGTGTCGGGTCAGTATGACTTGGGCACCTTCCAGGGCACCCATGCGATTGGTCACACTCGTATGGCAACCGAGTCCGATGTTGATATTCGATCGGCCCACCCCTATTGGGCATATCCGTTCAATGACATCGCGGTGGTTCACAATGGGCAGTTAACGAATTACTGGGGCTTCCGGCGCAAACTCGAACGCGGTGGCCACCGTTTCATGTCCAATTGCGACTCCGAGTTGATCGCTGTTTACGTCGCTGATCGCATGAACCGTGGCGATGATCTTGAAGCTGCCATGCATCGCTCCGTGGGCGAGCTCGACGGCGTATTTACTTACGTAGTGGCGACTGCAGACACACTGGGCATGGCAAAAGATGTGATGGCCGCCAAGCCAATGGTGCTTTATGAAAGCGACGACTTCGTTGCCTTAGCCTCGGAGGAAGTCGCAATCCGTAGCATCTTTCCGCACGAAATTGATACTTATGATCCTTATGAAGGAGAGGTGATGGTATGGCAGAGCTAGACCGCACACACGAATCCCATGAATTGGGGATGCACACGGAGGAGTTAAGTGGGCGCACCCAGCAGACGTTCTTTTCGGCTGAGGAGTCGGATAACCTGGTCTACCCCTGGGCACCTGAAGTGGACTTTGCACGGACGGCTGAAATTGATGTCGCATCGCTCGATCAGCGACAGGTCAACCAGGAGATCCGTCGACTGATGTCTGAGGGCTACGGCACGATCACGGTGGTCAACCCGGGGGCAAAGCATTCTCTGGGAGTCGGTATCCTCAGTCGGTTGAATCTGCATTTTGAGGGCAGCCTGGGATATTTTGGCTGTGGGTTGCTTGATGGCCCCAATGTGACGATCAGTGGCCGGGTAGGCTGGTCGTGTGCTGAGAACATGATGGCGGGCCAGGTCGTTATTGAAAAGAACGGGGGGTCGACATTTGGCGCCGCCATCCGCGGCGGTGACCTGGTATGCAAGGGAGATGTGGGCAGCCGGACAGGAATTGACCAAAAAGGCGGGACCATTATTGTAGGCGGCCGGACCGGGGCGTTTTCCGGCTTCATGATGCAACGTGGTCGTATGGTCGTGCTGGGCGACGCGGGCAAGAGCCTCGGAGATTCCATGTATGACGGCACAATCTATGTTGGTGGAAAGATTGCTGATCTTGGCGTTGACGCGGTCGAGGGTGAGATGACCGACCTCGACTGCCACTGGCTTTCGCGCAAACTGGGCCAGTATGGCCTGGAGGTGTTGAACGGGGTGGAAAATATGACCAAGATCGTTTCAGGAAAACAATTATGGAATTACGACAACCTTGAGCCGGCTGAGAAGAAACTGGTTCTGTAAATTGCAGCACGAGGAAAGATTATGACATCTAAGAGAAATAAAGATCTCATCGGTCACAGTTTCATGTTTCCCCCGGAGGTTATGGATGATATCCACATCAAAGCGGAGCTTGGTCGTTACCGGATGCGGGGATTTTCGCTTTTCAAGAAGATCCCCAGCTGGGATGATTTGACCTTTTTGCCCGGCACTCTGACCCGTTTCGTCATCGAGGGCTATCGGGAAAAATGCCTGACTAAAACCGTTATTGGGCCTCGTGCCAAGCGGCCATTGGAGTTGGATATTCCCATCTACATTACCGGTATGAGTTTTGGCGCCTTGTCCTACGAGGCAAAAACCGCACTGGCCCGCGGCGCCACCATGGCCGGTACGGCGACTTGTTCAGGAGAGGGCGGTATGATCCCTGATGAACGGCGCTATTCCGAGAAATGGTTCTACCAGTGCATCCAGTCCCGCTACGGGTTTAATCCACACCACCTTCTTTTGGCTGATGGATGTGAATTTTTTATTGGCCAGGGTTGTAAAGTCGGTTTGGGCGGGCATCTGATGGGGCAAAAAGTTACTGATCAGGTCGCAGAGATGCGCTCGCTTCCCGCTGGAATAGACCAACGCTCACCGGCTCGCCACCCAGACTGGCTGGGCCCGGACGATCTGTCGCTGAAGATTCAGGAAATTCGAGAAGCCACCAACTGGGAAATTCCTATCCAGTTGAAATTAGGCGCAGCGCGAGTTTATGACGATGTGCGTATGGCGGCCAAGACTGATCCGGATTCTATCTATATGGATGGTATGGAAGGGGGAACTGGTGCGGGACCACATCTGGCAACCGAAGAGACCGGCGTGCCTGGTATAGCTGCGATCCGCCAGGCCCGACAAGCGCTTGACGATGTCGGTAAATCCGGCGACATCTCGCTGGTCTACGCCGGCGGTATCCGCAATGGTGGGGATGTGGCAAAGGCCTTAGCCCTTGGCGCGGATGCAATCGCGATCGGACACTCGGCCATGATGGCGCTGAACTGCAACAAAGATATCCCTGAAGCCGATTATGAAAAAGAAATGGGCGTGGAGGCGGGTTATTGCTATCACTGCCATACCGGCCGTTGCCCGGTCGGCGTCGCCACGCAGGATCCTGAGTTGCGCAAACGACTGAATCCTGATGATGCCGCCGAGCGCGTGTATAACTTCCTGCACACACTGACTATTGAGTGTCAGATGCTGGCGCGGGCCTGCGGCAAGACTAATGTGCATTCATTAGAGCCTGAAGACCTGGCCGCTCTTACGATGGAGGCTTCGGCCCTGGCGCAGGTCCCGTTGGCGGGCACACAGCACACAGTCGGCCGTCCCGATATGACCCGGTTTTAAGGAGAGCGTAATGGCATACGAAAAAGACATTGATCATTTCATCAAGGGTGATGGGCTTGATTCCGAGCGTGAACAGACTATAGGGCAGCACATCGGGTATCGCTACGATGTGAATCTGGTTCCGGATTACGACCGGTTGACGCCGTTTTTGAAATCCTATATCGAAAAAATGAACTGGAAAGATCTCAACTGGCTGGAAGACGTGCATATGGGTTACGAAGAAAGTCGCCCGGCGGTGTTTGATCGCAATATAAACGGTTGGGTGACTGTGCCTGAAGAAATGGAACTGCCAGACAATCAGCAGGAGCGGGATATGATTGCCCGGGAACTTCTGATCAAGTTTCAGATGTCCTCGCGCCATCCGATGGTCAATCTGAGAAAGGCTTACGCTAAGTTCTAGTTGCCAAATACGTTTGTGCGCCAGCGCCTATCCGGCGCCACGGGCCTGGTAACGTCCTGATCACGGGCAAGTGGCTATGATGCAATAAGAGCCGCCTTTTTGACAGCCGCGCCGGTGGGTCTAAACTGATGGATCGATGGCGCGTACAGGGAAGCATAGTCAGGGCATGCAAATATCATTCGCCCTCCCTTGACTACGCTGATGTTTGCACTTACTCCATTAGGGGCTGGGATGGCATCTCGTTAGGTTGTGCTGGCGATGATGGCGCAGCGCGAATCTTTTAACCTTTAGCCTCTAGGGGAGACAGCGACCTCAGCCGATGACAATTGATTATCGTGATATCGATGGAAAAGCGGTGGCGGCGACTATGCTCGCAGAGGTTGCTGCAGGAGTTCAGGATTTGGTCGCTGCAAACTGGCAGCCACGCCTGATCTCTATCCGTATCGGTGATGACTCAGCGGTTAATCTTTACATCCGAAACCAGCAACGAAGTGCTCAAAAGGTTGGGATCGAGTTTGAGCAGAAACGCTTTCCAGCAGATGCCTCAGCAGGCGAAGTGCATGCGGTCATTTTGAATTTAAACGCTGACCCGCAGGTGACCGGGATCATCCTGCAGCGGCCGATTCCCGATGGGCTGCCAATCCAAGAGCTTCAATCGGCCATTCATCCATTGAAGGATGTCGAGGGCATGCATCCCGCCTCCATTGGTAACATTGTGTACCGAAATCTCGAGCTCGGCCCATGTACCGCGATGGCGGCCGTGGAGTTACTTAGACAGACCGGGATATCGCTGGAGGGTTTGGAAGTAACCGTTATTGGGCACTCTGAGATTGTCGGCAAGCCTATCGCCTTTTTGTTGATGGCCGAAGGGGCAACTGTAACCGTCTGCCATCACCTGACCCGCGAGGTGGCCGTCCACACCCGCCGGGCCGATGCGGTATTTGTTGCAGTCGGGAAGCCTGGGCTGGTGAAAGGCGAAATGCTCAAGCCCGGCGCTGTCGTGGTGGATATCGGCATTAACCAGATTAAAGATGCCAGCGGCAACATCCAGATTGTTGGGGACTGCGATTACGATGCTTGTCGCCGGGTGGCGGGCTGGATTACGCCCGTGCCGGGTGGTGTTGGACCGGTTACGGTGGCGGTTCTGATGCGTAATACACTAATCGCCGCTCGACGATTACAAAGCTCGTATACCGAGCGCTTAAGTAACCATCTTTGACTAAACCTTTAAAAGGAAATCCCATGGCTAGTGTTCCCAGTGATATTGATATCGCCCGCAAGGCGAAAATCCGTCCGATCGGTGAAATCGGTGACAAGCTTGGCATTCCGGTTGGCTCATTGCTCAACTATGGCCCCACCAAGGCCAAGATCAGTAACGAGTTTATTGGATCTTTGAGTGATCGCGGTGACGGCAAACTGATACTGGTAACGGCGATATCGCCGACTCCGGCAGGCGAGGGCAAAACCACAACGACTGTGGGCCTGGGCGATGGCCTGAACCGGATTGGAAGAGATGCGTTGATCTGTTTGCGGGAACCGTCACTGGGGCCTTGTTTCGGTATGAAAGGCGGCGCCGCGGGTGGTGGCTATGCCCAGGTGGTCCCCATGGAAGATATCAATCTGCACTTTACCGGAGATTTTCATGCGATCGGTGCGGCCCACAACTTGTTGTCGGCGTTGATTGAAAATCATATCTACTGGAGTAACGAACTCGGCATTGATCAGCGACGGATAACCTGGAGAAGGGTTGTCGACATGAATGACCGGGCACTTCGCCAGATAACGGTGGCGCTGGGTGGCGTTGCCAATGGCTTTCCCCGGGAAGGCGGCTTTGACATTACCGTTGCCTCAGAGATTATGGCAATATTTTGCTTGGCTGAAGATTTGGCTGACCTGCAGAGGCGGTTGGCTAATATCATTGTTGGCTACACCCGCGACCGCCAGCCCGTTCATGCCCGTGACCTCAAGGCGCAAGGGCCCATGACCGCTCTGCTGCGCGATGCATTTATGCCAAACCTGGTTCAGACACTGGAAAACAACCCCGCCATCATTCATGGAGGGCCGTTTGCCAATATCGCTCATGGCTGTAACTCAGTTCGAGCGACCAAGACTGCGCTCAAGCTTGCGAAGTATGTGGTGACCGAGGCTGGATTCGGTGCGGACCTTGGCGCAGAAAAGTTCTTTGACATCAAGTGCCGTAAAGCGGGCCTGAAGCCGGATGCTGTCGTACTGGTGGCAACCGCTCGAGCGCTTAAGATGCACGGCGGGGTCGCCAAGGCTGAACTTAGTACCGAGAACGTCGGCGCATTGGTAGACGGTCTTGAGAACCTGGGACGCCATCTTCGTAATATTGGCCAATTTGGAGTTCCCTCAGTGGTTGCAATCAATAAGTTCACGGCAGACACTTCCGCGGAAATTGATGCGATACGGGCCTACTGCAGGGAGTTTGGTGTCGAGGTGTTTGAATGCAATCACTGGGCTGATGGCGGCGCCGGTACCGAGGGATTGGCTCAGCATGTTGCCGACCTTGCCGATTCGGGGAGTTCACAGTTTCGTCCACTTTACCCGGATCACCTGTCCTTGTGGGAAAAGGCGCGTACCGTGGCCCGCAATATTTACGGCGCGGATGACATCATCGCTGACAAAAAGGTCCGAGGCCAATTTGACGAGTTCGAGGAGAAATACAGCCATTTCCCAGTCTGCATGGCCAAAACACAATACAGTTTCTCTACAGATCCCAACCTGCTCGGCGCTCCCAGCGGCCATGTGGTTCCCATTAGAGAGTTACGCTTGTCTGCCGGGGCCGAATTTGTCGTTGCCATTTGTGGCGAGATCATGACAATGCCTGGATTGCCGCGAACGCCGGCAGCAAACAGCATCTTCGTTAACGAAGATGGGGAAATCGAGGGATTGTTCTAGCGCTTTGGGTCGCGTTCGTTTTGTCGGGGCTTAGATAAAAACGCCAGCAATGCTGGCGTTTTCTTTATTGGATAGGTCAACTAAATTAAAGGAAGGTTGGTTCGCCCAGACCGTTGTCTGTGAAGTAGGTGTTGAGGATTCGTAAGGGTCGTTACGGGGCTACTGTTGATAGTCAAGCACACTGTGCTTCAAATACTTTCCAGCCAGCCCAGCCGACCTTATTAATATTTATTAATAAATAGATATTGCGTATCATAAGGTGATGACCCGGATTTGCTTCTGTAGCCAAATCGTGGTGATGAACCCAAAGTTTGTCTAGTTTTCGAGCACTTTGTACTACTTGTGAGTATAAATCGAAAGGGATTTCAGGGGAGGCCCCGGTGTCTTGAAGGATTGGATAACGCGATTCATGCATTACAATGGAACCATATAAGATCGGGTGATGTTCTTGTTATGCATGGTCTTTCGAATGAGTTTGCTTCTTTGCTTTATGGGGCTGGCTTACACGACGTGGCCGTCATTTCTGATTCATCAATCATTGGGATGGGACGTGGTCCAATACTTATTTCAGAGGTCCGCCCTAGGTTTGATGAAGGAGGGCCCATCTCAATGATCAAAGATGGCTACATCATAGATATAGATATAGAGAACCGTCAGATACAGCGTGTCACATAAAGATATTTTCAAAATGTATCGATTGTACTGATTCGCATCACACATTGGTTTCGAGTAGTTTCTCATGAATATATTATCTAAAACTGTTGAAACACCGACCCAGAAGGTGACTGTTGAGTATGAATTCGATGGGGGACCCGCGCGTTTTCGTATTGGATTGATTGCGCTTAGTACAGATGTTGCGACAGAACGCGATTTTCACAATATGCTGCCTGAAGACGTCATGTTTTATACCAGTCGTGTTATGGCTATAGACCCTGTAACGATCGAGAACCACCGTGCTATAGGTCCTCATCTCACTGAAGCCGCTCGGCGGATTCTTCCGGGTATGAGACTTGATGTAATTGGCTATTGCTGTACTTCTGGGACTGTGGCCCTGGGGTACGAAGAGGTCGCTTCTCAGATTCACAAAGGCCGTTCCGATGTGCCGGTTGTGACGCCAATCACCGCAGCCATTGCGGCGATGAAAAAACTCGAAATTAAAAAGATCTCGTTACTGACGCCTTATATGGATTCTGTCAATCAGGCGATGCGCGAGTTTCTCGAGGAGCACGGGATTGCTGTTCTCAATATTGGTAGTTTCTGTATAGAGAATGGCACTCTTTCCGCTGAGTTACCACCGGATGCAATCTTCGAGGCAGCACTTGAAGTTTGTCACCCTGAAGCAGATGGTTTATTTATTGCTTGCGCTGCTATTCGGGCAGTAGAAATTATTGAACGCGCGGAACAAGAGCTCGGAAAACCGGTGTTAAGTGCAATTCAAACCCTTTTCTGGCAGTGTCTACGAGACTCTGGGTACACTGGGTCAGTAGAGAACTACGGCTGTCTCCTTAAAGGTGATTTGTGACCCTTAAACTAACTGATAATCAACAGGCTATGTTGTCGGGTAGCGATGGCAACGGATGCCAGATAGCAATGCGCATGGTTGTTGCTGCTGCGGAGGCACTAACTGCAACGCGGCTAGTAGAGATAAAATCTGCTCATGTGACAAGTTGTTTTTATTCGGGGCAGGTAAATGTTGATTTTGCAGAACATCTTGTCGCAAATGGCGCCAAAGTTGCGGTGCCGACCACATTAAA
>JBBWVW010000182.1:0-67533 GCA_050256425.1 Arenicellales bacterium | reverse complement strand
GATCTGTGAGGCTTTGGACAAGAGTTCAGCGGTATATGCTTTCGCCTGTATCGCTTTGGTGCCCTCGGCTTCACACCAGGGCTTTTGTGATAGGGGGCTTGGTTTAAGCCGGGGCGTAATGATTCTAGCGAGCTGTACGGTTTTCTGTTTCCCCGCAGTTTCAAAAACGATGTTGCCACCGTCAAGTACGTCAACCAATTTCGCTGGGGTGTAGCTGCAAAGGCATGCCGCTGTGGCTGGCTGGTAAGCGAAAAGCGCAAGAGTGACGACTAGAAACTTGCGGTTAGCGAAAAGACTTTTCAATCAATATCGTCCTTTAAGTGATCTATTCAAGTGGCTGATTGCCAGCCTGGTGCGCTATTCGCCACAGGTAATTTCAACCGAACGGGCATTTAAAATGATTGAGTTCAGCGACATTGAGATACCCAGAAGCGAACAAAACCATTCGATACGCCAGTTATTTCGCCTTGATTGTCTTTATTATGTACCCACAGAGAGGAAAATCCCCGATTAGACAGTAGTTTATGCCCTCTTAGGCAATTTAGCCTGAACTGTTGACTGGATTTTCTACCTATGTTTCACTGCGGGTAGCGCTTCCTGGTTGGGTGAATCAAATACTGCATATCACCTGTCTTAAGCGGTTATTTAAATCAGACAGAAGGTCATCTTTTCCATCGGAGGAAACTGAGAAATGAAAGAAGTTAAAACTTTTCAACAGATGTATCGCGACGGCCATGTAAACCGCCGCGAATTCCTGGCCGCCATGGGCGCGCTGGGTATCACGGCGACCACTGCCGGAGGCCTTCTCGGTTCGGCCAGCGCTCTGGCCGCCAGCCCGACCCGCGGCGGCTCGGTGGTCTTCTCATCCAACCTGCATGGGCCGGATGATACGCTTGATCCGATTCTGGGTACGTCGACTATCGACTATACCCGCGCTAACCTCATGTACAACGGGCTCATTCAGGTCTGGAATGATATGAGTCTGCATGGTGAGTTGGCTGAAGAGTGGTCGGTCAACGGCAACGCCACCGAGTACATCTTCAAGATCCGCAAGGGTGTGAGCTTCCATAGTGGCGGGGAACTTACCGCCAACGACGTGGTCTGGAGTATGAACCGCCACATCGCCAAGGGATCACCGTCTTCCATTAAATCTTTCTTCGCCAACGTTACTGGGTGGGAAGCAGTCGACAAGCACACGGTGAAACTCACTCTGTCATCCCCGGATGCCGATATGCCGATCAAGTTGACGCAGCCCCAGGCCAAGATTGTTAAAACGAACACGCATAACTGGTGGGGGGGTGGTACTGGCCCTTACATACTGGATTCTTTCCAAGCCGGTGTGAGATCAATCCACTCACGTAACAACAACTACTGGCGGAGCACCGGCCAGTGGCTCGATAACATCGAGATCACGGCGATTACCGATCCTAACGCCCGTCTGAATGCACTGCTGGCTGGCAATGTCGACATGATCACTTCGATCAGTGCCAAACAGATCAAGAAGATCGAGAGTTCAGGAAAGGCTGTCTTGTCGGTGCCTTCGGGTCTGTATGGCGGTATCTGCTGCCTTAAGAACACTGCACCGGGTGAAAACGACGATCTGGTCGAAGGCCTTCGCTATATCCAGGACCGCGAGAGAATCGTGCGCAAGTTCCTCAAGGGCCATGGTACTGTGGGTAACGATCACCCAATCAATATTGCCTACGGCGCCGATCACTGCCATGAACTGCCACAGAAACCGTACGATCCGGAAAAAGCCAAGTGGCATCTGAATAAATCCGGGATTTCCGAGGCCGAGATTTGGGTCGCACCCGTATCTGGCGCGATCGAGGATACCTGCTTGCTTATGCAGGCCAACCTCAAAAAGATCGGCTTTAACCTGAAAATCAAAAAGGTGCCGACCGATGGTTACTGGGGCGCGGTGTGGATGAAAGAGCCGCTCAATGTAGTGACCTGGAATATGCGTCCAACTGCGAACGCCATGATGTCACTCCAGTTTGGCCCGAACGGAAACTGGAACGATACCTACTGGAACAGCGATCGCATGGGTGAGTTGCTGAAGAGTTCTCTGGCAGAAACCGATGCAGCAAAGCGCCATGAGATGCACTGCGAGATGCAAAAACTGGTCAGTACCGAAAGTGGCATCATCGTTCCTTATCACACCAATATTCTGGATGCGCATAATCCTCAGGTTCAAGGCTTCTCCAACTGCCCGTTGGGCCAGTTCGGTGGCAATGGCTGGGCCGAGTTCATCTGGAAAGAAGCCTAAGGCTGGCTATTCGCTATTAAGTGGTCTATGAAAGGGGTTCGCACGGCAACGTGCGAACCCCTTTGTTTCGGGCTCTCCCCTCAGCCAAAAATCTTTAATTAAATATGCTCTGGCGCGCCTTACTGGGTCGATCCGGGATAAGTCTGGTCACCCTCTGGGTGGTCTCTGTGCTGATTTTTATCGGCACGAACCTGCTCCCGGGTGATATAGCCCAGATTATTCTGGGGCAGACAGCAACGCCTGAAAGTACCGCTGCGCTGCGCGCCAAACTGGGGCTTGATAAGCCCGTGGTTGAGCAATACCTTGTCTGGTTGCAGAACGTCATGATGGGTGACCTTGGGATCTCCAAGGCAGGCCTAGGGGCGGGTCTGGGCACGCCGATCGTCGAGATGCTCGAACCACGGATCTACAACACGGGTCGCCTGACAATCCTGGTTGCAGTGATCGCGATACCAATCTCGCTGTTCCTGGGCTTGATTGCTGCGATGCATCCAGGCACCAAGCTGGATCGCACGATCACCTTCACAACGCTTAATCTGATCTCGGTGCCGGATTTTCTGGTTGCGACAACCCTGGTGCTGATATTTGCAGTCTCGCTGGGTTGGCTTCCAGCGATTGTTTATCTCAGGGGAAATGAATCAGGCTGGGTGCTGATAAAGACCTTGGCAATGCCGATACTGACCTTGGTCATTCTGGTCTCCTCGCAGATCATCAGGATGACCCGGGCAACCGTACTTAATGTCATGAGTTCGCCCTATATCGAGATGGCGATTCTCAAAGGGGTGCCCCGTAGAAAGATCATTCTGCGCCATGCTTTGTTTAACGCGATAGGCCCGATCGTTAACGTGATTGCTCTGAATCTTGCCTGGCTCGTGGGCGGCGTTGTGATAGTAGAACAGATTTTTTCCTACCCCGGCCTTGCAAAACTCATGATAGAGGCCGTGCTTTTGCGGGATATGCCGCTGGTGCAGGCGTGTGCAATGATCTTTTGTGCCACTTATATCGTGCTGATCTTCATCGCTGACATGGCGACGATTCTCTCTAACCCAAGATTGCGTCACCCGAAGTAAGAGGTTGCCAGGATATGTCTGATACATCGCAAGATACAAGTTCAGTAACGCAATTTGATGAACTGCCCGATGCGCCCCCTAAGCGTAAGGTAAAGCTCAGTCTGCCGGGGAAGATTGGCATAGGGGTGGTAATTTTCTGGGCGGTTATCGTGGTCATAGGGCCCACGATAGCCCCCTATCACGAGGCCGATATCCTCGACGAAGAGTTATTCGTCGTGCCGGGCAGCGACGAGATGTATCCGGATACGGATTTTCAGCCGCCCAGCAAGATTGTGTTGCTGGGCAGTGATTATCTGGGGCGTGACACCTTGTCGCGAATATTGTTTGGCGCAAGAACGACGATTGGTATTTCTTTCATCGCAACGCTTCTGGCTTATCTGCTAGGAGTTACCCTGGGCATTGCGTCGGCAGTGGGAAGCAGGTTTACGGATATGGCGTTGAGTCGAGTGAATGATGCGTTACTGGCTATTCCCTCGATCATGTTTGCTCTTGTGATAATTGCGGCGCTGAATAGTCCCACCATACCGTGGCTGATACTGATCACGGGCGTTATTTATGCCACCAGCGTTTTTCGTATCGCCCGATCACTGGGACAGGAAGTCATGGTCAGTGATTTCGTGGAGGCAGCACGGGTACGTGGCGAAGGCTTATGGTGGATTATTACTCGGGAGATTTTGCCTAACATTACTATGCCGCTGGCAACCGATTTTGGTCTGCGTTTCGTCTGGGTGATCCTGTTTATCTCGTCCTTGAGTTTCTTAGGGCTAGGTGTGCAACCGCCGGCGTCGGACTGGGGCAGCATGGTGAAGGAGAATCTGCCGGGGTTGATTTATGGCTCGCTCGCCCCGCTGCTGCCGGCACTGGCGATTGCGACGCTGACCATCTCCATCAACATGATTGTGGATGATATCTCCGCACACTCAGGTGGCAAACTGGCCAAGAGAATGATCTCATGAGTGTTTTGCTTGAGGTCGATGACCTTCGCATCAGCGCTCGCAATGACGATGATGAGTTGACGCCGATCGTCAAGGGCGTCAGTTTTAATGTGACCCGTGGCGAGGTGGTAGCCCTGATTGGGGAGTCAGGTTCAGGCAAAACAACCATTGCCTTATCAGCGCTTGGTTATACCAAGCCCGGGCTGGAATTTGTCGGCGGTGAAGTGCGCCTTGAAGGCGAAGACGTCATCACCATGAGTGCGGATCAATTACGAGGTCTGCGGGGTCAGCGGGTCGCCTACCTTGCCCAAAGTGCCGCTGCGACATTCAATCCGGCTCTGACGATTGGCGAGCAGGTCACTGAAACTTGTGTGTTGCATGGCATCCTGACCCAGAAGCAGGCCAACGAGCGAGCTGACTTTCTCTATCGGGCTCTGGAACTACCAGATCCTGATCGATTGGGTAAGCGTTATCCCCACCAGGTATCCGGCGGACAACTGCAACGTCTGATGGCGGCAACGGCGCTGTGTGGCAAGCCAGAGCTTCTGGTGCTGGACGAGCCGACCACTGCACTGGATGTCACGACGCAGATCGAGGTATTAAAAGCCTTCAAGTCAGTAATTAAACAAGAAGGCTCTGCCGCTATTTATGTGACGCATGACCTTTCGGTGGTCGCCCAGATCGCGGACCATATTGTGGTGTTATACGCGGGCGAAACGCAGGAGTATGGCAGCGCAGAGCAGGTTGTGAGCCATCCGGGGCACGATTACACCCGTCGCCTGATGCATGCTGTTCGACCACCACCCGCAGCGGGTCAGGGCGACGAAACCAGTGGGGAACATCACCGTGCGGCGCCTGCGCTCGAAGTAAAAGACCTTGTTGCCGGGTACGGTAAAGTCAAAGACGGAAAGCCTGCGATAACAGTGCTTCGGGATGTGAATGTCTCCATAGAGCGGGGCCACAGTGTGGGGGTGATTGGTGAATCGGGCTGTGGAAAATCCACCCTGGCCCGGGTCATGGCCGGGCTTTTGCCCGCAGCGCAGGGAGAAGTTCTGCTGGACGGCAAGAAACTTAAACCCACTCTGCAGCAGCGAAGTCGCAGCGAGCTGCAGAAAGTGCAGTTCGTTTTCCAGATGGCGGATACCGCGCTTAACCCACGCCAGCGAATAGATCATATCCTGGGTCGCCCGCTCGAGTTCTACCTTGGCCTTAAAGGAAAAGAAAAACGTCGACGGGTCGGCGAACTGCTACAGATCGTCGAACTACCGCAGGAATTTGCTGGGCGATATCCCGAGGAGCTCTCAGGTGGCCAGAAGCAGCGAATCAACCTCGCCAGGGCATTGGCGGCATCGCCGGAAGTACTGCTTTGTGACGAGGTTATCTCGGCACTGGATTCCATCGTTGGCGCGAATGTCATTGAATTGCTCAAGAAGTTGCGCAAGCAGACCGGCGTGTCCTTTGTTTTTATCAGTCATGACCTTTCGACAGTGGCATCCTTTGCCGATGAAATCATCGTGCTGTACGCGGGTCGCGTGGTGGAAAAGGGCACCACAGATGCCGTGCTCGCTCCGCCATATCATCCCTATACACGTCTCCTCATCAGCTCAGTTCCTGAGTTGCGTGTCGGCTGGCTTGAAGAAACCATGCAGACCCAGGAGGCGCAGGCCGGCATTGATCGTGTGGTAACACTGACGGATAAAGGCTGCCCATTTTTTGATCGTTGTCCGCGGGCGATAAAGGATACCTGCGATCAGGAGATCCCGCCGGTAAGAATGTTGAGCGGCGGTCATGCCATCGAGTGTCATCTCAGCGAGGCGGAGTTCGCGCAGTAAGGCTAAATTGTATGGGGGATTCTCGTGATCGGGGAAGAGTACGATCGATATGACGCGATAGGCCTCGCCGGGTTGATCGCAAAAAAAGAGCTCACCCCTTCCGAGCTTATTGAGACTACGATTAACCGAATCGAGTCGCTCAATCCAAAGCTTAATGCTGTGATCGCCCAGTGTTTTGATACGGCCCGAGACAGCATCGCTCAAGGACTCCCCGCCGGACCCTTAACCGGGGTTCCCTATCTGGTTAAGGATCTGAACACCGTGCTTGCCGGCCTTCCTGCGACTAACGGCAGTGCCGCTTTTGCAAAAACCATTCCCACTAAAGATGGACTGTTGATCTCGCGCTTAAAGGCGGCTGGCCTCGTGATTCTGGGGAAAACCAATACCCCGGAATTTGGGCTGAATATCTGCACGTCCCCCATGCTGTTTGGGCCCACGGTCAATCCTTTTGACCACTCCCGTTCAGCAGGAGGGTCAAGCGGAGGCTCGGCCTGCGCGGTAGCTAGCGGTATGCTTCCCGCGGCCCACGCCACTGACAGCGGGGGATCTATCCGGATTCCAGCGAGCAACTGCGGTTTGTTTGGCCTCAAACCTACCCGGGCCCGGGTACCGCTTGGGCATGACAAGGCAGAGGGTTTGGCGGGTTTCAGTGTGGCCCATGCCATAACCCACAGCGTGCGAGATTCGGCAGTTCTACTGGATGTGACGCACGGGCCGATGCCTGGTGCTGTCTACAGTGCGCCAGAGGTAAGTGGAACGTTTCTGGAATCCCTTGAAGGCGATCTGCCGGATCTCAGAGTGGGCCTTTGTGCTGATGGCTTCGCAGGAGAAGATATCGATTCACAGTGTAAGCAAGCCGTGACAGATGCGGGCCTTCTTTGCCAGTCATTGGGTTGCAAGGTTGAAGAGGCGATGCCATCCGTGGATGGCGCTTCGCTGCGTGACGCCTTCGATGTGTTGTTTTCTGCCAATATCGCTAATGCAGTTCAAGCCGTGTTATTGAAAAATAATGCCAAAGACCCGGAGTCCTTGTTTGAGCCTGTGACGCTGGCGTGCGCCGAAGCAGGGCGCAGGTGTAGCGCTGTGCGGTATACACAAGCCATCGAATGTATTCAACGTGCAGCCCGCGATCTTGCCGATTTCTTTGATGACTATGATGTGTTGCTGACACCAACGCTGGCTCACGCACCTCTGAAATTGAACGAGATCAGTATGGCCATGGACGACTGGATGAATTATCTCAATGCGTTGTTGAATGAAATTCCGTTTACCCCTCTTTTTAATGCCACCGGGGCACCAGCGGCTTCTGTGCCATTGGCGAAGAGCGAAGAGGGGCTTCCCATCGGCATTCAGATCGGTGCCAGATTGGGCCAGGAGAAAACGCTGTTGCGCCTGGCGCGAGAGTTCGAGATTGCCAGCCCCTGGCACAGGCGTATCTGAGTTTGAGGTCGCTGTTATGAGCGCTTACGAATTTGATCTTTTCAGTGCTTTTACGGAAAATCCATTTGGCGGCAGTCATGCGGGTATCGTTTACGATGGAGCAAAGCTCTCAACCTCGCAGATGCAACAAATAGCCCGGGAGGTGGGCGCACCGGCAACCTGTTTTGTCATCCGCGTTGAGGGGAGTGATGTTCACGTGCGATTTTTTTCAACCGCCCAGGAGTACCCGATGTGTGGACACGGCACGCTGGGACTGATGACAGGCCTGGTTGAGCGTGGCCACCTTGAAGTGTCGTCCGGGCAAACAAACAAGGTTCATCTGCATACGCCTGCGAGTTCGGCAGTGGTCGAAGTCACTCATCGATCGGATAGTCGTATCGAGGTGATGCTCGAGCTGGCGCCCGCCGTATTTGAGCCGGCCTCGCTGACGCCTGATCAATTCAAAGTGTTCTTTGGGGTCAGCTTACAAGCAATGGACTATTCGCTTCCGGTTGAATACACCGTATCGGATTTTTCGCACCTGGTGGTTCCACTAAAGAGTTTGGACGATATCAGGGCAGTCACACCTGATTTTGAACGGATACATGAGTTCTGTGCGCAGCGCCATATTGATACAGTTTTACTTTTTTCCCAGCAGACGGTGCATCCTGACAGCACCGTGCACTGTCGCGAATTTGCACCTCGGGTGGGCACCCCAGAGGTGCCGGCGGCCGGAACCACCAACAGAGCTTTGTCCTGCTATCTTGTGCGCCATGATCTTCTGGAATGCTCTGATGGAAAATACCGCACTGTCACCAGCGAACAAGGTTATGAGATGGACAGGCCCAGCGTGGTGACTACAAGAATGACGCTGGATGGCAAAACTCCGACTGACCTGTGGGTTGGTGGGGTTGCGACTAAGGTGGTGAGTGGGCAATTTTTTGCTTAGCTGTCTCTTTTTGAATCAGCAATCAAGAAACAACGGATGGACACGGGCCAGGTTGTGCTTTTTTTCACCGCTATGACACAATCGGACGATGACTGAGTACGAAGTCACTCCCCTCGCAAAGGGATTACCTGCAACGGTTCCGTTTGTCGGACCCGAGGCGCAGGAGCGCGCGTTTGGCAAGGAATTTGGTGCTCGTATAGGTGCCAACGAGAACGTCTTTGGACCCTCATCGCGGGTAATAAAGGCGATCGCCGATGCCGGTGTACAGGCCTGGAAATACGGCGACCCCGAGTTTTTTGATCTTCGCCACGCAATTGCAGTCCATCATGGTGTTGACCCTGCCCACATCATGGTGGGGGAGGGTATCGACGGCCTTTTTGGTTACCTGGTGCGGTTATTTGTCGGCCCAGACGATAAGGTAGTGACATCGACAGGGGCGTACCCGACATTTAATTTCCATGTCACAGGATACGGTGGAGAACTGGTGACGGTTCCTTACCGTGACGACTGCGAGGATATTGATGCACTGATCGAGGCGGCCGTGGCTCACCAACCCAAGTTGATTTATATCGCCAACCCGGATAATCCCATGGGCTCCTGGTGGAATGCCAGTGATATCGAGTCTATGATCGAAAGGGTACCGGAAAAATCGCTGCTGGTGCTGGATGAGGCCTATGGCGAATTTGCTCCCCAAGGTACGTTACCGGTGATAAACACGTCTGATTCTCGTGTGCTGCGTTTTCGTACTTTTTCTAAAGCCTATGGTCTGGCAGGCATTCGTGTCGGCTATGTGATTGGTGAAGCCGCGCTGATCAATGAATTCAATAAGATCCGCAATCATTTCGGAGTTGGTTGTGTTGCGCAAGCCGCATGCCTTGCGGCACTTGCAGATCAGGATTATCTGGATCAGGTTCTCGGTAAAGTCGCCAAAGCCCGTGAGCAGCTTTATCAGATCGCATCAGCTAATCGCCTCCATGCGTTGCCATCTGCTGCCAACTTTGTGGCCATTGACTGTGGTCGCGATGGTAATTTTGCGACGAAGGTCCTTAAGAATCTGATCGAGCAAGGCGTCTTTGTGCGAATGCCGGGCATCGCACCTCTTAATCGCTGTATCCGGGTTTCTGTGGGGCACCCGCAAGATCTTGAGCTTTTTGCCCGAGCGTTGCCCAAAGCGCTTTTGGCGGCATCGGGATAAAACACCAGGACTCAAGGAGTTTCGTTTTTATTTTTGCAGGAGACAACGTATGTCGATTACATTGGAACAGGCCAGAGCAGTTGTCGACGGCGCTCTAGCTAAAGCCCGTGATCTGGAATTAAAGCCCGTCAGCGTGGCTGTCCTCGATGATCGGGGTTCGCTCGTCGTAGCGGCATCCGAGGATGGCGTTAGCGCGATGCGGGCCAGAATTGCACACGGCAAGGCGAATGCGGCAATCCAACTTGGCATGGGAACCCGCGCCCTGATGAACCGGGCAGAACAGCAGGCTTACTTCATTCAGGCTATGAACGGGCTTGCCGGGGGCGATATGGTACCGGTACCCGGTGGCCTGCTTTTGCGTAATGGATCAGGGGAATTGTTGGGCGCGGTCGGCATCTCGGGGGATGCTTCAGATAACGACGAGGCAGCGGCCCTGGGCGGGGTTGAAGCGGCCGGTCTTGTCGCTGAGACCGGCTGATCAGGCGGTCAGATATCGGTTGAGCACCTTGATATGTTCTACACCGAGGCCACAGCAGCATCCCAGCATATTGATGCCTTGCGCGCGCCATTGCTCTGCCACATCGCGGTAGGCGTTGGGTGATATCACGCCATCGAAAACCCACTCGTGTTTGCTGCGTTTGCGGCTTTTGTCACCCTGACTATGGGCATATATCCCGGTCCATCCGTCCCAGTCGTTCTTTAATGCGCTCAAGCAGTCACTGATCAGATCGACTTCTGTGTGCATGATGCTGATCAGCGGTATCTCATAGCTTTTCAGCGCATCCAACGCCTGCGAGAGGGGCTCTCCATTTCTCAGGCAAACTGTTCCTTGATCGTCGATCGTGCAGGTGATCCCGACCCAGACTGGCAGGCCAGTGGTCAGCGCCCCATCAAGAGTGACACACATCCGATCGATGTCGATCATCATCTCGAGCATGAGCAGATCAGCCCCGGCTTCTTTCATTATCTTCGCCTGTTCTGTAATACTGCCATTGAGCGTATTGAGTCTGGGCTTGTCGCCAGTCCAGCTCCAGTAAGAGATGCCTCCGGCAACGACGATATCCGGGTTTGCTGAGCGCTCCCTCGCCTCAACGGCCAGCTCGACGCCGCGTCTGTTCAGGGCTTCAAAGTGTTCCGCCACGCCCGCGTCGCACAGGGCGTGGCGGCATGTGGCGAACGTATTGCTGATAATGATTTGCGCTCCGGCACCGATATAGTCCTGGTGCACTTCGCGCACAATGTCCGGGTGGCTCAAGGCGCCGCCGCCGTTCCAGGCATTATCGAGCTGGGGTACCCCGCGGCGTTCAATCTCGGTGCCTGTCGCACCATCAATAAGAATCAACTCGCCATCATCTAGGCGTGCTGTCAATTTTTGATAACGATTTAGCATGTAAGATTCTAAAGAAAGTGGGGTGTTTGCCGTCTAGGAAAGCCCTTTGGGTCTGTGCTGCGAGTCCGCGTACATGGTTTCGGTAATGACCTCGAGTGAGCGGCGCTGGTGTTCAATATTTTTTAGCGGATCATCCGAGACTGGGCCAGTCTCAAGTTCAAAATGTCCGAAGTGATCCTCTCCACGAACCAGTATGGCGGTGTCCCGGGGCCCTTCCTTGACTGCACTCGTGGGCAGGTAATCCATCAGCAGTCCGATTCTCCGATCATCCGACTGGTTTGGGCTTGAAGCATGAATGATCGCATGATTGATCACGGTAGCCTCGCCTGGGGCGAGTTCGATGTCGATAGCGTCTGATTCGTCAAACACCTCATCTATGTACTGCGCCCGGGACAGAATACTTTCGGGATCGTTGCCCTCGCTGTGGGCGAGTAACGCCCCCCGGTGAGAGCCCGGAATAACTCTAAGACAGCCACTTTTACTATTGGCATGGCTTATAGCGAGCCAGCAGATGGAAAGAAAGGGTTTGAGTTTGATGTACGCGGTATCCTGATGCCATGCCGCGTGCTGACCGGTTTTGGGTTCCTTTATCCGGAATGTTGAGTTCCAGTGTAAAAGGTCAGGACCGAGAAGATCCTCCATCAGATCCAGCAATCGGGTATCGCGGGAAAGCCGGTCTATACACGGGAGGATGAGATTTGCCTTGAAGTCGAGTTGTCCTTTCAGTTCCGGATAGTTTGTCTCGAACTGTTCAACTTCAGCGCGCAGGGTCTGCGCCTCGGATTCGTCCAGAATGCGAACCGGTGGCAAAAAGCCGTGCTGACCAAAGTGTTCGATTTGTGCCGGACTTAGGAATTTGGTTGGCATCTGCCCACTCCTTTAGGCTGGAACGATGCTGGGGAGAGGAATTACCCCAAGCATGACAGCCAGAAGTGTATTGGATATTGACTGATATGACACTTTCGCGGACATTGAAAACCGCTCACGTTATCATTCCGCCCACGCTGGCGTCTAGGCCGACCGGACAGTATGATTGCGCCGCTCAATTTTTCCGTGAGATCTTAGCCCATGTCTATGCTCTATCTGACACCATCGATTCGCCTTCGTAGAACGCCATTTTCCAATCGTGTAGATAGTGCTGGAGCGAAGGCATATACGATCTACAACCATATGCGGTTAGCCTCTTATTACGAGACGCCCGAGGAAGATTATCGACACCTTAAGACTGCGGTCCAGGTCTGGGATGTCTCCTGTGAGCGCCAGGTTGAGATCAAAGGCCCAGACGCGTTACGACTGGTACAGATGACGACACCACGTGATATGTCGCGGATGCAAGATGATCAATGCTACTACGTACCTATGGTCGACAGTGCCGGCAAAATGATGAACGACCCTGTTGCCGTACGTCTGGGCCAGGATCGTTACTGGCTGTCGTTGGCGGATTCAGACATGTTGCTTTACTGCAAGGGCCTTGCAGCAGGCTGTGACCTCGATGTGGAAGTCTTTGAGCCGGATGTCTCACCGCTGGCGATTCAGGGCCCAAAAGCAGATGAATTGGTCTGCCGTGTGTTTGGGGAAGAGATCATCCGTACCGGGTTCTTTCGGCATAAGACAATCAATTTTCAGGGTCAGGATATGATCATTGCCCGCTCCGGATGGTCTCACCAAGGCGGGTTTGAGTTGTACCTGGATGGCACCGAATACGGAGAAGCAGTTTGGGATGCATTATTTGAGGCGGGAAAAGATCTAGATGTCAGGGCAGGGTGCCCCAATCTGATCGAACGGATTGAGGCGGGCCTGCTCTCTTTTGGCAGCGATATCACCATGGATCACACGCTCTTTGAGGCAGGTCTGGGCAAATACTGTAATCTCGACAGCGCCACAGGTTTTCTGGGTCGTAAAGCCTTGTTAGAACTGCAAGAGCCAGCAAAGCAGATTCGAGCACTCGCGCTTGATGGGCCAGCGGTACCTGCGATCAATCACCCATGGCCTTTGCACGATTCCACAGGCAATATCGCTGGGTGTATCTCTTCTTCCACCTGGTCGCCAGACTTTGATACAAACGTGACTATCGCGATGGTTAAACGGGAACATTGGGGTGGGGGGACTGTGCTGACCGCCAAGGTTCCCGACGGGGATCGCAGCGCGATCGTGCGGGACAAGTTCTGGATTTAATCGATCTGCAGGATGTAACTGTAATGAAAAAACCAGTAGAAAAACCAATAGGTAGAAAGAAAAATTCCAATATCCTGGATCGGGTCGTAGATAAAACATCCGGGCCTGATTGGAGCGATACAGCTCAGTGTATTGTATTGGTAACCCCTTTATCCTTCTAAATGAATCAGGAGCACCTTAAGACATGGGATTAGATCAGGAACTGGCCGGACTGCTGGTGGTATCAATGGAGCAGGCGGTTGCTGCCCCGTATTGCGGTTTGATGCTGGCCGATGCCGGGGCCAGAGTGATTAAGGTGGAGCGCACCGAAGGAGATTTTGCGCGAGGGTACGACCAAGGAGCCGATGGAAAAAGTGTTTTTTTCTCCTGGCTTAACCGAGGCAAAGAGTCTATCTGTATCGATCTCAACCAAGACGCTGATGAAGCGCTGTTGCGGTCTATGCTTAAACATGCCGATGTGTTTTTGCACAACCTCGCGCCGGGGGCGCTTACCCGCCGTGGTTTTGGTGGTGAGGCGCTGCGTGAACACAATCCTGGCCTCATCACATGTGAGATCAATGGATATGGTTCGTCTGGTCCGGGTGCCAGGAAGAAAGCCTACGATTTTTTGGTACAGGCTGAAAGTGGAATCTGTGCCATTAATGGTACGCAGGAGCAACCGGCACGGGTGGGCATTTCCATCTGCGACATTGCTTCTGGCCAAACGGCGTTTTCTTCGATTCTGCGTGCGCTGATTCAGCGTGGCCGCACTGGGACAGGGGTCGACATTTCCATTGCCATGTTCGATGTCATGGCGGATTTCATGAATTTTCCGCTGCTGGCGCATCGTTACCTTGGCGGCGCACCGCAAAGAATGGGGCTGACACATCCGCTGATTGCGCCTTACGGAGCGTATACCGTCGAAGATGGCAGCCACATTCTGATTTCGATCCAGAGTGATCGTGAGTGGTGCAACTTCTGTGATGCCATATTGGGTCAGCCCGAACTCGGGGCTGATCCACGTTTTATCAATAACACTGAGCGGGTCAAGCATCGTGAAGCGATGGACGAGATAATCAATGGCGTGTTTGGCAGACATTTGGCTGATCAGATGCGCCAGTTGCTGGACGATGCGAAAATAGCCAATGCCTGCTTGAGCAGCGTCGAGGACTTGTCCAGCCATCAACTGATTCGAAACCTTGTCGCCGATTTTGGCGGCACCAAGGTTAATATGGCGGATTTGCCGGTGGTGACGGATGGCGAACGTCCAACTCTCGTCCCGATGCTTGACCAGCACGGCGCATCGATCCGATCAGAGTTTGCTGCCTAGTCGACAGGTTTGACTGCAACAGTGCGATGAAACAATACCGCTTTGGTCCGCAACATCCGAATATCAGGATTCATGACTCATGAGTACTAAACCCCCGACCTATACGCTGGATCACCCGGAGATCCGCGATAGCGTAACCCGCCTGTGTGAGGATTTTCCCGGTGAGTACTGGCGTAAATGCGATCGCGAGCGAGCCTATCCACACAAGTTTGTGGATGCGCTGACCCAGGCCGGGTTTCTGAGTGCGCTTATTCCGGAAGAGTTTGACGGTTCTGGCTTGCCTTTGTCAGCCGGCGCCGCAATCCTGGAGGAGATTCATCGCTCTGGTGGCAATGCCGGAGCCTGTCATGCGCAGATGTACACCATGGGCACACTGTTGCGCCATGGTTCGCAGTCGCAAAAACAGCAATATCTGCCGGCAATCGCCCGCGGCGAACTGCGGCTGCAGGCCTTTGGCGTCACCGAACCTACCAGCGGGACTGATACCACCGCGTTGCGCACGACAGCGCAGCGTGAGGGTGATCATTACTTGGTCAATGGGCAGAAGATCTGGACCTCCCGTGCCCAGTATTCAGATTTGATGATACTGCTGTGTCGCACGACACCGCTCGAACAGGCTCAGAAAAAAACCGATGGCCTTTCCGTTTTGCTGGTCGATATGCGCGAGGTCCGGGGTAAGACGCTGACCATCCGCCCGATTCACACCATGATGAATCATGCAACTACAGAAGTTTTCTTTGACAATATGCCGGTGTCCGTCGATAACCTGATTGGGGAGGAAGGTAAGGGGTTTCGTTACATATTGTCGGGTATGAATGCTGAGCGGATTCTGATTGCGTCCGAATGTATTGGCGATGCCAAGTGGTTTATTGAAAAGGCAACAGCCTATGCCAGCGAGCGTTCTGTCTTTGGTCGGCCCATTGGTCAGAATCAGGGCATTCAGTTTCCGATTGCCCGGGCCTATGCCCAGATGCGTGCTGCCGAACTGGTGGTGCGTGAGGCTATTCGCCTTTTCGATGCAGGTGAGAACCCGGGTGAGGAAGCTAATCTTGCCAAGATGCTGGCAGCGGATGCTTCATGGGCCGCAGCAGAGATGTGCGTCCAGACGCATGGCGGCTTCGGATTTGCCGAAGAATTTGACGTGGAGCGTAAGTTTCGCGAGACCCGCCTGTACCAGGTTGCCCCGATCTCGACTAATCTGATCCTGAGCTATCTGGGTGAGCATGTACTGGGTCTGCCGCGTTCTTACTGACAGATCAAGAGGGGAAAAATGACAACCCACGACCAGAAGATAGTTCGGCCTCGACGCAGTTTTATCTTCGCCCCAGGCTTAAGACCCGAGCTGTATCCTAAGGCCCTCGCCTGCGGAGCGGACATTGTTTGTGTCGAACTGGAAGATGGTATTGCGCCTCACGATAAGGACGAGGCGCGTGAGAAGACCATGGCGCTTTTTACACAGCCACAGGCGGATGATGGGGTCGAGCGTGTCGTTCGAATCAATTGCCTGCGCTCAACCGTGGGTCTTGATGACGTCAAGGCAATTCTGGCAACTGATACACCGCCACCGGCTCTGATGCTGCCCAAAGTGGTTTCCCCGGATGAAGTGATCTGGCTGGATGATCTTCTGACTGAGCGCGGCCACGATACCCGTTTGCATATCATCATCGAAATGAATGCAGGTCTTGAGGCTGTCTTTGACATCGCCAGGTCTAGCTCCAGGATTGATGCTTTGTTTTTTGGCGGCGTTGATATGTCCGCAGATTTACGCTGTAAAAACGCGTGGGAGCCCTTGCTTTATGCGCGTTCACGCATGGTTCACGCGGCGGCCAGCGTGGGTGTTGATGCCATCGACGTGCCCTACCTGGATCTGGATGATCTGGAGGGCATGAAAACCCAGGCGCAACTGGCGAAAGAACTTGGTTTCAGTGGTAAGGGTGCGGTGCACCCCAAGCAGATCAGCGCCTTGAACGAAGTGTTTACCCCATCGCCTGAAGAAATTGCCAAAGCGCAGAAAATTCTGGCGGCATTCGAGGAGGCCAATACAGGGCTGGTTGTTGTCGATGGCAAGTTGATTGAAAAGCCGGTGGTCCGCGAGATGCAGCGGATCGCCTCAGTGGCCAAACGCGCTTACCTGAAATGAGGTGAGGCTGGGATGCAGGTCGATATCACGTCAACGCTCGGATTGAGTGTCGTCTAACGAGCAGTGGATGCTTGAGAAACCTTGTAACAGGGCGTTTATGTTTCCTGCACTCAGGATAAAGCCATAACCTGAAATAACCACCCCAATATCTGGTGATCGCAAACAAGACATAATGTCCTTCGGATTGGATAGGATTCAATAGACGCTCGCCAACGCTGTTCGCCAGACCAATGCTCAAGATTCTGGAAACTCTGCAATCCCCTCCCCCGGAAATGAACATTTCCGATATAAAGCGTATTGCGAAAGAGAACTTCTCTATAGCTGGAATACCGGAATCTCTAGGCGGTGAGCGTGATCAAAATTTTCTGATCAGACCGAATAATTCCAGCCAACAATACGTGGTATTGAAGGTTGCGAATCAAGCGGAGCCCGATGATCTTCTGGACCTGCAATGTGCCGCCTTAGATCACATCGCTCAACAGAATCCGCGCCTCCCGATTCAATCGCTTGTCCACACGCAAAGCGGAGAAAAATGGTCCACGATACAGTCCAATGGCGGCACCTTCAGAATTCGTGCTTTCAAATATCTACCCGGGATTCCACTCTACGAAGCGCCTGAAGATGCCCGATTAATGCGTAATCTCGGACGCAATCTGGCACAGCTGAACATTGCGTTGCGGGGATTTTTCCATCCGGCAGCAAGGCACGCTATCGCGTGGGACACCCAAAATATAGATCAGCTTGCTCCACTGTGTGACTACCTGGAAGACGAGTCTCTGCGCAACCTTATCCTTAGATACCTCGGCCGCTTCTCGGTGAAAATAAAACCCAGACTGCCTGGTTGCCGAGCTCAGATCATACACAATGATGTGAGTTTTCATAACTCGGTTGTCGATCCTGACGATCCTAGCCAAATTAGCGGAATATTTGATTTTGGTGACATGCTCTACGCACCGTTGATACAGGATTTAGCGCTGACCGCCGCAGAAGTACCTATAGGATATAAAGATTCTTTTGGGCATGCTGCTCACATCGTAGCAGGATTCAACGAAGTCACTCCTTTGGAGCAACAGGAGTTTGCACTGCTTCCCGATCTGATTATCGGCCGCCTTGCAATGGGTTTGATGATCGAAGCCTGGTCAAATCGAGAAATTGAATGGACCGACAATCGCAAACATCTCGCCGGGCTGCAAGAAAAAACCATAAAAGTGTTGCAGGATAGCGACGCCATGTTAGATGGCGAATTTGAAGATCTGCTTCGGAGCGCATGCGGGCTGCGCCCTAATCGCTCAATAGAACGATCCACTCTCTCGCCGAGGGAGAGTTGGGAAAAAAGAAATAAATTTATCGGCAATGCCAGGCAATATTCTTACAGCAAGCCTCTCGACCTGGTCAAAGGCGAAGGTGTCTGGCTTTTTGACTCCAGCGGTAGAGCTTATCTGGACGCCTACAACAATGTACCCCATGTAGGACATTGCCATCCGAGAGTGGTTACTGCCGTCGCCAGACAAACAGCAACCCTGAACACCAACACTCGCTATCTCTATGATGCATTACCAGAGTATGCGGAGAGAATCACCAGCACCTTACCCCGGGAATTGAATACGTGCTTTTTTGTATCTTCAGGCAGCGAGGCCAATGATCTCGCTTGGCGCTTGTGCAAAAACTGGACAGGTCAAACTGGAGGACTGGTGATCGAAAACGCCTATCATGGAATCACAGACGCGGTGTTCGATCTGTCACCTGCCGAGAGCGCCGATATAAATTCAGTGAAGGCGCACATCGCGGAAATTAGAGCCCCGGATGATTTCAGGGGGCCGTGGAAAAAAGATGTTCCTGATCGTGGCCTGCATTATGCATCCTACTCCGAAGAAGCGATCGATAAACTTATGCAAAAAGGCCATTCGCCTGCCGCTTTTTTCATGGACATGATCATGAGTTCGAGCGGTATCATAGTTCCACCACCCGGTTATACCGAAGAAGTTTATCGCCGGGTCAAGAATGCAGGAGGCCTTTGTGTAGCGGATGAGGTGCAATCCGGGTTTGGCAGGTTAGGCAAATCCATGTGGGGATTCGAGATCGCGGGCGTAACCCCGGATATCGTTACCTTCGGCAAACCCATCGCGGCTGGATACCCGATGGGTCTCGTAGTGACTCGCAAAGAGATTGCCGAAAAATTTCAACGCAATAGTGAATTCTTCAGCTCCACCGGTGGTAATCCTGTTGCGTGCGCGGCGGCTAATGCGGTATTGCAGGTGATGGAAGACGAAGAGTTGATGCTGAACGCCAATCACCTAGGGAAACTGCTTTCTGACGGAATCAGAGAACTCGCGGGCCGGCACCCGATGATAGGTGATGTTCGGGGCAGCGGGTTGTTTATTGGTGTTGAGTTAATCAAAGACTCTGAAACACTGGAGCCTGCAGCTACAGAAGCAAAATCCATTGCCAATACACTTAAAAATGAGGGAGTGTTGATCGGTGTGGATGGGATTCATTCCAACGTCCTGAAAATTAGACCGCCAATGGTAATCAATGAGCACAATGCAAAATTTCTTCTGCAGAAACTGCAACAGGTACTGGAGAAAAACTGACGTTGTTGCGGACAGATTTGGGCCAACAATAATTAGACTATCCTAATGAACACAGGCCTATGAAGCCTAATCCCACCATACTTATTACCGGCTCTGCCGGCGGCAGCGGTCGTGCCGCAGCAATTGAATACGCTCTCTAAGGCGGCTCAATAGCTATCCACTACCACGACAATTTGCAGCGAGCGGAGGAAACTCTTGATCTATTGAATGGAAATGGTCATCGGTTGTATCAAACCGACGTGACCGACCCGCAGCAGGCTGCGGCGCTGATCGACGTAGTATCGGAGGAGGTGAAGCTCGCTGAATAATTGATGTTTACCACTTGGCTCAGTAGAACTATGATTACAAAGTTGGTAAACACCCCAGAAACGTCACGTGAAAAAAACTATGGTTAGTTTGACCTTGCCGACGGCGAACAATGGAAACTGAGCCTGACCAATACACCAGCCTGATGGCGGTCGTTCGCAACCGCATGACCAACCGGGCCTTTGACCCCGACTGCACGATATCGGTCGAGCACTACGAGATGATTCTCGAAGCAGCTCGCCACGCCCCTTCGGGCGCAAACGCCCAGCCCTGGCATTACATCGTGGTCACTAAACCCGAGACCAAGAGTCTGCTGGCAGACCGCTTCAAGGCCGAACAGAAGGCCCGGGCACGGGCAAAGATGAAGTTCCCGACACCCAACTACGAAGGCATCCGTTCGGCCCCAGGGGTAATCATCGTGGTCGCTGATTTCCGTTTCGTGAAAGCTTTTCCAGTTCTCAACGATGGCTCGGACACAGACCGGATGTACAAACAGAACGCCGAACGGATACTGCTGCAGAGCGTTGCGGCTTCAGTCATGTCAGCGCACCTTGCAGCCTCCGCCCTGGGCTACGCAGTATGGTGGATAACCGCCATCGGCCAGGAGGCCATTCAGCAGGAGCTCAAACCGCTACTCGCCGTTCCCGACGAACTGGACATCATCGATATCATGTGTTTCGGGCCACCGCTTAAATCCTCCTACAAGCGCTGGAAAAAGGATCTCAACCAGATCCTCCACTGGGACCGTTTCGATCCATCGCTTTTCCCGACTGACGACGACATCGATACCTGGATCCGGGAACACCGGCATCACGTCATGTACCGGGACGAATCACGGATCGACTGAATCAATCTCTCGAGGTATTCACAGGCCCGCACGCAGGGCCGGCAAAGACGGTTAAGACGATTTTCACCCAACGGTCTTTCATAATCGTAACTCCGTAGGAGTTCAGTCGTGAGTGCGTGGGACTGCACCACAAGACAGTTTCACAGCTATATGGTTAGTGAGACGTGATTAGGTAGATGTGTTTTACTTCAGCATCCAGCCTTACGTTATTTTTATCAAATCAATACGGAGAAAATGTTTTGCCAACTGCATTAATACAAGGTCGGATTGCTGTTCAGTACGGACACCTTTTAAGAGAAGAATTAAACGATGATTGGAAAATCCTTGTGTGGGATCCGTCACGCAATGGGCCTGATGAGTTTATTGCCATGGCGCTTGAGGCAGATGCCATTATTGGTGGAAAAATACCCACACCTAATTGGCCGAAGATACCGAAACTAAAGGTGTTTCAGATTCCGTGGACCGGATATGACTTTTGTTCACCCCAAACGATGCCAAATGGCATTCCTGTGTGTAATTGCTATGAACATGAAACAACGATCGCCGAATTTGTCCTTTGCGCCATGCTCGAAACAAAAATTGGATTGCGTCATATTGACCAACGTTTTCGGGCTGAAGGATGGGGTGGCAGACAGCCTGGATCATCCGAGTATCACGGAGAAATCCGCAATCGGACCGTGGGCATCGTGGGTTACGGACATATCGGTAAAGAGGTTGCGCACCGCGCTGCGGCCTTCGGTATGCGAGTGATCGCGATCCGCCGATCGAAACACCAAACCATACCCCCGCTTGATTGGCTGGGAAGCACCAACCAACTCGATCAATTACTCGCTGAAAGTGATTTCGTTGTGGTGGCCTGTGATATGAATAAAGAAACCATAGGCATGATTGGGGCGCCCCAATTAGCCCGGATGAAGCCCGACGGTGTGATCATTAATGTGGGCCGTGGCCGGGTCATAGACGAGGAGGCTCTTTACCAGGCACTGAAGGAGCGGTCGATTGGTGGTGCTGTCCTCGATGTTTGGTACAACTATATTGGTAATGACAAAAAAGATGTGTGGCCCTGCAATTACCCATTCCAAGATCTTGACAATGTTATTCTCAGCGCCCATGAGAGTGCGGCGGCACCAGAGCAACTGGAACGGCGATGGAAGTTCGTAGCGGATAATCTGCAGCGGGTGGCAAATGGCGGGCAGCCAGAAAACCAGGTTTTTCTGGGAACGTCAGTGTGTCCTGAGTAAATACCGCGCATTTCGGTATTTTGGCCGTGTCGGACGTCGTGGCGGTCGGCATCGTTTTGGTCTCGGTTGGGATCGCTGGAGATGCTAGTGCGCGCCTCATGAAGTCTGGCAAAAACTAAAGCGAATCACAGCCAAGAAGATTTGCCAAGCCGATTCTTGGGACCCATACTTTGAAAAAAGATTGAAATGAGGATACCCAGATAAACCCCAAGGAGAGACTTGAATGGCTAATCTAGGTGATGAGCCTATTCGGAGTCGCGACGATCTTGAGCGTTTCGAAGCTGAACTGACGCTTGAGCAACGCCTACCGGAACGTAGCATTCTGGAGGTATTCATTGCCAGCGCTGCGCGGCAACCCGACGCTACCGCGATCACCATGCTGATGACCGGCGCACCCGACGAGCAGCCGCGCCGTGTCAGCTATAGTCAGTTACTAGGCCTAATCCAGCGTGCCGCTAACATGTTTTCCGCTCTGGGTGGCCCAGCGCCAGGCGTAGCCTATATGCTGCCATCTCTGATCGAGACCCATGCCACTTTATGGGGGGCGGAAACCGCAGGTTATGCGGTACCGATCAACTTTCTGCTACAGCCAGAGAGCATTGTCGAATTACTCAAAGCCTCGGGCGCAAAAATTCTAGTAGCTCTGGGCCCGCACCCTCAGCTCGATATCTGGCAAAAGGCATTGCAATTACGAGACCAGGTGCCTGGCCTGATATTAGTGCGTGTATCGGCTCCTGGAACCCAGGACGACGACGGCATTGTTGATTTTGGCAGTGCCCTGATGGCGCAGCCCAGTGATCATCTGATCTTTGGCGAATCGCGTGGTGGCGATGATGTAGCAGCCTATTTTCATACTGGCGGCACTACCGGTATACCCAAACTGGTTGCACACACTCAGCGCGGTCAACTGGTCGCCGCCTTCGGCGGGGCGTCAATGTGTGGTTACCTGCCTAACGATGTTCTCACCGCGACGCTTCCATTATTTCATGTTGCTGGAACTATTGTAGCGGGCCTGAGCGCCTTTATGACAGGGATGGAGTTGCTCATCATGTCGCCGGCAGGTTTACGCAATCCGGCAATTGTCGAAGGCTTCTGGCGTCTGGTGGCCCAATACGGGGCTACGTTGGTTGGCGGTGTTCCGACCGCGATTGGCGCCGTGTTACAGGTTCCTGTAGGGGATAATGACATCAGTGCTTTGCGTGCCGGCTTGACAGGTGCGGCGCTGTTACCACCAGCGGTTGGTAAACGCTTCAAAGAAGTGACGGGGTGTAACCTGCATGAAATATTCGGCATGACAGAGGCTTCAGGATTGGTCAGCATCGATCCGCTGTCCGGCCCCAGCAGCGTTGGTTCCGTCGGTTGGCCGCTGCCTTACACGCAAGTCGATGTTTTTCGTCTCAATGCCGATGGCAACCTTGGAGAGATTTGCGCTGCCAACGAGATTGGTGTCATTGTGGTTCGCGGTGATCATGTATCTCCTGGCTATCGCGACCCCGATCACAATGAGGGCGTATTTGAAAATGGCATCTTGAATTCTGGTGATCTTGGATATAAGGACGAGCAAAACCGGGTCTATATTGCCGGTCGCTCTAAAGACCTGATAATCCGAAGCGGTCACAATATAGATCCGGCAATGATCGAAAATGCCATGAGCACGCATCCAGCGATCGCCCTGGCAGCCGCAGTTGGCTTGCCTGACGCCTATGCCGGAGAGTTGCCAGTTTGTTTTGTCGAGTTGCGACCTGGCGTCGAGGCCAGTGTCGAAGTTTTGCAGGCCCATGCCCAAAACACCATCGACGAACGTCCGGCCTGGCCAAAACAGATTTTTATTGTAGAAACGATTCCCTTGACCACAGTCGGAAAGATCTACAAGCCAAGCCTGCGCTGCGACGCCACCAAACTAATGGTCACGGGCCTGGTTCAAAATGACTTGGATTTGCCCGACGCTAGCGTTGACGTTGTTGATGGCGGGGCTCGAGGTATGCAGGTAACCGTGACCCTTGCGAAAGCCGACCGATCCTCCGCACTTGCCGTCGAGAAAGCGCTTGCTGCCTATTTGTTCGAGGCCAGGGTGCGAATGCTGTAATTAGTTTGGGGCTTTCAAGCGCAAACCGGACCGATAGCCTATATATGGCGGCCGGTCCGGTCACCTTGGATGGTTTAACAGCCCACTAATACTGGCAAATCTCTTTTGCGTCACGGGCAGCGCGCGGGCCTCAGCCCAGCGCTTTGGTCAGTGCATGTGCGCCGTCGCGCAGGGCCTGGGTTGCTTTATCCAGTAAGCGACTATAGTGAATGAAACCGTGCAGAACACCGGGGTAGATCTCAAGGTGTGCAGGCCTGTTGGCCTTTCTCATAGCCTCATGTAAAGCAACAGAGTCGTCGTGCAGAGGATCGCACTGGGCGGCGGCGATAAAGGCCTGTGGCAGGCATGTGATATCTCCATTTAACACTCTAAAGCGTGAATCTGCATGATCGCTCGGGTTCGCGAGATAACTGCCCAGGTAGAACGCTTTTTCCTCCCGGGTAAACTCGTAGTCGGCATTGCCGTATTGCTGCCATGAGCACGAGTCTGTCAGGCCATACGCCCCATAATAAAGTAACAGGAACCGTATCGCCTGGTGCTCTCGTTGGTGGTGCAACTGGGTCGCAGCAACAGCCATGTTGGCGCCCGCAGAATCACCGCCCAATGCCAGGCGACTCGGGTCAAGACCGTGGTTGCGGCCCGAGGTTTCCAGCCATTGGATAACCGCCAGCGTCTCGTTGATGGCGACCGGGAACTTGTGCTCCGGCGAAAGTGCGTAATCGATACCAACGACAGCTGCACCGGAGAGCTCCGCTAACAGGCGCATTACTCGGTCGTGGGTATCCAGGTTTCCCACGACCCATCCCCCACCGTGCAGGTAAAGCAGGGTAGGGCAGGGATTCTGATTGAAAGGCCGATAGATCCGCAGCGCGATATCTCTGAGAGGTCCAGTCACCGACAACTCTTCCACGCCGCTCATCTGTGGCTTTATGGCATTCCACCATGCCCGCTCGTGGTTATAGTTCTTGCGAATGTCGTCGATCGAAAGATTGCCCTGGTCTTGCGGGCCGAGGGTGAGAGTACGGCGCTTTTCCATCACCGCAATCATCTGGGGATCCAGGGTTATAGGTATGGCGGGCATGCTGAATAGTGACTGAATTTGTTGAGGCTGGAATCACTCATGCACGAATTCGAGCCATAGTCGGGTCATACAGCGGTTCCAGATGAATTTCACAGGGCACCTGGATTCCGGCTACCTCCAAAGTGTATTGGCCATTGTTTAGAAACTCATGGTCGACACCACTTGCGTTACGCACGTAACCGTAGCCGATACTGCAGCCAAGCGTATGACCATAGCCGGCACTGGTCAGCCAGCCGACCCGTTCGCCATTGCGGTACAGTGTTTCGCGTCCGATCAGATTGACCTGCGGCTCTTGCACGGTGAAGCAGGCCATTACTTTTTTGAGCCCGTCACGCTGTTGTTGTTGTAGCGCAGTTTTACCCAGAAAATCGGTATCGCTTTTCAGTTTGACCGCCCAGCCGAGCCCTGCCTCCAGTGGCGTGTGATCCGGCGAAAGATCAGCGCCCCAGGCGCGGTAGCCTTTTTCCAGCCGCAGACTCTCGATCGCGCGATAGCCGGCGTTGTGTATTCCCAGGTCGGCCCCAGCCGACATCAGCGCTTGGTAGACCTTAAGGGCATTATCCACTGGGATGTGCAGTTCAAATCCCAGTTCGCCGACATAGGTCAGGCGCAATACGGTGACAGGACTATCGCCTACCTGCAGATGACGTACCCTGGCAAAGGGAAAAGTCTCGTTGTCGACAGGGTCAGTCGTGACGCGGCTTAGTACTTCCCTGGCTTGGGGGCCCATCAGTGACAACACACTGAAGGAATCGGTCTCATCGGTGATGCTGGCATCCAGATGCGCTGGAATGTTGCTTCGGATCCAGTGGTAATCGTGGGTGACGAAACCGGTTCCGGTCACCATATAGAAACGGTCGCTGTCGATTCGCGCTACGGTCAGATCGCTCTCAATTCCGCCGCGGCTGTTAAGCAATTGGGTGTAGATGACAGAGCCGACCGGGCGATCGATACGGTTGGCGCAGATCCACTCAAGGGCCGCACAGGCATCGGCACCGGTGACCATGAACTTACCAAAAGAGGTTTGATCAAAGACGGCAACCCGCTCTCTGGCAGCCTCGTGCTCAAGGGCCGAGTAGCGCAGCCAGTTCTGATGGTTAAAAGAGTATTCATCTTCAGGTTCTACACCTTCGGGTGCAAACCAGTTAGGCCGCTCCCAGCCCAGTTTTTCGCCAAAGCAGGCACCCTGCGCTCGAAGTGATTCGTAAAGTGGTGATCGTCGGAAAGGTCGTCCGGAATCGTGCTCCTCGAACGGCCAGGCAATGGTGTAGTGTTTTCCATACATTTCGTAGGTGCGATTGCGTACCCAGTCTATGTCGTGGTGCGGCTTGGCGAAGCGGCGGATATCCACTGGCCACAGGTCATAGGGAGATTCACCACCGATGATCCATTGCGCAAGCGCCTGCCCGGCACCGCCGCCAGCGGCGATGCCAAAGGCGTTAAAACCTGCCGCAACAAAATAGCCAGCGAGTTCCGGTGCTTCGCCGAGAATAAAATTGCCATCGGGGGTAAAACTTTCGGGGCCGTTCAGCAGTTCCTTGATTCCTGTGTGCTGCAGTGCTGGCACGCGTGGCAAGGCCAGCGCCATAAGCTCCTCAAAGTGATTCCAGTCGGAGTCAAGCAGCGAGAAGGCGAATTGATCGGGAAAGCCCTGTTGTGCCCAGCCGATTGGGTTCGGTTCGTACCCGCCCATAACCAGTCCTCCTACTTCTTCCTTGTAGTAGGTCAGCCGATCAGGATCTCTTAACGTAGGCAGATCAGGCCTTACCCCCTCAATGGGCTCGGTAATCAGGTATTGGTGCTGCACCGAAACGAGTGGGATGTTAACGCCTGCCAGGCGGCCGAACTCGCGTGCCCACTGGCCAGTACAGTTGACCAGCACTTCGCAGTCGATGACCCCCGAAGTCGTGTCTACCCCTTTTACCCGGCCGTTCTCGGAGCGAACACCGGTAACGGTCACTCCTTCGACTATGGCCGCTCCGGCATCACGGGCGCCTTTAGCCAGCGCCTGGGTGATATCTGAAGGGCTGGCCTGGCCATCGGTCGGCAGGAAGGCTGCGCCGATCACGTCACTGACATCCATTATTGGCCACAGGCTCTTGGCTTCGCAGGGGGTCAGCAGGTGCATCTCAAGGCCGAAACTGCGCGCCGTGGTGGCTTGGCGCTGTATCTCAGTCAGGCGCTCTTCAGTGCAGGCCAGCCGCAGTCCGCCATTCATCTTCCAGCCGGTTGCGAGCCCGGTCTGGACTTCAAGCTGGTCATACAACGTAATGGAGTGGCCCAGCAATTGGGTGATCCCGGCCTGACTGCGCAACTGGCCGACAAGGCCTGCCGCGTGCCAGGTGCTGCCGCTGGTCAACTGGTTACGCTCAAGCAACAGTACGTCCTTGTAGCCCATTTGGGCGAGATGATAGGCGGTGGAGCAGCCGGCAATGCCGCCGCCGACCACAATGGCACGGGTGTGCCTAGGTAATTTACTCATAGCGATAAGTGTTGATGCTGCATTTCCCGCAGCGGATGGCGTGCGTTCGGATCAGCGTTGTGTATTAGTGACGTACCTGGAAGGCGGTCCATTGTGCGGTAAAGCGCTCCAGGTTCTCGCTGGTGTACTGGATAAAATCAAAATCAATAGTCGAGTGAATTTCCGACACCATGCTCCACAGACTCTCACGTAATAAGGAAGCACACTTCATGGCTTCATAGGCGTGGCGAATCTCTGTCGACACCGTTGAGTTGAAATAGGTGTTAAGAAGCCAGTCTTCCTGCTCGGGGGGTAGGGTATTATTGGATGCAAGGTTCGCCAGATCAAACAGCGGGCTGTTGTAACCAGCATAGTCCCAGTCCACCAGCCAAAGCCTTTGACCATCGTCCAGGAAGTTCGCTGGCAGCAAATCGTTATGGCCGTAAACCAGATTCACAGGGCCCACAGCCTTTTCCAACTGCTGGCCTTTGTCGAGCAGGGAAGGCAGCTGACCCATCATGCGGCTTTTGCCTTCCACCAAGGTGGCGGCGTAATCACGTATGACATGAAACACCCAGAAGATGAGCGCAGGCCCGCGCATGTTTTGTGCCATTTCCTGGTGACAAGTGCGCAACATGGGCACGATGCGCTCGAGCTGGTGTTGCTGCCTGACGTCTTCGTCACTCAAGGTTTTGCCTTCGATGAAATCCAGCACCAGGATGCCTGGCACCCAGTGCAGTACCTGTGGTGATAGACCCACCTGAGAGGCCGCCCGGCTCGCTTGCAGTTCATTGAACCGCATGACTCCGTGTAACGGTATATCGTTGCCGACGCGTACAAAGTATTTGCGCTCCTGGTCAGCGACCATGAAATTCTGGTTGGTGATGCCGCCGCTGACTGGCTCGAGAGATATTTCCCCTTTCCAATAGTCAAGGTTCTTGATTGCTTTTGTGGGGTCGTTGCTCATGTGTATCGCCTTGTCTTGAGAGGTTTAGGCTGGAAGTCCTAGTTCCATCTTCTTTTTATGAGACCACTGGCTGATGAAGCGATCGGCGACGATGGCTATGCATGCCACGCAAACTCCAGCCACGATACCACCTCCAGTATCAGCCTTGGTCAAGGCAATATAGACTTCTTGTCCAAGGTCTCGCGTCCCAACCAGCGCTGTAATCACCAGCATGGACAGGGCCATCATGATGGTTTGGTTGATGCCAAGCATTATCTGCGGCAGGGCAATCGGCAGCTGTACTCGCCATCGAATCTGGTTCGGGGTGCAGCCCATGGCTTTGGATGCTTCAATCAGATGGGCAGGCACCTGCTGTATACCGAGTATGGTGTAACGAATTGCGGGGGCTACTGAGTAGGCAATGACCGCAAGCATTGCCGCAAAGTCTCCTACCCGAAAAAGCATTACAACTGGTATCAGATAAACGAAGGAAGGCAGCGTCTGCAAGGTGTCGATTGCAACTTGGGTTGCTCGGTTAGTTCTGGGATTACTGGCAGCAAGGATGCCAATCGGGACGCCGATACATGCGGCAAAAAGCACAGACACGCCGCACAGATAGACGGTAATCATCGCCTTACTCCAAAGGCCTACCGCGGCAATAAAGACGGTAAGCGCCAGACCCAAAGCAGCCAGACGGAATCTTCCCAGTCGGTACCCTATCAGGGTGATTGCCGCTATCGAGATGACCCAGGGCGTTTTAAGTAAAAAGCGTTTTACCGGCATCATGATGTGAATCAGGATGAATGTCTTAATGGCTTCAAGCTGGTCAAAGAAGTTGATATTGATCCACTTGACTAGGTCATCCCAGAAATGGCTGGTCGTAATTTGTAGGGATTCCGGGTAAACCCCGAGGGCGGGATAGAAGTGACTGGCAGGCCATGAAATCAATAGTGTGACCAGCACGGCCAGGGTAAATCGGCTATGGGTTAAAAAGCGGCGACTTTGTGAGAGTCGGGAAGTCTGTGGCCGGTCCGCGAAAGCCTGGCTTAAGCGGTCAAGCGCAATCGCCAGAAAAGTGATCGCGAGCCCTGCCTCAAGACCGTCACCGATAGCCAGACGTCTGAGAGAACTAAGTACATCAAAACCCAATCCGCCAGCACCGATCATCGAAGCGATGATGACCATGTTCAGCGACAGCATGATTACCTGGTTTACGCCGACCATCAGAGATTTCTGGGCCACGGGAACTTGAATCTTACGGAGTAGTTGCCCAGGCGCGCAGCCTGCCATGTTGCCGTATTCCAGAAGTTCACTGGGCACTTGTTTTAACGACAAGATCGTAACTCGGACCATTGGCGGTGTTGCATAAATCATGGTGGCGATCATTGCTGCGACCGGTCCAAAACCAAAAAGAAAAAGCACTGGAACGAGGTAGGCAAAAATGGGCACTGTCTGCATCAGGTCGAGTACCGGTGTTAGCCATTTCTCGAATACAGGATGCCGGTACGCAGCAATGCCCAGCACAAAGCCAATGCTGACACCCAAAGGCACCGCAATCACAATCGAACTGAGGGTAATCATGGCACTGTGCCACTGACCAAAGAGCGCGAGATAGGCAAAGCAGCCGGTGACCAGTACTGCAAGTCTTGTACCGGACAAATGAAAAGCGAGTAATCCAAAAATGATGATTACAGCTGTCCAAGGTGCTGGCGACAGCACAACCGGAGCCCCCGGCTCGGTAGAAAAAGTGAACCCCGTTGCCAGGAGGCTGTTGGCCGCCGACAGTGGCCATTCAAGTAACCAGGCAATCGAGCGGGTAAGCTCCTTGAATGTGAAAAGCCCAAGATCAAATTCCTTTATCAGCCACTGCATCCACTCGCTGATGACAAATCTTAAGGGAATAACCCAATCGCGCGGATACTTGGCAAGATAAGGGGCCTGATCCTGAGCGAAGAAAAGAATGATTCCCAGTGTAACAATGACCGCGAATATTCCCCAAAACCACGATGGTGTCCGGGCGACATCACCGAAGCCCTGTCGTGCTTCCATACTCAGTTCGTCCGTGGGGGTTCGTTCCCAACGAGCACATCAAGCACCGCTTGGTTGTCTACCGCGCCGATGATCTCACCATCATCGTCGGTCACGCCCATATGGCGATCAGAATTTACGGCGCGGTGGGCCAGGTCCTGTACCTTGGTGTGGTGCGCCAAAGTCTCATCCAGCGATTCTCCTGGCTTGACCGGGCGCATCACGGTTTTCGCAGACAGAACTTTGGCGCGCGAGACGTCCCGTGTAAATTCTGCAACGTAGTTTGTTGCGGGATTCAGTATCAGGTCTTCCGGGGCACCGATCTGGATGATTGCGCCATCTTTCATGATGGCGATTCGGTCTGCGAGCCGGGTCGCTTCGTCAAAATCGTGGGTAATAAAGACGATAGTTTTGTGTAGCAATCCTTGGAGGCGAAGGAATTCGTCTTGCATCTCCCGTCGAATCAGGGGATCCAGTGCAGAAAACGGCTCGTCCAGAAACCAGATATCCGGTTCTACTGCCAGAGAACGCGCTATACCGACGCGCTGTTGCTGGCCACCGGATAATTCACGGGGGTAGTAATCTTCCCGACCCGAGAGCCCGACTAACTCGATCATGTCGAGCGCGCGCTGCTGCCGTACCGATTTTTCAACACCTTGGATCTCAAGAGGGAAAGCAACGTTTCCCAGTACCGAAAGATGCGGCAGCAACGCAAAGTGTTGAAATACCATGCCCATCTTATGCCGGCGCATCTCAGTGAGTTCTTTCTCCGATATCGCCAACAGGTCCTGGCCCTCGAAAAAGAGCTCCCCAGCCGTAGGTTCGATCAGGCGGCTCATGCAGCGCACCAGAGTTGATTTACCAGAGCCAGACAGGCCCATAATGACAAAGATTTCCCCGCGATGGATATCAAGGTTCGCATCCCGGACTGCCGCAATCAGCCCGGCCTTTTGAAGATCAGAGTCCGCTGGGGAAGTACCAAATTTCTGAAGAAACGAGTCGGCATCCTCGCCGAAAATCTTCCAGATACCCTGAAGGTGTAATGCGTGTGGAGGGGTGGGCGTTGTCCTGGTCATTTTTCTATATAGCGCTGGCTGGCCGGCGGTGATACCTGGGTTGTGGCCGCCCCGTTAAGCCACGAGAAGAGTTGGGTTAATAAAGTGAGACAGGCGGCCGTTGGCCAGCCGCCTGTCGAGTCTTAACTGCTTGGTTGGGATACTACCGAATATTCTCAGTTACACTGAGTCCAGGGCTCCCAGGTAGCCTTATTGGCATCAAGCCACGCATTAACCACGTCCGATATCTTCTTGCCTTCAAGGTCAACTTCGACAATTAATTGCCCTACGGTTGCGTTGTCGATGCGGAAATTACGAACTGCCTGGTATGCGCAGGGCCACTTCGCTTCACCGTCTTTCCAGCCGACTTTCTTTATCCATCCCCGTGGTTTGCCGCAGTCATAGGCCATGTTCGGGTTCAGTCCAACTTTCGCATCTTCATAGCATGCATCGCTGTAACGGGGAAATTCCACAAACTCGCCTTCAAATTTGACCGTAGCCCAATGCGGGGTGTAAACCCATCCAAGCCATGGGGCTTTGCGTTGGTAGGCAGATTGAAGTTCAGCAAACAGTGCAGCGTCAGTTCCGGCGTGAACCACTTCGTAGTCCAACCCCAGAGCTTCTACACGTTCATCGTCAAATCCAGCCCAGGTTACCGGCCCACCCAGATAACGGCCTCGGGGAGCGGTTTCAGGTGTTGAGAATGCCTCGGCGCAATCGTTCAGCGCTTCCCAATTGGGCAGCCCCGGACATTTTTCCTTCATGTACATCGGGTACCACCATTCCTCGATAGCATTCATTCCGGTTTCACCGAGGTCTACGGTATCGCCGGTCTTGACACTGGCTTCCATCGCCTGTTTGCCGGTCGTTTCCCACATTTCCATTGCAACGTGAAGGTCGCCCGATTCAAGTCCGGCGAATTGTGCGATGTAATCAGCTTGCTGGTATTTAACGTTGTAACCCATATTCTGCAGAATTCGACCCATCAGTTCGGTATTAATGAGTTGTCCGGTCCAATCGTGCAGGGTCAGGATGATGGGGTCTTTTGACTCGACGGCCAGCGCCGAGTGCGAAAACAGAGCACTCGCAAGTAACGCCATGGTTACTTTAGGTAAACGGGCGGTAAACATTGGTTATCCTCCTAAAAGAGTAGTTGTTTCAGTTCTTGGTCAGGCAGAAGCAATCAGCATAGTAAATTTACACAAAAAACCACAATAATCCAGAAAAAAATTGAATAAACAAAAAAATTACACAATAATTTGTTCAGATTATGTCTGTTCTGCTCGTCAAACTGATCTGTATCGGCGCGTATAGATTCGAGTAAACCAGTATGAAGCGGCGATTCTGGATGCCCTGAATCTGCGCGGCCGGGTAACAATCAATGAGCTTGCCGGGCAACTGGACGTTTCCGCAGAGACCGCCCGGTGCCATGTTGAACCGTGGGTTAAAAAAGGTTTGGCGATCCGGGTACATGGTGGCGTTATGGCGCCTTTTTCGTCGCACCAGGCGCCATTTCATCGTCGCCTGAAAAAACACCGTGATGCTAACGCCGTTTGGCGAAGGTAGCGGCCACGCTCATTGAAGATGGTGATTCGCTGATCATTGATTGCGGATCAACAACAGCATATGTCGCCCAGGCGTTATGTGATCATAGTGACCTGCATGTCATCACCAATTCTGTTGAAATTGCCAGAACTTTGGCGTCGCGAAACGGGAACCGGGTTGATGTTACCGGCGGCGAATTACGGGCAGATGATGCAGCAGTCTTTGGCAAAGTCGCAGTCGATTTTATCCAGCGATTCAATGTGGACTACGCAGTGCTTTTAATTGGGGCCGTCAACAAGAAGAATGAATTTCTTGACTTTCATCTTTGTGAAGCAGAGTTCTCCAGAGCAGCAATTCAGCAGGCAAGACAAACCTGTTTTGTGACAGATAACTCGAAATTCAGCAAGGATGCGCTGATCAAAGTCTGCGGTCTGGGTCAGGTTGATGTCGTGGTGATGGAGTGTGAGCCACCGGCTCCGTTTCAAGAAGCTTGTACAGAAAATGACACCCGGCTGTTGATTTCAAACTAAGTTCGATGGAGCTTCGAGGGGTTTACTTGCTGAGTGGGAGTCTGATTTGGTTGAACGGTGTTGGGTAGCACTGTGCATATTATCTGAGCCAACAGGGTCAGAGCGCCCTCGCGCGGAAAACTGGTGCGGTATACCAGACGTATCTGGCGTACCGCGTCCGGAATGCTGGCCTGGCGCAGTATCACCCGTTCGGTCGCGAGTCGACCACCGTGCACGGAAAGTGCGGGTACCAGCGTAACGCCCAGGCCCATGCCGACCAATTGCACCAAGGTTTCCAGGCTGGATGCATTGAGGCCGGGCATTCCGCCGGCGTCAGAGCGCTGGTTGATTCGGCACGCTGCCATGATCTGGTCGGAAAGACAGTGCTCTTCAGAAAGCAGCAGCACATTTTCTTTTCTGAGATCATTAAGTGTGACCTCGTCCTTTGCGTACAGATGGTGATCGCGTGGATGTGCAAGCCAGAACGGCTCTCGAAAGAGGGGCATCTCGGTGAGGTCGCCGACAGCGGGTGAGGTCGCGAGCAGGACTGCATCCAGTTGGTGGTCCTTGAGTTTTTGCAACAGTTGTTCGGTTGTTGCCTCAGTCAGTTCCAGCGAAAGTTCCGGGTGTTGCTGCTGCAGTTCGAGCATAAAAAGTGGCACCAGGTACGGACTGAGAGTGTGTATCGCACCTATCCGCAAAGGCCCCGTCAATGGGTCGGTTTGTGAGCGACCCAGGTTACGGATCGTGTCGGCCTGCTCAAGAATTTGCCGGGCATGGATAGTGATCTGTTGGCCGATGGGTGTGATGTGCACACTGCGGTTGGTGCGTTCAAACAGCACTACCCCGAGTTCCTGTTCGAGTTTATGGATTTGCCCAGACAGGGTAGGCTGGCTGACAAAACAACGCTGTGCCGCCCGCCCAAAGTGCAAAGTCTCGCTGAGGGCAATCAGGTACTGGAGGTCCTTGAGGTTCATTCCTAATAATAGGTAATAACGATTAAAATAATAATAACAAACGATTATACATATTGAAATAATACTTCTATATTGCCCCTGACAGCGCTCTGACAGACGCTACTTGAAATATTTTTTACCACCGAAATTCAAACGGAGATCATCATGTCCTTCAAAGACTCCCAGACTGAACAAAACCTCAAAGATGCCTTTGCCGGGGAATCCCAGGCTAACCGCCGTTATCTCTATTTTGCCGCCAAGGCCGATGTCGAGGGTTATAACGATGTGGCTGCAGTGTTTCGCTCCACCGCCGAAGGGGAAACTGGCCACGCTCACGGCCATCTCGAATATCTAGAGGAAACCGGTGACCCTGCTACCGGTCTGCCAATCGGTGGCACCGGCGACAACCTCAAGGCGGCTATCGCGGGTGAGACTCACGAATATACCGACATGTATCCTGGCATGACTAAGACCGCCAGGGACGAAGGCTTTGATGAAATCGCCGACTGGTTCGAAACCTTGGGCAAGGCCGAGCGCTCCCATGCCAACCGTTTCCAGAAGGCGCTTGATTCGTTGGATGGCTGAGACCCCGACGCGGGAGGTGTAAGCGCACCTCCCGCATGACTTTGACATGGATGTCAGTATGAGCCCTTTGCAACAAGAAGGCAGTCTGCAGGCGCCCATTCGTCATCCAATTGACTGGCAGAGCCCTGAATTCAATGACGAGGGCCAACTCTTCTTTGAACTCGAGCGGGTCTTCGATCATTGCCATGGTTGCCGCCGCTGTGTGTCGTTGTGCGACAGTTTCCCCACACTGTTTGATCTTGTCGATGAGTCAAAGACGATGGAGATCGACGGGGTCGCCAAGGAGGATTACTGGAAAGTAGTCGACCAGTGCTATTTGTGCGACCTGTGTTACATGACCAAGTGTCCTTATGTGCCGCCGCATGAATGGAACATCGATTTTCCGCATCTCATGCTCCGAGCCAAAGCGGTTCGTTTTGCCAAGCGGGGCGCGTCGCTACGTGACAAGCTATTGACCAGCACCGATGCAGTAGGAAAGGCAGCAGGTCTGCCGGGTGTGTCGATTGTGGTGAATGCCGCCAATCGCTCAAAGCCTTTCAGGAAAGCCCTTCATAAGGTAGCTGGAATTCATTCTGATGCAAGAATTCCACCTTACGAGTCGCGCCCGTTGCGCAAAAGAATGGCCAGCCTCGCGTCGCTGGAGCCGGGCGATGCCAAGTCCGGGACGAAGACCCGCGGCAAAGTTGCACTGTTTGCCACTTGTTATGCGAACCACAATGAGCCGGTACTGGGCGAAGACCTCGTTGCCGTGCTGGAACATAACGGTATCCCGGTCACAATAGCGCAACAAGAACACTGTTGTGGTATGCCGAAACTGGAGTTGGGAGACCTGGCCTCGGTTCAAAAAGCGAAAGAGCAGAACATTCCCCAATTGGCTCAACTCGTGGACAAGGGGTGGGATCTCATGGCGCTGGTGCCTTCGTGTGTCTTAATGTTCAAGCAGGAACTACCGCTGCTTTTCCCGGACGATAAGAGTGTCCGCAAAGTCGCGGACGCATTTTTCGATCCTTTTGAATACCTGATGCTGCGCTATGCAGAAGGCCTTATGAACACCGAGTTCCGTCAAAGCCTGGGCTCAGTGGTTTACCACGCCTCGTGTCACCAGCGGGTTCAGAACATAGGGCCCAAGACCCGGGACGTATTGAGTCTTGTGCCGGACACTGCGGTTACCATGATTGAGCGCTGCTCCGGGCATGACGGCACCTACGGCGTTAAGTCCGAGACCTTTGATAAGGCAATGAAAATCGCTCGACCCGTTATCAAGGGAATACAAAAAATCAGCCCCGATCATTACGGTAGCGACTGCCCGATTGCCGGCCATCACCTGGCGAATGGTATCGGCGATGGCAGCACCCCTGAGCATCCTGTCACTCTACTGCGCCAGGCCTACAGCATCTGAAAGTTCGGCAGAACCCAAAAGATTATGAAAAAGTTGACCCGCGACGATCTCTTTTCGCTTGAGGCTTATTCCGTTGAGCGGGCGAAATTTCGTGAACGTGTGCTGGCGCATAAAGCCAACAGACGTGTCGCGATCGGCCCAAACGCCATGCTGTATTTTGAGGATGCCCTGACGATGCAATACCAGGTGCAGGAAATGCTCCGCATAGAGCGCATCTTCGAGGCCCCACAGATCCAGGAGGAACTGGATGTCTACAACCCCCTGATTCCCGATGGCTGTAACCTCAAAGCGACATTCATGCTCGAGTATTCTGACGTGGAAGAACGGCGCCAGGCGTTGGCACGCCTGATAGGTATTGAACGTGCGCTATGGCTGCAGGCTAATGGCGAAGACCAGATACGGCCGGTTGCCAACGAAGACCTGGAACGGGAAACCGCCGACAAGACCTCGGCTGTGCATTTTGTTCGTTTCGAATTGACACCGGCAGTAGTTCAGTCAATTAAACGGGGAAATGATCTCTCGTTTGGGATTGACCATCCTCAGTACATTTATGATGTCACAGTCGCACCCGAGATCCGTAGTTCGCTGCTCGGCGATCTTAAATATTAGGCAAGGCGGGGAAATTGCCTGCGCCGCCTAGCCTGGCCAGTAAGCGTTTTTACCCGAGGCGGCCATAAAAAGTCCTTCTTGCCGACTCCGATAGCGAGACCCCCGGTTTTGTGTTGTACGCCAGTACTGCCAGGATACGCGAATGATTTCCTGCCACCGGCGTTACCCGGTGCATCGAGTTTCGTCCACGAAATAACACCAGCGCTCCTGTGTCCATGGCAAGGGTTTTTGTGGGGGTCTTGCCGTTCAAAACCTGTTCTGCCAGTTCGTAGTTCATTTCGCCGTTGTCGGCATTTCGCACATCCTTGACATACTCAAATGTACCGCCGCGCTTTGGTCTCTGGATCATCAGTGTGATCGCGAACGACGAGTTATCAAAATGCCAGCCGAGTTCCTGTCCCTCGCCAGCATAGTTCAGGTTAATCGATGACAACGGATCAGCGTATTCATAGACATCTGTGATGTCGAGTACGGTGCACAGGAAATCCCGGAACGCGCGCGCGTGGTAGAGGGCGCGCAGCGCCGAGCCTCTTGGAATCTGGTCGTCGCTGATACAGCCTTTGGATGAGGTGACTTTCCGGTTTCGCGGATGCGTCGGTGGCAATTCCGAGTCATCAGGCTTAAGGTAGATGTTGTGGCTGTCTGAGGCGAAATAGGCAAGATGTTGGTGCTGGAGGCCCTCGTCACGGATTGTGTCGATTGCAGCATCCACCAGAAAGCTCTCCAGTGTCAGGACCCCGTTGTGGTCCAGTTCAGACTTGCACCGGGCGCGAAAGCCCGGGTCTGTCAGGGGATAGCGATCGCAATCCACAATCCCACAAAGCGTTTCAGTGATGTCGATCATGGTCTTTGTCTCGAGGCAGTCTGTTTAAGTCACACGGGCCATTGCTCAACACCCTCTTTCGACGGATCAGGCATCGATACTCGGAAGGTTGAGCTTGTGGTCCCGGGCGCAAGCGATGGCATCGTCATAACCTGCGTCGGCGTGGCGCATCACTCCTGTTGCGGGATCATTCCACAATACGCGAGCCAGTTTCTGGTCGGCCGATGCTGACCCATCGGCAAGAATAACCAGACCCGCATGCTGTGAGTAACCGATACCGACTCCACCGCCATGATGAAAAGAGACCCAGGTCGCGCCCGATGCCGTGTTGAGTAGTGCGTTCAGAATCGGCCAGTCAGAGACCGCATCCGACCCATCTTTCATCTGCTCTGTTTCCCGGTTAGGGCTCGCGACCGAACCGCTATCGAGATGATCCCGGCCTATGACGATCGGCGCACTCAGTTCGCCGCTGGCCACCATCTGGTTAAAGGCTCGGCCGATCCGGTCTCGATCTCCCAGTCCGAGCCAGCAGATACGGCTGGGCATACCCTGGAACGCAATCCGTTTGTGCGCCATGTCCAGCCATTGGTGCAGTTGTGGATTATCGGGAATCAGTTCCTTGACTTTTTCATCCGTGCGGAAGATATCCTCCGGATCGCCGGACAGTGCTGCCCAGCGAAACGGCCCTATACCACGACAGAACAACGGGCGCACATATGCGGGGACAAAGCCGGGGTAGTCGAAGGCGTTATCAACACCGGCTTCCTGAGCCATCTGGCGAATATTGTTGCCGTAATCGACAACCGGAATGCCTCGATTCCAAAAATCGAGCATCGCCCGAACCTGGATCGCCATTGAATCCTTTGCCGCTGCCGCCACGCCCTTGGGATCACTCCGGCGCCGGTCTGTCCATTCGGCCATCGACCAGCCAGACGGCAGATAGCCGTTTTGCGGATCGTGGGCCGAGGTTTGATCGGTCACTGCATCTGGCTGGTATCTTGAATCAGTCTGAGAGCGTGCCGCCAGTTCCGGGAAAACATCTGCTGCATTGCCTAGAAGTCCGATCGAAATGGCGCGCCCCTCGCTGTGCGCGTTTTCGACAAGGTTTAGAGCATCGTCGATGTTGTCAGCCCAGGCGTCCAGGTAGCGGGTTTTCAGTCGAAACTCAATAGATTGTCTGTTGCACTCCACCGCGATCATGGAAATCCCGTTCATCGTCGCGGCCAGGGGCTGTGCACCGCCCATGCCCCCGAGCCCTGCCGTTAGAATCCAGCGGCCCTTTGATGAGCCACTGAAGTGCTGGCGCACCATCTCGGCAAAGGTCTCGTAGGTTCCCTGGATAATGCCCTGCGAGCCAATGTAAATCCAGGAGCCGGCTGTCATCTGCCCGTACATCATCAGACCACGCTGATCGAGCTCGGAGAAGTGCTCCAGCGTGGCCCAGTGCGGCACCAGGTTGGAGTTGGCAATCAGAACCCGAGGGGCCTGCTCATGGGTCTTGAAAATGCCGACCGGTTTTCCGGATTGCACCAGCAAGGTCTGATCTGTCTCGAGCTCCTTGAGCGATGTAATGATCCGGTCGAAACTGTCCCAGTCGCGGGCCGCCCGGCCGACACCGCCATAGACCACAAGCTCAGCCGGATTTTCTGCCACCTGTGGATCAAGGTTGTTCATCAGCATCCGCATAGGCGCCTCAGTACTCCAGTGTTTGCACTGCAGTTCTGTGCCGGTCGGTGCCTTGATGTGCCTTTCTGGCGCGAATCGGTTCAGTGTCATATAACTCTCGGGTTCTGTAAGGTTGAAATAACGGCTGTTGTACAGCCGGTTTGGCAAGTCTGACGTTCAACTGCCATATTGGGCGACTACCTTGCCGACTTTTTCTGCCACCTGCTCCAGATGGTAACGCTCAAAATGTTCCCAGGTGACAAGACTCCTGGAATCCTCAACCCGGTCGAGAAAGAGCAAGCCATCAAGGTGATCTACCTCATGCTGGTATGTTGCCGCGGTCATTCCTTTTACCCGGGTCTGTATCGGGGCGCCGTTTCTATCCATTGCGCTTACGTCTACTACGCAGTGGCGATGAACTATGCCGCGCAGATTGGGTACGCTAAGGCAGCCTTCGTAATTTTCAAACATGTCCTCGCCTGCCGGAGTGAGCACCGGGTTTACCAATATAGTCAGCGGAATATTGGGACGGTAGGGGTAGCGTGGGTTGTCGCGCACCTCAATGGCGCAAATACGAAGCGATTGATGAACCTGGTTGGCCGCGAGCCCGGCACCTTTGGCTGTGCGCATGGTTTCGATCAGATCATCAATGAACTGCTGCATTTCGGGGTGTGCAAGCAAGTCCGGCGTTAGTTCGGCGGTGGGTTCCCGAAGGACAGGATCTCCAATTTGCGCGATATTTAAAAGTCGGTTCATGAGCAAGGGCTGGTTAGGGCGTGGTCAGTACAAAATGGTGTCAAGTGGCTGGGCAGGCAGCAGTTCAGCAAGCCTGCCTTGGTGAATCAAAGAGTTTGCCAGTTCGATATCACGAGATATGATACGGTCTTCGGTCCATTCGGGAACATGATCACGTAATGATTTAATGGCGTTTTCGATAGTGTTCGATGATTTAAGGGGTCGACGTAGAGAAATGCCCTGGGCCGCTGCTAGAAATTCGATTGCAAGGATGTACCTTGTGTTCTCATTCATCGCGCGCAATCGCCTCGCAGCGAAAGTCGCCATGCTGACATGATCCTCCTGATTAGCCGAGGTGGGCAGGCTGTCAACACTGGCGGGGTGTGCCAGGCTTTTGTTTTCGGATGTCAGTGCCGCCGCTGTTACGTGGGCAACCATGAATCCGGATTCCAGGCCGGCTCTTGAGGTAAGAAAAGGCGGCAGCTCACTGATACTTGAATCGATCAACATGGCGATACGCCGCTCGGACAGAGCGCCGGTCTCGGCAATCGCCAGCGCCATATTGTCAGCCGCCATGGCGACCGGCTCGGCATGAAAGTTGCCGCCCGACAGAACTTCACCGGTGTCTGGGCACAGCAGGGGATTGTCGGACACGGCGTTGGCCTCACGCAGGAGGATGTCCGCGACGTGGCCGAGCTGGTCGAGGCAGGCGCCGAGTATCTGTGGCTGACAGCGAAGACAGTAGGGATCCTGTACCCGGTCACAGTCAGCGTGCGAGTGGTTGAGTTCGCTGTCCTTTAGCAAGGCGCGGTAAAGACGGGCTATCAGTATTTGTCCTGTTTGCCGGCGGATGTCGTGAATACGCCCGTCAAACGGAACATAACTGCCCAGAGCCGCATCGACTGAAATGGCTCCGGTGACGACAGCACTGGCGAGGTTCTGTTCTGCACTGAACAGCGCGTCGATGGCCAGCGCGGTAGAGATCTGGGTGCCGTTCAGCAGAGCCAGCCCTTCCTTGGCTTCAAGCGTGAGCGCATCCAGCCCTGCAGCTTGCAGGGCCTTGGCTGCCGGCATCGTGCTACCGTTCCAGAAGACTTCACCTTCTCCGATCAGAGGGAGACTCATATGGGCCAGCGGCGCAAGATCACCGGATGCCCCGACCGATCCTTTTTCCGGCACCACCGGCAGTATGTCCTGAGAAACCATCTCGATAAGCCGTTCGACTATCTGAGGCCTGACACCGGAGTACCCCTGGGCCAGGCTCATCGTCTTGAGTATCAGTGCCAGACGAACCGTTTGCGGTGCCAGCGAATTACCAACGCCAGCGGCGTGAGATCGCACAAGGTTGCGTTGCAGGGTAGACAGGTCTGCCGCGTCGATCCGTGTTCGGGCCATTTTGCCAAACCCGGTATTAATGCCGTAGGCGGGTGCTGCTTGCTGAAGTACGGCCTGGAGTATGGCGTGGCTCTTTCGTACTTGCTCCCACGCGGTATGGGGTATGTCGATCATGCAGGGGTTTGCCCCCAGGTTCCTCAGATTATCAAGTGTGAGCTTGGCTGGAATGAGTTTTATTGTCTGCATCAGGCTCTCCCAAGGGCTACCGACATCGGTTAGGTGTTGTTCAGCATTGCGATGACCTGTCGAAACGGACCACTGGCACTTTCGCGAAGCGGGTGGATGCCATCGTGTACAACGTGTCGTCCCCCGACGATGACGTTGCGCACGGCATTGTTTGGCCCTGAAAAGATCCAGCTGTCGAGAATCTGATCCGGTGTACGCGACGCAAATTCGCTGTGCTCATGGTCAATTTCAATGAGATCGCCGCGGGCGCCTGAAACCAGCCCCGCAGACTTTTCTCCAAGAGCCCGGGCGCCGCCGGAAATAGCGGTTGTGATCAACGCACGACCGTTACTGCCGGCATCATCTGAAATCATCACTGTTCGCCTTTGCAGGCTGAGCCTCTGAACGTACTCTAGCAGTCTTAGCTCTTCTGCCGGGCAAGTACATATCTGGCTGTCGGAGCCCACACCGAGGCGGCCACCGTCAGCCAGAAACTGAGCTGCCGGAAAAATACCATCGCCCAGGTTCGCTTCTGTTGTCGGACACAGGCCAACCGTTGCACCGCTTTTGACAATACAGTCCAGTTCACCGGAGTCGACATGTGTGGCATGTATCAGACACCACTGGTCAGTTACATCACATTGATCGTATAGCCACGCCACTGGTCGAACCCCATTTAGCGCCAGGCACTCGGCTACTTCGCGGGCCTGTTCGGCAACATGGATATGTACTGGTGCGTCCTTGATAAGGCTGCCCGCATCCTCAAGGGTCGCCGACAGGACTTCTGGGGCGACGGCGCGCAGCGAGTGCGCTGCGAAACCGACAGAGCGATCGGGGTTGCCGGCGCACAGTGAGTCGCAGGCCTGTAGCAGTTTAAGATAGCCCTCGGGCGAGTTGATAAAGCGGCGTTGCGTATCTCGTACCGGATCGTTGTTAAAACCACCTCGGCAGTAAAGAACGGGGAGCAGCGTAATAGCGATGCCGACCTCGGATGCGGCTTCGAGAAGCCTGGCAGATAGCTCGCTGCAATCGCGGTAAGGGTCGCCACCAGGCTGATGGTGCAGATAGTGGAACTCGGCTACCGAGGTATATCCGCTTTGCAGCATGCCGGTGTAGAGATAACGCGCGACAGCTTGCAGTTGGTCCGGGTCCAGCTGCGCGTTGGCACGGTACATGAGTTCACGCCAGCCCCAGAAGTCATCCTGTCCGGCAATCTTGTGCTCGGTCAGTCCAGCAATCGCTTTTTGATGGGCGTGGGAGTGCAGATTGGGCAGTCCTGCGATGACGATGCCATTTAAGGAAAGATCTGTGGCGCCAACGCGATCAGTCGTGACAGCAGTTATCCGACCGGTTTGGTCAAGCTCAATGATGCAATTATCTTCCCAGCCTGATGGGGTCAGCGCTTTTGCACAGCGGATGCTGGTCAATCGGGGACCGGACAAAGTCATGAGTTTTCTCGTTGATTATCTGCGCGACTACGCTCCGACATGATCCCTCCGGACCCGGGTCGGTAACTTATCCGCAATGGCACCCAGAACTGGCGAACAAATCATACCTGCATGCCCAGGTAATCCGTTGCCTGATGCCATGTATGGTTCACAAATACCGGGCTAAGGAAAAAAAGGCAAAAGAGTAATTGACGATGGTTGTGCATACAATTATACCTATGCCAACAAGCCAGCATTAATTCAGGAATAGACCTATCATGACCAGTAGAGAAACGGTGCTCCTATCAGATCACGCCATAGACAGTTTCCAAAAAGATGGGGTGGTGGTGTTGAGAAACCTGTTCAAACCCTGGGTAGAAGGGGTACAGGCGGCCATTGAAGAGAACAAGTCCGATCCGAGCTGGCGCGAGCGCACCTATCGTCCGGAAGATGGCGAAGGCGCAGAGTTTTTTCAGGACTATTGCGTCTGGTCGAAGTTCAGGGGCTACCGCGCCCTGGTTGTTGAATCACCGATGGCACAGATTGCCGCAAAACTGATGCGCTCAGAAACCGCCCGGGTTTTTCATGATCATATACTGGTAAAAGAGCCCGGCAATTCAGTAACGACACCCTGGCATCACGATCAGCCCTACTATATTGTAGATGGTCAGCAGTCTGTCAGTTTCTGGGTGCCCGTCGATCCGGTGCCTCGGGAGCGTAGCATCGAATACGTTGCTACCTCTCACAAGTGGGGTAAGAATTTCAGGCCAAAGCGTTTTGATGGTACCGATCTGTACCCTGAAGATACTTCCGAAACGACACCGAACGTTGAAAAGAATCGGGAAGAGTTCGACATCCGTGGCTGGGACATGCAACCGGGCGATGCAATAGCATTTAGCTTCAGAACCCTGCATGGCGCCCCGGCCAACACGTCCAATGATCGTCGCCGGGTCATATCGATCCGCTGGGTGGGGGACGATGCGCGATTCGTAGTCCGCCGAGGAAAAACGTCACCTTTTTTCCCAGGACTGGAGTATGAAGATGGACAACCTTTTGCTGGCGATCAGTTTCCAGTGCTGTACCCGCGAGGGCAAAGCCACGAATGAGAACACGAGACTGCTGATGGTATCCAGATAAGATAAGGAGGTGCGAGTGGAGAATCTCACGCTACATTACCTCAATGCCCGGGATATCCAGGCGCTGGATATGACCGCGCAAGAGATTATCAAGGCGCAGGAGGATTCTCTTGCAGCGCAGGGCCGTGGTGAGACCGTTATTGAGCCAAGAATGCACCTGCGGCCAGATCCCGCGTTTCGCGGACACTTTAATGTGCTTAGGGGATATATCGCTCCGATTGGTATCGTCGGGATCAAGGTTGTTGGTGACTTTATTGATAACTACAAGTTGGGTTATCCCTCAGAGTTTGGAATGTTGACTTTGATGGATGCAAGAACCGGTGTGCCTCGTGCAGTGATGGATGCAACGGCTATTACCGAGATGCGAACCGGTGCCATGACCGCTGTCGGAGCAAAGCATCTGGCGCCCACAAGTCCCCGGGTTCTGGGTCACATCGGGGCCCGGGGCAGTGCTTACTGGAATGTCAAACTGCTGGACCATCTATTTGATTTTGACGAAATCAGAATTCACTCGCGGCGCCCCGAAAGCCGCAGAAGTTTTGGCGAACGCCTCGCAAATGATCTGGGCAAGCCGCTCACCGTAACCGATGATTGGCAGAGCTGTCTGGAGGGTGCCGACATCATGGTCGAGGCATCTCGGCTTGAAGCACCGGAGCCGCTATTCAGCACCAGCTGGGTACGAAAAGGCGCTCTTGTGATTCCTTACGGCACCCACAGTACGGTCGAAGATGATCTGACAGATATCATGAACAAGATTGTGGTCGATCACTGGGACCAGTGCCTCATCGGACCGTTTGGCTGTCTGCGACGACATGTTGATGAAGGCCGGGTGACACGAGATACGATTCACGGAGAAATCGGGTCGATTTGTGCTGGCATTCTGCCGGGTCGGGAGGACAGCGATGAGACGATCTTGTTCTGGCACCGCGGCCTGCCTACATCGGATATCGCCTTAGGTTGGGCGATGCTCGAAAAAGCGAAGCGTTTAGGAATTGGCACGGTTCTGGATTACACATGATTACGCTTGCCCAGCCTTCGGATATCAACTGGAGTTCTATATGTGCAGTTGCGTACAACAGTACACCAGTAGAGATATCCCCGGCTTTACTGGAGGAGGTTGAGAGTGGACGTCGACGATTCAACGAGTTAATCAGGCAAGGCGTGCCCTGCTACGGGGTCACTACCGGGTTGGGGCGATTGAGTACCACTGAACTGTCGCTGCCAGAACGCAAGGCGATGTCGCACAACATCCTGTTGGCGCGTGCTGTTGCATTTGGCGATCCGCTGCCACGACCTGTGGTTCGGGCAATGCTGCTGCTGCGTTTGGTGAACTTTCTGTCTGGTCGAGATGGGGTCAGCGCTCAACTCTGTCGCTTTATTGCAGAGCGGTTGAATGATCATTTTGATCCGTGGGTACCGTCAATGGGGCACGGATTTGCGGCTGATGGCACTTCGAATGCTCACTGCTTTCAGACTTTCATAGGAGAGGGCCGGGTGCTGGGGAAAAACAACGAGCCGATACCAGCCTCAGAGGCGTTGGCCGCGCGTGGTGTTGCACCGTACGAACCAGAAACCAAAGAGGGTCTGGCGCTGATCAACGGCATAACAGCTCTTCCCGCTTACGCGATCTATGCTTATAAGCAAGTCGATTCGCTTCACCGGCTTGCCACCCTGGTAGCGGCGGTTTCGTTGGAAGCTGCCGCTGCTCCCAAAGACGCGGTGGACCCCGCTGTTGGACTGGATGCCGGCACAGGCGTTTCTGATGTGATCGAGCAGTTGAATGTCATTTTGCAGGGCAGCCAGGTACAACCGCATAAGCTTCAATCATCAATTTCGATGCGAATCATTCCCCAGGTGCACGGCGCGCATAGGGATGCGCTGCGGCAGGTGAAGTCCGAGATTGAGCAGACAATCAGGAGTTTTTCGGGCAATCCCATGCTGGTCGAAGACCCCGCCACCCAACAGGCAAGGTTTCTTTCAGTCGGCAACTTCCATAACCAGGCCCTGGTCAACCAGATTGAGTATCTTGCGATCGCGACCGCGCATGTGATCTGCCTTAGTGAACGTCGACTGCACCGGCTGATGGACGAGCGCCAAACCGGGCTTAATCCGCAGCTCGCGCCACGACCCGGACTTGATGCGGGCCTGGTGGTGGCGCATAAGGCCTGTATAGATCTGGCGGCGCGAGTGCGATTGGCAGCGCAACCCATCTCTTTATTGACATCCGAAACGTCAGGGGGGCAAGAAGACTATATGTCTATGGCATTGCCAGTGATTCAACGTCTTCTCCAAATTGTTGAACACGGTATCGCCATTTTTGGTTACGAGGCGCTTGCCGGCTGTGTTGCGCTTGATCAGCGCAACGCAACGTACGGGCAAGGTGTATCCCAGTTTCATGGACTCGTGCGAGAGCATATTGCACCTCTTGAATGCGACAGATCACCCGGACAGGATCTCGAAGTGATGATCAGCCTGATCCAAAGTGAATACTTTCCGGACCTCCAGTGAGGAAAGCGTCAGTGAGACTTTGGGAAAATGTGCGAATAGTCTCCATGGCAGATGCACCGCCAGGGGCTGATGTCGTCAATAATGGCGCATTGCTGACTCACGAAGACAGGATAATTGCAGTGGGCAGCGCAGAAGAGGTTCTCGCGCATCCGTCTATAACGAACACCAGTACGGTGGATCGCATCGATTGCGAGAATCAGCTGCTGTTACCCGGTTTCATCGATTGCCATACGCATCTGGTATATGCGGGCGACCGTGCGCGCGAATTTGAGCAGCGTCTTGAAGGTGTGAGCTATGAGGAGATTGCCAGGCAGGGTGGCGGGATACGCTCAACGGTAACAGACACTCGTCAGAGTGCACAGGACGATCTGGTAAAGCTCGCAGCAAGTCGGGCAAAGCGCATGTGCTCTGAAGGGGTGACTACCATTGAAGTCAAAGGAGGTTATGGGCTCACGTTGGAGTGCGAACAGAAGATGTTACGTGTGGCCCGCTCTCTGGAGACCGTCTTACCTGTCTCGGTTCACACCACTTTTCTGGGAGCGCACGCAGTGCCCGAAGAATTTGAGGGACGCAGCGATGATTATATTGATCTGGTGTGTTCTGTTATGTTGCCCCAGATCGCAAAAGAAGGCCTCGCAGACAGTGTCGATGCATTTTGTGAAAACATCGCATTTAGCGAGCCCCAGGTTCGCAGGGTCTTTGAAAAGGCGCATACCCTCGGATTGCCGGTTCGTCTTCATGCGGACCAGTTAAGCAATAGTGGAGGCGCCAGGTTGGCTGCAGAATTCAGTGCGCTCTCCGCGGACCATCTGGAATACGCCGATGAAGCGGGGGTACGAGCCCTGAAGCAGGCCGGTACGGTAGCCGTACTGTTGCCCGGGGCGTTTTATTTTCTTAAAGAACAACAACGACCGCCGGTGAATCTTTTTCGAAAGCACCAGGTTCCAATGGCGTTAGCGACCGATTGCAATCCGGGCAGTTCACCGGTGGAGTCACTGTTACTGATGTTGAATATGGGATGTGTTCTGTTTGGTCTGACGCCGCGCGAAGCGGTATCCGGGGTTACGGTGCACGCAGCAAAGGCCCTGGGTTATGCTGACCGTGGCGTTCTGGCTTCGGGCAAGCGTGCTGATTTTGCCGTATTTGAGGTTGAATCCCTCGCACAACTTTGTTATCCGGTAGGCACAAGAGAACCGTCAATGGTGGTCCAGGCAGGTAATCTGGTTTCATCAAATCCAGAACCCTGAACCGACAAATGCCCGGCTGCTGACGTAATCTTGCCCCATCAGGGTTAACTAGGAGGTTTCAGAGAGTTCATGGGCTCTATAACCGATGCCATTGTCATTGGCGCTGGTGCGGCAGGCCTTGCTGCTGCCCGGGCGCTTGGCCAAGCGGGTCTTCAAGTTGTTGTACTGGAGGCCGATGGCCATATTGGCGGTCGAGCCTATACCGAGATCATGCCCGATGGTTCAGCCTTTGATCTCGGATGTCACTGGATGCATTCGGCCAGTCTCAATCCTTTTGTTCAAACGGCAGACGCGTTGGGAGTGCGCTACGAGCGACGGGATGGTTACGGACGTTCCGGGTATTTCCGCGATGGCGACTGGCTGGACGATGAAGAGATTGCGGCCGGGCAGCGGGCGATGGAGCGGCGTGAAGCGGCCATGGCAAAAGCCTGGGAACAAGGCCGCGACCAATCGGTCATGGAGACAGTCGAGCGCGAGAACCCCTGGACGGAAGCTCTTGACTATTATGATTCTCTGAATACCTCCTCGGATGTAGACCAGATCTCAATTGGCGACATGGTCAGCTATAACGACACCGCAGAGAACTGGCCGGTGATCGATGGCTACGGTACCCTGGTCGCCCGATGGGCTGCCGACCTGCCCGTTCAACTGAACACCGTGGCGACCGCTATTCGTTGGGGTAACTCTGGTGTAAGTGTAGAAACCCAACGGGGAGCGCTGCACGCGAAGTGTGTAGTGATAGCAGTGTCCACCGGTGTGTTGGGATCCGACGATATTCGGTTTTTCCCGGACCTGCCCGCGGAAAAAGGACAGGCCATAGCGGCCCTGCCTTTGGGAAACTATAACCGGATCCGCCTCGCGATTGATCGACACCTTTTTCCCGACGATGTGCCCGAGCGAATTGTGATAGAGCAATCCGGCAATCCGCCTATGCTGTTGAGTCTTCGGCCATATGGATTTGATTGTGCCATTGGCATTGTGGCCGGCCGATATGCAGACTGGCTGGAGCGGGCTGGCTCGGACGCGTCGCGCGAAGCAGTGACCAACGCTTTGTGCCAGGCGTTCGGTGCGAATATGCGTGGTCAAGTCAAATCTGATCGCCAGTCGGCCTGGCGTGGCAATGCCTTTGTCCGTGGAGCCTATTCGACCAGTGCACCAGGCCAGTTTCACCAACGTGCGGTTCTGTCGCAGGCAATACAGGACAAGTTATTTTTTTGTGGTGAGGCAACGTCAACTGATCATTTTTGTACCTGCCACGGGGCTCGAATGACCGGAGAGCGGGCAGCCCGAGAGGTTCAGTCTGCAATTGGCGTCAAACTCTAGTTGCAACTGCCTATGCAACACCATCTGATCGGCAAGACGAATGCCTGTAGGTAACTGGGTCCGTATTCTGCGACCTGCCGGCAAGGTTCCGCTAACTTTCTGGAGTGCCGATGCCCCATTAACCTTTCGACCTCGATGGCAAACATTGGGGGCACTGTTTGTCGGATTTTGGCTGTTTGGCACGGGTGAGGCGATGTTTATTGCCGCGGGTCTCGGGGTTAGTCCCTGGACTGTGCTGGCGCAGGGGATTGCTGTGCAGTTGGGCTGGACTGTGGGTTTGTCTACTTTTGTTGTCAGCGTGGCAGTACTGTTGTTATGGATACCGCTAAAAGAGGTTCCCGGTTTTGGAACACTGTCAAACGCGGTATTGATCGCAATATCTATCGACGTTATGACACCTTTGTTAATGGGACCCGAGAGCAATGTGATCCGATGTCTGCAGATGTTGACCGGGGTGGCTCTGGTGGGTGTAGGAAGCGGACTGTATCTGACGGCGAATCTTGGGCCTGGCCCCCGGGATGGCCTGATGACGGGTGTACAACGCCTAACCGGGTGGCCGATAGGCTGGGTCCGGGCAGGACTGGAGTTGACGGTGCTGTGTTTCGGCTGGATGCTCGGCGGCACGGTCGGTTTGGGAACGGTTATCTTTGCAGTAGGTGTGGGGTACGCGGTGGCCGTGTCACTGTCTGTTATGAGGCTATTCAGCCCTGATTTGAAGAACCAAAATACGCTCGACAGCAACTGACGAAGGCGCTAGCCCGGCGCGTTTGTCGCAGTCCCAGAGGTTGCGCCAGCACAATCGAAAGCGGTGATACCTTGTCTTTGATCGGTAGACATTTGACCTCGCCGCCATCATAGGTCTGGTGTGAGGCCGGTTGCAGGTTAAGGATACTATAGCCTTCACCGCTGGCGACGAGTCCTCGTACCAATTCAAAAGATCGGCTGCGATGACGCACCTGTGGCTCGAACCCGACTTTCTGAAAGAACCCCAGGAAGTAGTCTCGACTGTGCGGCAGGTCGAGCAGGATAAAAGGCTCTTTGCGCAGGGCGCGTAGTGAAACGCTAGCCTGATCTGCCAGACGATGTCCGGCAGGGAGGAGTACATGGGGCTCGACCTGGGCTAGGGTATCGCGTTCCAGGTCGCGGCCAAGATCGATGTCATATAACAAGGCCATTTCTATCTGGCCGTTACGCAGCAAAGTCTGCAGTTCATCCAGAGGCCCTTCGGTAATCTGGATCTGTAGTTCCGGGTGTCGCTGCCGCGCCAGCACCAGCAATCCTGGCAAGAAGAAGGGAGACAATGTCCAAAAGCAGCCGGCTTCGAGGATGCCCTGGACCGATTCACCGAGGGCTCGACTAGCTGCCGTGACCTCTTCGGCGTGAGCCAGCAGTGAGCGGGCCTGGGCCAGAAAAGTGTTTCCTGCCGGGGTGAGCGATACCCCTCGTGCATGATGACGAATCAGCAGTTGCAGGCCTAGCGTCTGTTCCAGTTGAGCAATCGAGGTCGATAGGGCCGGTTGTGAGAGAAAAAGCGCGCGCGCTGCCCGTGAGATGCTCTGATGCTCAGCAACACAGACCAGGTGACGGAGTTGACGCAGTGAATATTGCATATAAAAAACTGATTCAATTTATAATTAAATCATATTTTACAATCATCTGCGAACAGCGATGATGTCGGTTTGAGATGCTGTAGACCCAGTGCATGGGTAGTTGTCCAGATGGAAAACAGCTAATAAAGAGGGGTATGCAATGATCAGAACGGGGAACGAGTATCGCGAGTCGATTCGAGATGGCCGCGAGGTATTCATGAATGGGGAAAAAGTAGCTGATGTCACCCGGCACCCCATGTTTAAACCGCTGGTGGATATCCGCGCGCGGGTCTATGACATGCAACACGAGGCGGCAACCCGTTCGGTTATGACCTATCAGGATGATGCGGGCGAAGCATTCTCTGTTGGACTGAAGCTGCCTTATACGCCGGCTGACTGGCAGGACAAACGCGCCTCGACTGATGCAGTGTTTGATGACATCGGTGGGGTGGTGACCCGGGTGGGCGATGAAACCGTTGGTGAGATGTGGTCGCTGTATGATGGCCAGGATGTGTTGAACCAGGTTGATGCTCAGTTCTCAAAAAATATTGCCAATCACATTGATCGTGTAATCCAGCAGGATCCATTCCACGTGTCAGCCAACACGGATCCAAAGGGCGATCGCTCCAAGGCGCCCCAGGATCAGGATCCTGACATGTTGTTGCACATGGTGAAAGAGACCGATGCCGGTATCGTGGTACGCGGCGCCAAGTTCGAGACAGCGGCGGCATATGCCAACCAGGCCTTTACCAAGCCCACAATTGCAAACTGGGGTAACGAGGCTTACTCGGATTACGCAGTTGGTTTTATTTGCGACCTCGACTCTCCCGGCATCCGCATGATTTGCCGCACTGGCTTCACAGGTCGGGCTCCGATTGAAGATTACCCGTTGTCTAATCGCTTTGACGAGATTGACTCATTAGTGATCTTCGATAATGTGCTGATCCCGTGGGAGAATGTTCTTTTTTATCGACATACACAGGCCGCTGTCTTTATTCGTGCGACCTTGCATCGTTATTCGGCTTTTGCGTTTGTCCAGCGTATCTTGAAGTATGCCGACATGATGATCGGTGCAGCGCTGTTCAATGTTCGTCAGACCGGGCTGGATAAGCAGCAGGCGGTACAGGAAAAATTGGCACAACTGGCTGTTTACCGTGAGGGTATTAACGCACACCTGACAGCCGCCATAGCGCTGGCTGAGAAAAGCCCTAATGGTTTGTTAATGCCCAACCAGTCGCTGCTTTTTACTGGCCGGGTGCACGCCTGTTCGAACCTGCCCGCGATGATGCATCTCGCACGGGAACTGTGCGGCGGCCAAATCTGCGTGACCCCGGATTTTGCCTGCTTTGCAGACCAGGAGACGGGCCCATGGCTGGATAAGTTTTACTCGATTAATGACGATTGGCAGGCTGAGGATCGGCGCAAGCTTCTAGCCTTTGCCCGGGACCTTCTGAATTCCGATTACGCCGGGCACCGCCTGACCTTTCAGTTGTTTGCGCAGTCCCCGCCTTTTGCTCATCTTGCTGCGGTTTATCGTAATTTTGACTGGGAAGATTCACTCGATTTTGTTAGGCGGTCGGCCAATTTGTCTGATAGGGTAGCGCCAGCAAAGAAAAGCGACACGGCTTGATCCGAATCGCTGAAAATCGTTCCCGGCGCACCCCAGGTGCCCCGACAAAGGAGGAGAAACAAGGCATGGTTCATCAACGGATTCGGTCGTTTAATACGCGCGAGACTTACCCGGAGCAAGAACTTGATAACGACCTGTGCCAGGCGGTGGTCGCGCGCGGTACGTCGGTATTTTTGCGGGGTCAGGTCGCTCAGGATCTTGATACCCGTGAGTCCTTGCATTCGGGTGATCCGGGTGCGCAGACGGCAAAAGCGATGGAGAACATCCAGATGCTGCTACACGAATCTGGCAGTCAACTCGATCATATCTGTCGCATCGTGGTCTATCTGACTGATATACGCTACCGTGACGCGGTCTATCAGGAGATGGGTAAATGGCTTAAGGGCGTGCACCCTTGTTCGACGGGATTAGTAGTGCCCGCGCTCGCTCGCCCCGAATGGCTGGTCGAAATCGAAGCAACGGCCGTTATCCCAGACAACCCTGCCTGATATGCTCAGCGATACCGATAAAGCGCAGTTTGATCGCGATGGGTATCTGATGTTGCCAGGCTTGGTGCCTGAGACAGTTCGGCAAGGCCTGATGGAGCAGCTCGACGTCTGGGTTGAGCAGAGTCGGACCTATGAGGCCAACTACGGATTCGATACTCCGAACGGCAAGGCACGTTTCGATCTGGAACAGGGACACAGCGCTGTTGAGCCACGCTTGCGCAGGGTTGCCAACCCTGCCGATATTTCCCAGCATTACCAGGCACTGCTGTTTGCAGGCATAGTACCGGAGGTTATTGCCGATTTGATAGGCCCGGATGTTTTCTTTCACCATTGCAAACTGAACAATAAATTCCCAGGCATGAAAGCCCGTGTGGAGTACCATGCAGATCACCCCTTTGATCCGCACACCAACGATGATGGGATTACGGTATTGCTTTTATTGGATGATATGGATGAAGGAAACGGGTGCATGCGCGTCGTTCCAGGATCACACCAGGAACGATACACCCATTTTCGCGATGGCAAGTTCATTGGCTCTACCGATCCAGATCTTTTTGACAGCTTTGATCAGCGTGCCGACAGTATCACCGGTAAAGCTGGAGATGTATGCCTGATGGACATCTGGACATTACATGGCGGTGGGCCGAATTTATCTGAAGATCGTTCGCGGCGGATGCTGATTGCAGATTATCGCGCGGCTGATGCTTTTGCGATTGTGTCCCCCGCAGTGCCTTCAATATTTTACCGCAAGATTGTTGCCGGCAAGGCGACGCATGTGGCACGACTACGTGAAGGCACTATGGAAATTTTGGAACCTTATCCAGATGATTCTTTTTTTGGACTGCAGGGTCAGCAGACAGCGGGCGAGGCATAATCGTCATGACTTTCTCTATTGCTGGCGTCTGCGAGCGCACCGCTATGGCCGGAGTGGCGATCACGACCTCGAGTATCAGCGTAGGCAGTCGCTGTCCCTGGGCGAGAGCGGGTGCGGGCGCAGTAGCGACACAGAATGTCACTGACCCTTCTATTGGTAACGAGGTGCTCGATCTGATGGAGGCGGGCATGGACGCAGCGTCAGCTGTGTTAAAGGTGATGGACCAAAGGCCTCATGCGCAATATCGCCAAGTCACAGCTGTTGATCTGCGAGGCACCATTGCCGAGCAAACCGGGAATCAGATCCTGGGGACGAACGCCGTTTCGCAAGGCGCTTATTGTGTTGCTGCAGGCAATCTGTTGTCCTCAACCGAGGTGCCTGGGGTAATGACACAAGCCTTTGTTCAGCACGGGGATCTGCACCTCGCCGAACGTTTGCTTTGCGCTTTGGAGGCTGGGGTGAATGCGGGCGGCGAAGAGGGCCCAACACACTCAGCTGCATTGCTGGTGACATCTGAACAATCCTGGCCGTTGGTGGATCTGCGGGTGGACTGGTCTGATGATCCGGTCGATGAACTGCGTGCGCTATGGAGCCGCTACCAGCCGCAGATGCAGGATTACCTCGATAGAGCTCTCAACCCTTCTGCGGCTCCAGCTTACGGTGTCCCGGGTGATCTGTGAGCTCTTCACTAGCTGAATCACGAGCCCTGGATCCAGGCCTGACCAAACTGTTACATGACCTCGTCTCTTTTGATACGACCAGTCGTAACTCCAATCTTGAGCTTATAGCTTACGTAGAGGAATATCTCAGCCGTTTCGGGATCGCGAGTCAGCGGATTCACGACGAAACTGGAGGCAAGGCCAATCTGTATGCCACCATTGGGCCCCAGGACTTACCCGGAGTGATGCTGTCAGGTCATACCGACGTTGTTCCGGTAGATGGACAACCCTGGTCGACGGATCCTTTTTCGGTTGCGCTGAAGGATGGACGGTTTTTTGGTCGCGGCACGGCTGACATGAAAGGTTTTATTGCCTGCGTACTCGCGCAGGTGCCTCAAATGCTTGAAATGCCGCTACAGACACCAATCCATATAGCCCTTTCCTACGATGAAGAAATTGGCTGTATCGGCGTGCGCCGGCTACTGGATCTGTTGGAGACCTTGCCGGTGTGCCCGACTATGGGGGTTGTCGGCGAGCCTACCAGTATGAAAATAATCAATGCCCATAAAGGCAAACAAGGGTGGCGCGTTAACGTCCGCGGCCGGGCCGCGCATTCCGCTTATCCGGTCGAGGGTGTCAATGCCGTAGAGATCGCTGCAGAACTGATCTGTCATATACGACGGATCTATTCGGCAGTGCCCGAGACGGGCCCGATCGATAACGCTTATCGTGTACCCCACAGCACGTTGCATGTGGGGCCGATTCACGGCGGTAGGGCGCTGAATATAGTGCCAGATCAGTGTGAGTTCAGTTTCGAGGTTCGCCATTTACCCGAGGAGACCGCGCAGGGATATTTTCAGCAGGTCGTTAGCTACGTCGATGAGGTACTGACACCTCTGATGCACTCGGTGGATTCACAGACCGGCATCTCTTTTGAAGCGCTGGCCGGATACCCGGGTTTGCGCACAGCAGATGATGCTCCGGTCGTACGTTTCATCCAGACGCTGCTGGATGATGTCCAGGCTCCAGGAAAAATCAGTTTTGGTTCAGAGGCGGGGTTGTTCGGTGAACAGGTGGGCGTACCTTGTGTCGTCTGCGGTCCCGGAAGCATTCTGCAGGCTCATCGACCGGATGAGTACGTAGATGTTGGGCAATTGGCTCATTGCTGGGATTTTTTGGGCCGACTGGTTGGCCATCTTCAGACAGAGCGCTTGCCTGTTTAATTGGGCATTTACCGGAAGGGGGGACATCATGAAAACCATATACAGCGAACAGCACCGACTGCGTGATGCGAAAACCGAGCTTTACGGGGGTGAGCTGGTTCAGCCTTTCGAGCGACCCTCACGGGCCGATATGGTCGTCAAAGCGGTGCGTCAGTCCAATCTCGGGGAGATCGAAGAGCCCACATCTTACCCGCTCGACACGGTACTGGCAGTGCACGACGCTGATTTTGTTTCTTTCTTGGAGACTGCCTGGGATGAGTGGCACCAGATTGGGTACGCGGGCGAGGCGATGGCGACTGTCTGGCCGGCCAGGCGCATGCAGTGTCGAGTGCCGCGTTTCATCGAGGGCAAGATCGGGTATTACGCGATGGCCGCAGAAACCACAATCACCGAGGGCACCTGGCCTGCGGCGCTGGCCTCCAAGGATGTCGCGCTGACTGGGGCGCAGGGTCTGCTGGCGGGTGAGCACGGCATGTTTTCACTGTGTCGGCCTCCTGGCCACCACGCCGCACGCGATATGTTTGGCGGCTATTGTTTCCTGAACAATGTGGCTATCGGGACCCAGTATTTACGCGATAACGGTGCTGAGCGCGTCGCCATACTGGACGTAGATTTTCATCACGGTAATGGCACCCAGGATATTTTCTACCAGCGCGATGACGTACTTTTCTGTTCATTGCACGGTGATCCCGAAGATGCTTTCCCGCATTTTCTCGGTTACGCGGATGAGATGGGATTGGGCGCCGGTATGGGTTACAACCGTAACTATCCGATGCCGCCGGGCACACCGTTCTCAAAATGGCGCGAATCACTATCCAATGCACTTGAGCACATCGATGAGTTTGCACCACAGTACCTGGTGGTATCCCTTGGGGTGGATACTTTTGAAAACGACCCGATCAGTTTCTTTAAGTTGACAACTCCCGATTACCTGACGATGGGCGAGATGATTGGCGCTCTGGAGATACCGACGCTGTTTGCGCTCGAGGGTGGTTATGATATTGACGAAGTCGGCATCAACGTGGTCAATGTGCTAAAGGGCTACGAGAGTTGATCAGAGGGTCTGCAGATTAAGTTCGGCGATAGATCATGAGTCAGATTCAGTTGATAAGTTCAGCCGTATGCCCTTTTGCCCAACGTAGTCGTATCGTCCTGGCAGAAAAGGAAATGGATTTCGAATTGATAGAGATTAATCTCGATCAGAAGCCGGAGTGGTTTGAGAAGATATCCCCATACAGCAAGGTTCCGGTTTTGCTGCATGGGGATGCTGTGATCTATGAGTCATCCGTGATCAATGAATACCTGGATGAAATCACGTCAAGCCATAGTCTGCTTCCGTCCTCTCCTTTAGAGCGCGCTGCTGCGCGTATATGGATCGATTTTGATAACGCTAAGATCATACCCATCTTCTACAAGATCTTGCTGTCTCAAGATGAAATAGTACAAGAGCAGCTAAAAACGCAGATGATGGAAAATTTGCATTTTCTCGAGCGGGAAGGCTTTTCGAATACTGATAACGGGCCATTCTGGTTTGGACGATTGTTGTCCCTGGTGGATATCGCGATGTATCCGCATTTTGAGCGTTTTGGGGTCTTGGCTCATTATCGGGGTCTCGAATTACCAACTGATTGCACAAAGATACGTACATGGCTTAATGCGATGAAAGAGTTGCCGAGTGTTCGCCAGACAACAAATGATGATGACTATCATATCGCGGCTTACGAAACGTATGCACATGGCACTGCATCAGGAACAACGGCGAAAGATATGCAGATAGCCTGACGCATCGTTGCATGTACTCCGTCTGAAACCAGGCAGATATCCGATAAAACCCTATTTGAACTAACTCAGACGACGAAAGGAATTCTTATGACAATTGCCAGTATGAAATACGATACCAAGTCGATCTGGCGAAAAGATCGCGATCACAATATTCACCCCTGGACCAATTTCGCCTCTTTCAAGGACGAAGGCTCTATGGTGATGTCCCATGCGGATGGGGTCTACGTATTCGATTCTGACGGTAATCGCTATATAGATGGTATTGGCGGCTTGTGGTGCGTCAACATTGGTTATGGCAATGAGGAGATGGCGCAGGCAATTGCCGACCAAGTACGCCAGATTCCCTACTACTCCACTTTTAATCACCTGACCACACCGCCTGCGGCCACACTGGCAGCGAAGCTTGCCGAGTTGACACCGGGATCTTTAAACCATGTTTTTTTGGGTACCGGCGGATCGATGGCCAATGATTCGGCGGTACGAATCATTCATTTTTATTTCAATCGTCTTGGCCAGACCAGCAAGAAAAAAATTATCGCCAGAACCGATGGTTATCATGGCAGTACCTATCTCGCGATGTCGATGACGGGAATTACTTTCGATCACCAGGGTTTTGATCTGGCGCCAGATCTGGTGCACCACATTCCCTCACCCAATACCTACCGCCGCCCCGATGGCATGAGCGTAGAGGAGTTCTGCACCGAGAAGGTAGCGGATCTGGAGAACAAGATCCTCGAACTAGGACCGGAGAATGTCGCCTGTTTTATTGCCGAGCCGATCATGGGCGCAGGTGGAGTTATCGTGCCGCCGCCGGGTTATCACCGGCGTACCCGTGAGGTTTGTGACAAGTACGATGTGCTTTACATATCCGATGAGGTGGTAACCGGGTTTGGACGGCTTGGCCACTTTTTTGCTTCCGAAGCGGTTTTTGACCTGGTACCAGACGTGATTACTTGCGCCAAAGGCATCTCCTCTGGCTACCTGCCACTGTCAGCGACGATCCTCTGTGAGAAAATCTATGACGTCATCAGCGTGCCTCAGGCGGAAGGCGCGATGTTCACACATGGCTTCACCTATTCGGGGCACCCGGTGGTCTGCGCAGCCGGAGTCAAGAATATCGAGATCATGGAGCGTGAAGATATCTGCGGACACGTTCGTGAATTGGGCCCTTACTTTGAGTCCCAACTGCAGGGCCTGCGCGATTATCCAATAGTGGGTGATGTGCGCGGCAGCCACTTCATGATGTGTATCGAGAACGTAGCGGATAAAGAAACCAAGGCCTTGCTGCCAGACGAGGTGGGCATTGGCGGTCGCATTGCACGCCATTGCCAGGAGCGGGGGCTGATCGTGCGACCGATTGCCCATCTCAATGTCATGTCGCCTCCGCTGATACTGGATCGGGAGCAGATCGATACGATGGTGGGTATTCTGCACGAGAGCATCCAGGCAACCATGGACGAATTGGTCCGTGAGAATCTCTGGAGCGGCTGACAGTTTCGGGCATGGGTCGCCATCATCCTGAGTAAAAGCAACAACAGCACGGCACTATCATGAGACAAGTCGTTATCGCCGCCACGCAAATGGCCTGCAGTTGGGACACCGATGCCAATGTGGATCGAGCTGAGGCGCTGGTGCGCAAAGCCGCCAGCCAGGGCGCGCATGTCGTCCTGATACAGGAACTGTTTCAGACTCCGTATTTCTGTGCCGAGCAGAAACACGAGTACCGAGACCTCGCCCGGCCGCTGGATGGTCATCCAGTAATCACCCGCATGCAAGATCTTGCCCGTGAATTGCAGGTGGTTATGCCAGTCAGTTTTTTTGAAAGGGCAAATACGGCATTGTTCAACACAGTGGCTATCGTCGATGCCGATGGCTCGGTGCTTGGCAAGTACCGCAAGAGCCACATTCCGGATGCCATTGGCTACCAGGAGAAGTTCTACTTCAGCCCGGGCGACACGGGATTCCAGGTCTGGCATACGGCTGCAGGTTGCATTGGTGTAGGCATTTGCTGGGATCAGTGGTTTCCCGAAGCGGCACGTGCCATGGCGCTGATGGGTGCTGAGATTCTGCTCTACCCGACTGCTATCGGCTGTGAGCCACGGGCACCGGAGATTGACTCGCGCGCTCACTGGACTCGTGTCATGCAGGGACACGCCGCGGCCAACGTGGTCGCACTTGCTGCAAGTAATCGTATTGGAAAAGAAATCTGGGACGAAGACACCCTGGATTTCTACGGGGGCTCTTTTATCGCAGGTCCACAAGGAGAGATCTGCGCTCAGGCCAGTGAAGACCGTGAGGAGGTGATCACAGCCCGGTTCGATCTCGATTCCTTGCGCTCGCAACGCCAGGAGTGGGGTATTTTCCGTGATCGGCGCCCCGATCTTTATCAATCTCTGGGTACACTCGATGGTACAGTCTGAATCGCGCTGGCTAATTTTCCATTAACGATCCGGATAAAGAGCAGACTGTAACCGAATAGGCAGCGGGCTAGGACCACATGGATTTCAGTATTCAGCTGTCAGCGGACTATCCGGATAAAAATTACGGCGGGGACAAGGTCTACCAGGATATGCTTGCCCAGGCGATCCTGGCAGATCAGTCCGGTTTCGATGCGGTGTCGATTACCGAGCACCATCTCATCAACTGTCTGATGATGCCGGCACCCCTTCAGTTCGCCGTCAAGATCGCAGCGCACACTCAGAACATCAAGATCATGACCTCCGTCGTGGTGTTGCCGCTGCACGATATGCGCGTTTACGCCGGAGAAGTGGTGGTTGCCGATATATTCACCGAAGGTCGCCTGTTACTGGGCGTGGGTCGAGGCGCTTTCCGATATGAGATGGAACGCCTTGGGGTGCCGATGGACGAGACGCGTGCCCGGTTCGATGAGGCTTTGAATGTGTTACGGGCGCTTCTGACCGAAGAAGAGGTCAGCTGGGATGGCGAGTACTACTGTTTTGATCCGCTGACCATCATGCCCCGCCCGGTTCGCCCGGGTGGCCCTCCGATTGTGATTGCGGTGATGAACCCGGAAGGCATTTACCGCTGTACTCAAAGGGGGTTTCATATTCAGACCACCCCACTTTCAGGCAACCACCAGTTACTGGTGGATCAGGTGGCCGCATTCAAGCGGGCCAAGATCGAGATGGGTGTGAAGGCGCAGGGCCTCTCCCTGAGCCTATCGCGGGTCGCGTTTCTGGCCAGCACCGAGGCTGAAAAAAAGGAGCGGATCCGCGAAGCCTATGCATATTACAGTCGCTTCGATAATGTCTATACAGGCCCGGGTCTGGTCGATGCCGGAATGATCCGTCCGTTACCGCGCAAACAGAGTATGGAAGAATTGGCCGAGAGCCTGCTGATATGTACCCGCCAGGAGATGATCGACAAGCTGGAACCCTATGCTGAACTGGGTATCGATCGGTTGATCCTGAGCCCCAATTTTGGTTCGGAGCCGCAACTGACCCGTGATGCCATACAGCATTTTGCACAGGATGTCATGCCGTTTTTTACCGACTCCAGTTCGGCCCGGGCCGACACAACCCTCTGAAGTGCAATTTTTCAAGGAGAACTTAAATGCCCCTGATTCAAGTGCAGATGTTTTCGGGTCGCACCCCCGAACAAAAACGCAAGTTGGTGCGCGCCCTGACCGATGCTTTTGTGCAGGCCGCCGGTAGCACACCCGATGCCGTCGATGTGATACTTACTGATGTCGAGAAAAGCGACTGGGCCCAAGGAGGTAAACTCTTTTCTGACAAGGCGTTGGGCGGTTAGCGTCAGATGATCGACAGTATCGCCTGCGGGTTCAATATCACTGGGCAGGGCCCGGCGCTGTTTCTGAGTCACGGTATCGGTGAGTCGCCTTTGCCAGATGGCGATTTTGTGTTGAATGATCTGGTTGAGTATCTGGAGGAGGTGCGCCGACAAAGTGGTATTGAACAGGCCCATTTTGCCGGTGATTCTCTGGGCGGAATGATCGGCCGGCTGGAAACCAGACGTATGCGCGGTGTACCCGACGCGATGCGTGAGGTCATGGGCGAGATGGGGATTGCCTCTGGGAGTCCAGTGGCGGTTTAGCATCTTCCCCGGGTGGTACGGGTAGGGAGTCTGAACAGTGAGCAAAAAAGCAATGCAAGACAAACTGGTAAGTGTCAATGGCTGTGACTACGCTTGGCCACAAAATCCACTTGTGGTGGTGTGTATTGATGGTTCTGAACCGGGCGGTGATGGCTCAGATGGCGGTGGTTATATAGAACGTGCCATTGATGCGGGTGAGATGCCCTTTCTGGCATCGGTGCGTGACCAAGCGACTTTCGGCTATGCGAACTGCGTAGTGCCCAGTTTCACCAACCCCAACAATCTGTCTATCGTGACAGGCACACCTCCAGCGGTACACGGCATATGTGGAAACTTTTACTACGACTCCCAGAATGATACCGAAGTCATGATGAATGACCCGGCGTTACTGCGGGTGCCTACCATCCTGGCGGGATTCAATCAGGCTGGTGCGACGGTGGTTGTGATTACGGCGAAAGATAAACTGCGCCGGCTGCTCGGTGTCGGGCTCGATATTAGCGGCGACAGTGCAGTCTGTTTTTCGTCTGAACATGCGGACCAGGTGACGCTGGCCGAGCATGGCATCGAGAACATTGTGGATCGCGTGGGTATGCCGCTGCCGGATGTTTACAGCGCCGAGTTATCTGAATTTGTATTTGCGGCCGGTGTAGTGCTGATGGAATCCATGCGTCCGGACATCATGTATCTATCCACCACCGACTACATTCAACACAAACATGCCCCGGGGGCGCCGGTGGCCAATGCGTTCTACGCGATGATGGACCGTTATCTGGCAAAGCTTGATGGTATGGGTGCAACCATTGCCGTGACAGCTGATCATGGCATGAAGGCGAAACATGACGCAGCAGGGGAGCCCAATGTAATTTACCTCGAACCCCTGTTGCAGCGGGCCGGATATAGCGGTTCCAGGGTAATTCTCCCGATTACCGACCCCTATGTGGTCCACCACGGTGCACTGGGTGGTTTCGCTACAGTGTATCTGGCGCCAGAAGTAGATAAATCCAGGGTGCTGGACGCGTTGAAAGAACAGGCGGGTATCGAAACTGTGCTTACGCAAGAGGCTGCATGCGCAGAATTCGATCTGCCGGCTGATCGTATCGGCGACCTCGTGGTGATCAGTACCCGTGACCATGTTCTGGGCAGTGCGCCAGAGAAACATGATCTATCAGGACTCAAGGAGCCATTGCGCTCCCATGGTGGACTCTCGGAGCAGCGAGTTCCGTTTATCGTCAATCGCCGGCTTGATATTGAAATTGAAGATTGTCGAAACTTCGATATCTTCAGCCATGCCTTGAATCATGCTCAGGAGATACGATCATGACCAGTATTGCTGCACAGACCACAACGCCGATTCACGAGACGTTGCGGATCGCCGGTGAGAAGATCGACCGCGATGAGCGTATTGAGGTCTATAACCCCTGGGACAACAGTATTGCGGATACTGCGCCCTGTGCCACTCGAGATGATGTGGCGCGCGCCTTGACTGATGCTTTTGTGCAAAACCGCGAACAGCACGCCCGATGCCGTCGATGTGATCCTGTGTGATGTCGAGCCAAGCGACTGGGCCCGAGGAGGCGAACTCTTTTCTGACAAGGCATTGGGTGGTTAGCGTCAGATGATTGACAGTATCGCCTGCAGCTTCAGTATTACAGGGCAGGGGCCTCCGCTGTTTCTGATCCATGGCATCGGTGCATCGCGCCAGACCTGGTATAAGGCTCTGCCATCGCTGGCTGCACATTTCACAGTGGTGACCTATGACCTGCGTGGTCATGGCGAGTCGCCTTTGCCAGATGGCGATTTTGTGTTGGATGATCTGGTTGAGGATCTGGAGGAGATGCGCCAGCGAAGTGGTTTTGAGCAGGCCCATTTTGCCGGTCACTCTCTAGGCGGGATGATCGGCCCGGCCTACGCGCTCAAGTACCCACAGCATGTACTTTCGGTTGGACTATTATCGACTGCTGCTTTTCGCACCGAAGACGATAGCGCCAAGGTTGGGGCAGTGGTCAGCGCTATGGAAAAAGATGGTATTGCCCAGGTACTGCCAACATTGACAAACCGTTGGTTTACCGATGAATTCATTGCGGCCCATCCGGATGTGGTTGAACAGCGGTTGCAGCAGGTTATCAATACTGACCCTGATGTTTTCCTGAATGTGTTTCGAATTTACGCCACCACGGAGATGTCGCCATGGATTCACAAGGTCACCGCGCCTTGTCTGGTTCTCACGGGAGAGAACGACGGTGGCTGTAGCCCGCGTCTGAATCGCCAGATGGATGCAGCATTAGCTGATTCTGAACTCGTGATTTTGCCCGGTTACAAGCATTCACTTCTGCTGGAGGCAGGAGCCATGGTCGCCGATCACGTGATCCAGTTTATTCAGTCACTCGATGCGCACAACAATCTTGCTGGTGATTCCTGATTCGCGAACCGCGGTTTTAGTCGTCGGTGTTGGTATGCTAGCAGTAGGTTGCTGATCCAAAATCAATTGGGCATCAATCTTTGGATGACGAGGTCAGCGAGGACAAGCCAATGAATCAATCTGAAATCGACAACCAGGAGCACTGGCAGGCGGTCTATCGCGATAACTCTGCGAGCGAAGTCAGCTGGTATCAGACAGAACCTGCCTGTTCTCTGTCGCTGATTAAGGCGACCGGGATAGCGCGTGATTCGAGCATCCTGGACGTAGGAGGTGGTGCCAGCGTGTTGGTGGATCGTCTGTTAACCCACGGATTTGGGGACATCCAGGTGCTGGACATTTCAGGCCATGCTTTGGCGGTCGCACAGCAACGCCTGGGTGAGAAGGCGAATCAGGTCCGATGGCACGTTGGTGATATAACGCAGTTTCAGCCTGAGCGACAGGTCGATCTATGGCATGACCGGGCCGTGTTTCACTTTTTGACAAAGAGCGCGCAGCGCCAGGCTTACTGCCAGGCGCTGGAAAAAAGTCTGCGACTGGGGGGGCACTTAATCATCGGAACGTTTGCAGTCGATGGCCCAACGCGGTGTAGCGGTCTGGATATCGTGCAATACGATGTGCCAGCGTTGCTTGATGTGCTTGGCCCACAATTTATCCTGCAGGAAGAACGTCGCGAGCCTCACCTTACTCCCGCCGCCAAGACACAGAACTTCGCCTGGTTTCGTCTGCAGCGCTCAAGCGATTAAAGCAATCTGCTCACACACTGCCGGAAGACACCGTCTCTGGCGCCGGACCGTAAGCCAGCGCTGCGGGATTTTTAAGTTGTCTTTCTGAGGTAGGCAGCAGCCTGGTTTGCAGCCTCTCGACCGCTTTCCAATCCACCATTGACCGTGCTGGCCTGCACTGTGTGGGTTGCTTCGCCTGAAAAAAAGAGTTTTTCAGCGAGGGTTCTACCAAGGATTGCGCGAGCGGCAGACCTACCCGGCCTGACGGCAGAGTATGCGCCATCGAATAACGGGACTTTCCCGCAAGCTGTGGCAAAGCCTTTTACAAAACGCTTCTCTATGTCATTGCCCAGTATGCTTTTGATACCGCCCAGGCCGTAAGCAATGGCCGTCTCCATGGGCTCTCGTTCTAATGCTTTTGCCTGGCTGCCCCCGACATAGCCGTAAGTAAGATTCGAATGGTGGGTATTGGTGAGGTATCCCACACCGGTTTCATCAATTTGTTGCTGATAGACATAAGTATCTGGGCCAAAGCCAAAAATATCTTCACTGAACAACAGGCCGATGTAGTTCATGACCGCCATATCTATATTGTTGATTGCTTTTTGTTTTTCAACCGGCAGGGTGGGGGTGAACTTAATGCGTTCAGCCGCGAGTACACCTACCGATACCGTCAAAATCGCGGCGCGTGCCCTGATTTTTCCAGTTGAGGTTGTTACCTCGACATGCTCGCCGCTCCAGTCAATCTCTGAAGCTGCTGTCGTTAGGCTGACCGGTATGCCCCGGCCATAGTGGGCTACAACCGAACCATAGCCTTCGTCGCAGAACCAATTGTCTGCGTCCAGAGTGTTCCACCAGCTTTTTGGTGACCAGTCTTTAGAATCCTGCGCCATGTCCCACACGCCATACTCTGATGCAACCGTATATCCCCAGGGTCGTTCAAAAAAATCCTCACCAAGGGCGGTGTGGGCATTGTCTTCGGGTCCCGTTGCCGAGCTCAGGGCAGAACTTCTGATTCTGCTATTAAACAGTGCATCGGTTTTACGAAGGTCGGTCAGCTCCTGCTCGGTGGCTTTACGGTCGCCCACAAAATACTGTTGCCGGCCATGGTCTCGATAGACGTCAAAGCCATTGCTTTGCGCATGGGAGATCAACGGGTTCGTCGGTGAAGCCCTCATCCAGTGAGCATGGGTATCAAACGGCACACTAAAAATTTTGTTATTCGTATGAACACGACCCCCAATACGGTTATTGGCCTCGATCAGGATGAAACTCACACCTTGTTTTGTCAGTGTTCTCGCAGCCTCTAAGCCAGCAATCCCGGCGCCGATGATCACCACATCTGGATTGGTGGGTGCATTGCCGATTGCGAGCCGTGGCGCCAATGCTGATGCCGCGATTCCTTTTAATAGAAGACGGCGTTGTTGCCGAGATTTCCTAGCCATCCTCAAGATACCTCTCCATGTTTCATGGGGTTCCAGGGCTGTGCCCAGAGCCACGGCAGACACGCCTGATTCTGAAATCCCAGTAAACAAACGGACTGGTGCTACTGAACCGCGATCCTGTTTTTTCGACGATTCCAGATACCAAACAACACAGCAATCAACAAGAAACCTGCCGAACACGCCAATAGGATTGTGCCTAGCTGGACGTAAGAATGCCTTTTACGGTTTTGTGATTCAGCGATCTTCTCGTAACTGATAGAAAATGGAGTCACGATCCAGTTCTTCGGCACTTCCTGCTCTAACCTAAATACCACCAGTGGTCTGCCATTGCCGATATCAGATCGTCGCACCCAGACGTCCACATGAAATGATAGTTGTTCATAGATTTTGGTGTAGCCGGGCCAACTACTCGGATATCGAAATTCTTCTTCGCCCTCTTTAAGGGTGAAGTGGATAGAGTTCATAGGCTTCATGAATCCCGTCCGTACGCCCGACAAGTCATCAATTATGAACAACTTGTCAACGGTGCCGCTAAATTTGTGTAGCGCTTCTTTGGCTGGGACATTTGACCCGAGGCTGTAAAAGAGTAACGCCGCCCCGACCACTCCACTGGCTAGGGAAACAGCATAGTACGGCCATACCGAGCGTCGCTCATTCACCAGTGTCATTAACATCTCATGTTGTTGTCAGTTCAATTTGGTAAAACACCGTAAGTCAAAAAGAACCGATCGTGTTGCCCTCTACATGTTTGCGGGCTTTGCTGTGTACACCTTCGAATATCGCCATCAATTCCTCACCCTTGTAATAATAGGACTCACACGGCGTTTTACCCCAACCTGGAACATGCCAGCAGACAGCGCCTTCATCCGACACGCTCCATGTGCCGGTTCCGCGTACCCCATTCCAGATTTTCATGAGCGTTAAATCAGCTGAATAATAAAGGCCCTGACCCGGCCCCCAGATAACCGTTTGCCCGGAGAGTAAATCAGTGGCCTCTTCTTTTGTTAACAGCTTATCGGTGAAATCCTCACTTAGTCCCAACACGAATTTTGCAGGTGATTCCAACCCTGCTGCCGAATTAACAAGAGTATTGCCTTCTTGTAGTTCAGGGGCGAGCGACGTTTCTCCTTTGAAGACGATGCTCACAACATCATCATTGTGATAAAAAGCCTGGCATAGCACCTCATCCCACGACCACACATGCCAGCACAGGGCCCCGTTATCATCCGTTGTCCATGTGCCCTTGCCATACTTGCCTTCCCACAGGAGTAGAAGA